>NZ_JAKKCW010000015.1:0-100306 GCF_021728455.1 Pseudoalteromonas sp. L23 | reverse complement strand
TGAGGCATTAAGCTAACTCGTACTAATTACCCGTGAGGCTTAACCATACAACGCCAAAGTGGTTTATAAGCGACAGAAGTTAATAGACTAAAGTAGACAAAGAATTTAATAGCTTTTTCCGGATTTAAGAATTAAACAAGGTGACCAACCTCAGCGGTATCGCGAAATCGGTTCACCTTGCGCAAATGGAATGCTCGTGCGATGCACGATGTCATTAAACATTTGCCCCCAGTTTTCCTGGTGACTATAGCGTTTTGGACCCACCTGACCCCATGCCGAACTCAGAAGTGAAACAAAACAGCGTCGATGATAGTGTGGATTACCCATGTGAAAGTAGAACATCGCCAGGGCCAAATTTAATATAAAAATAAAAACTAAAAAACAGTATTTTCCTGATGACCATAGCGTTTTGGAACCACCTGACCCCATGCCGAACTCAGAAGTGAAACAAAACAGCGTCGATGATAGTGTGGATTACCCATGTGAAAGTAGAACATCGTCAGGGCCCAATTAAAGAAACCCATTACATTAATGTAATGGGTTTTTTGCATTTTTAGTTCAATACATCGCGAGATAAACTCGCTCCCACCTCTACATAAGCACAGTGCGACGTGGTAGGCGGTTTACCCGCCGATTTGTATGCATACACATCCAAGTCGAAAACGCTGAAGGCTTTCCCAATCTACAAAGTGATCACCTTCTCGAGATAAACTCGCTCTCACTACAGCATAAGCAAAGTGCAATATGGTAGGAGGTGGTTTATCCACCGATTTGTATATCTATACGTCTAGAATATGCTACTTTCCTTTAGGTACCTAAAGAAGGAGAATTAGCAAATCAAAGTGGCAGTGAAATTGTAAATTTACAACCTCGGTTTAGCTTGCTTGATACGCTAATATTTCCTTTTAATAATTTAACGAGCTCGTTTGTGATCGCAAGGCCTAGCCCTGCATTGTGTTTGCGGTTACTTAGGCTATTTTTGGCCTGAAAGCTAGCGTCGAATATATAGGGAAGATCAGCGGCGCTTATCCCAATGCCAGTATCATTAACACTCACTAAAGCAATATCTTGTTGCTGCTGTAATGTGAGCTGTATTTCGCCACCAGCATCAGTATGTCTGATAGCGTTATCGATGAGGTTTGATAAAATCCTGTCTAATTTCCCGATATCACTGTATACACTAACTTCGCTTGCTTTCGGGCTTATTGAGATGGTTATTCCGCGCCGTTTAGCTTGCAATGTAAATTTAGCCGCAACGTCATACATAAGTTCAAGTAGATTAAAGGGCTCAATATGAAGTTTGGTATGTCCAGCTTCTAGATGGGCGAGTTCAAAAATTTGCGCGATAAGATGATTGAGCTGATTTATATTTTTGCTGGCAATTTTGATGTGTGAAACGATATTTGTGTCACTCGTTTGTTTTTCTATCAGTTCGATGTAACCTTTAAGCGAGGCAAGTGGTGTGCGGAGATCGTGGCTTAGCTGTGAAAGTAGTTCTTTACGTTGTTCATCTTTGAGGTTAAGTGTGGTTAATTGCTGCTGAATTTTATCCAGCATAGCATTGACGCTGCGACCCAGCTGATGGATCTCATCATGTTCTTCGGGCCAATTTATTTGAGCATCACGACTAATATTAAACTGGTTTTGGCTGACATGATCTATATATTGAGTCAGTCTGGACACGGGCTTAGTGATTTTATTAAGTAGTAGCAGGACAACAACCAGCAAAAAGAACAAAGTGCCTAATAACCAACTTACACCAAGCATCACCTTGTCTGAATTTTTTAGTTGCTCAATAATGCTATCGTATTTTGATGAGCCGATGATGATATATAGATAACCCTGCAAAATATCTTGATTAAATACAGGGGCTACAGAGAAAATTTTACTGCCGTTAACGCTTCTCGGATCATCTCCAAATACAGGTAGTTGGCTATTGCTCTTTAGGAGTTTTTTTAAAGGGGTAACATCAATTTGCTGACGTTTAACCTCTCCAGGGGCGGCAGAGTAAGTTAATAACTTACCTTCAGGGGAGACGAAGTAAAACTCGAATGAGGGGCCTAAGATCATCAAGGTGTGAAATAGATTACTCAAACCGTCATAGTCGTACACTCCCTCTTTTATTAGGGGATTATCGTCAACAAGATGGGTTGCAAGTGCGAGGTGTAATTGTTGTTCTGCTTGAGACTTAGAGACTTGAGATAGCGCTTGGGTCCACCAAACAAAAATCGCTGCAATGACAACGAAAGTGACAAATAAGATCAGTGCGAGTTTTTTGTAGAGTGAGAGCTTCATACGCTTTGCCCGCAAAGAGAGGCTGAATTTAATTTGTAACCAACACCCCATACTGTTTCTATCACCGTATTATTTGAAATAGCTTCAAGCTTTGCCCTCAGACGATTAATATGGGAGTTAACGGTATGCTCGTATCCTGAGTGTTGGTAGCCCCATACTGATTCTAATAACTGGGTTCGAGAAAACACGTGATTTGGGTGTTTAGCAAAAAACTGCAGCAGCTCAAATTCGGTTGCAGTAAGGTCTAATCTAACATTAGCCAACGAAATTTCATGACAACAGGCATCGATAACTAAGTTTCCAACTGCAATTTTATCGCGTGGGAAGTCCGCATTTTCAGTCTGCATTGATTGCTTAAGTTGCCTGACATGACGTAGCTGCGCTTTCACCCTTGCTTGCAACTCTCTCGTATTAAAAGGCTTGCATATATAGTCGTCCGCACCAACTTCAAGTCCAATGATCCTATCGATATCGCTACTTTTTGAGGTGACGATGATGACACTACTCATAGGGTAAAGCGCCTTAAGCTCTCGACAAAGGGTTAGTCCATCCATATTAGGTAGCATTAAATCCAGTAAAATCACGGCAAAATCGTTCGCTTTAGCAGCCGATAATACTTGGCTGCCGTCGGCAACATGCGTTACCTCTAAAGCTAACTCCTCTAAATGCACTTGGAGCAATCTCGCTATGTCTAAGTCATCTTCAACTAGCAACACGGTTTCTAACATAAATAGCCCTTTATGAAAGCGCAAACGCCTATGGCAGACGTTTGCGCATAGGCTATTTAATTCTCTCGATAGTGACTGCAAGCAGCGGGTTATCAAATTTATGGATACTAGTGAGCGTTGAACTTTGGAGTCCATCATCACTACCAACTACACCACTGTGCATCGTCACCATGTTGTGATTATCGTTGCGCTCTGCGTTAAAGCCCTCACCGCTGTCTGCTGGGCCTGGTATGGTTCCCGCGGCTTCACTATTCAGCTCAGTGCCAGCATCGTAGGCAAGTGTTCGATACATTTGCACCTCACCTACGGGCAACGCAGAGACGTCTATAGCATTTAGACCGGAGAATCCATCATTGGTATTCACCATCATGGTTAATAGCGATAACTTAAGCTCAGAAAGGTCTGTAGTTTTGATGGAAAGGTTGGTTGTCGCACCGGGGCCTAAAGGTCCATCTGTTGAGACGGATGCTTGTGTCATCTCATCGGCTATAATATCGCTGTTATTTCCGCCCTCTGCAAGTTGCTCTAATGCTTCACTTGCTGGCATGCCGACAGTAAAGTAATGACCAGACTGATGAAGCAGCGCTGCAATTGGTGACATAGGCTGTGCGTGTGTAAGGTTCGTGATAGTGATGGCAAACTCATACTCAACTGGCTCCGGCTCAACCGGAGGCTCTGGCATCACCATATTATTGTCATTGTCTCCACATGCACTGAGTAGGAGCGCAGACATGGCAATTAATGCTAATTTCGCTTTCATAGCTCCCCCCTTATTTTACGGTTATTGTTACTTTTGCCACAGGATTTAACCAACGGTGCACGGTGTTATGCAGATCGCTATTACCGCCGACTTGCTCGTTGTCACCTACGTTGCCTCTGTGAATATGGACCATGGTGTTTTCTTCACTTGCTGTGACGCCAGCTCCTTGAGTGCCAGGAGCCGCACCTGGCGATGCTGGGATCCCTAAAATACCGGGTGCACCAGAGCCTTCGACAACTAATTCATTATTCGCTTCAGTACCTGCATCATAGGCATTAAGGTAAACTTCATAGGTGCCGGCAGCGCTTGGAATAGGCCACGCATTTAATCCTACAAATCCATCATTGGTAGGAAGTAGCATCGCCACAATTGAAAGATGCGTATTTCCTTCACTCGTTGATATCATCGCCATTGTAGAGCCTGCGGGTGCAAGTAGCCCCTCAGCTGGGTTGGCGACCATATTGGCGTTTGAGCTTTCGAGGATTTGTCCTAAAGCTGAAATGTCACCGCCTTCGGCCATGGCTTGCAATGCTTCAGAAGCTTGCTCGCCGAGTTTAAAAAGAGCGGTATCTTGATTATGAGCAGCCACCAGTAAAGGCGTATAGTAAATACCGTGAGTGAGGTTAGTGATTTTTACTTCAAGGTCTTGTGCCAGCGCAGCGCTTGATAAACACGTTGCGACTAATGTTGTCAGGATTTTTGCTTTCATGATGTACTCTTCTTATTAGGATTAACAGTCTCCTTATCATGGCCGCAAGATATTGAGATAGGCTCACGGAGTTATCACGTTTTTATCACAAAAGCGTAGAATACTTATCACAGGGCTCAGAGCAGCTTGGATTAACTTGAAATACGCCTGAACGGTTCTTGTTGATCGAAAACTATCAATTAGTTCTGCAAGGTAGGGATAATGAGGAGTAAAAAACTCCTCGTTACTAGAGAAGCGGGTTAGGGCTTATCGAAATAACTGAGGTTGACGCCAAGCACACTATTGGCATCAGCAAGCGTTACTTTGTCTTTAGTGTTTGGCGAAAAGTTAGGATCGATATATTCCATAATCATTTCATTAGCAATTTTTCGATAGGCGATTTGTATTGCTTCTGAAGAGCTACAGCCTTGGTCTGTTTCAAAGACTTTGCTTAGTGGCGCTAAGCCAAACCCTTTTTGTAGCACTAAATCTGTCGAACGTAATGCACCTTCTACCCAGCCCTGATAATCAGAGTAAGCTTCACCGCAGGTAAATAGATTTGGCAACGGCTCTACTAAACCTTCGATGACGTCTTTATCATTCGCTCCAATCGCCCATTGATGTACACCAAAACCAAATTGAAGATTTTCAGGGACATTGAAATTCACATTCCCTTCCCAAATTCGAGCGCTTGTGAGGGTGGGCTGTGGAACATAATGTGTATTAAAAATGTCTTTAAAGAATTGTGTCGCTTGTCGTACAACCGCTTCCGAGGCTGGAAATATATCACTGGGAATAGATTCAACGAGTTCCGACTCACGAGGGTGATGATAAAGCTCACCTTTATTTTGCAGTGCACTCCAAAAATTAATATTTAAATAATCACAGTAAATAGTCAATGCGGCTGGGCGACTGTATTTAGCTGCTTCTATCCCTTCGAGTTTGTGTTGGGTTTCAGAGTTAGGCTCGGCATGACGCTCGTTATACATAAGCGCGGCTGCGAGTTCATCATCTAAAGCATAAAAGGGATAAACAGAACCTGTTGGTAAATCGGCAAAGTTAGGTCCAAAGCTGACAGCTGGGCGGCCTGTCATGCCGGTTCCCCACCATGCAGTGTCGTAATATAAATTAATCTTCAGGAGCGGTTGGTTGCTTGTGCTTTGCAATGTATCCCATAACGCATCGCGCCGCTGCTTTGGTAGCTGTTTGAATACATCTGACGCTATGAACAACTTTTCAAGCGCGAGCCTTGGCAGCCCTAAAATAAGCTTTTCGGCTTTAAATGTTCCTTCGCTTATCTGTCCGTCTTGCTCGGTTTTGGTGTACTTAAGTACATAAAGATTGTCTGCTTTATCAAAGGCGATGCTATCGATGCTCGTTTGCAGGTAAATCTTCTCTTTACCTATTTTATCCACCAGCGCGTTTGGCAGGGTGCTAAAGCCGTCTTTAAAGGTTCTAAATTCGACATCTGCAGGAAAGTCTTCCAAAAGCTGATAGGCAACCCCCGCATTCATTTTCGATAAGAAGGTGCCATTAAAGCCCAAAACACGATACAGCATGGTGATACATTCTTGGCTATAACCCATATCAGTGAGTAAATCCCACAAAGACCAATTATATAGCGGTTCACCTTGCCATTGACATTGCAGACGGAAATCCTGCCAAAACTCTGGACCGCGAACCTCTGGCCTTGAATCGAACTGTGGATTCACTTGCAAGATACGATTAAAAACAACATTAATAATGTCTTTGGGATTAACACCTTGTTCGTTTGGGTCGAGGTTATAAAGTGCCGACCAAATATGATAGTCGTCTTGTTCAGCATCGTTTACCGAAAAGCTGGTACCGCGAAAGTAGAGCCGGTTATTGCCGCCGCTATTCATGGGGAACGGGACTATCTGATCTTCTAGGCCTAACTTTAGAAAGAGGGCCATTAGGTCATCCATACCCTCAAATAGAAACCGCATACCACCTTGTTCTTCTTTGACTGTAATGGTGCTGTCAGGCTTTGCTCCTGCGCGGTTATCTCTGAAATGGATAAGATCTGAGTCCAATCTTCCACCTGTGCGGTTGCTGCGCTCAAAAATGGCGAAGTCATCAACGTCTGTTTCGCACTGTAATCGCCAAGCGCTATACAAACCAGACATGCCAGCCCCTATCACTGCGACTTTGACTGCTTCTGGAATGGGTTTTTGACTAATGTCTGTACCTATTTTGTAGTGAGTCATGTGAGTTCCTTAGTCGACGATGTCTCACACTTTTGAGGCTGACTGCTTTTATACCAATTGGTATTACTTCCTAGCTCGCTAAGTGATCTTTAACGTATTTATGCACTCCAACCTGTTGAGTGCACTTTCCAAAAATTTGTTGCAACAAGCCAAGTATTGTTTTCTCAACTTGATGCAAAACCCAGTTACTACTTTAGTACACTAGTTAGGTTTGTGTTAATTTTTGCGGTGGTTTTTGCCAAGTGTTTGTCTAAAAAGTACGAATGGCATGAATTTAATAAGTTTTTATTCTCGGCTGAACATTAATTTGAGAGATGGAACACATTTGTTCCATACCGACTAAGTCTTTTAGTGTTCAAAGAGTTTAGCCAACAATTATATGGGGTAAGAAACGGCTAAGATCTTGGGTGATCAGACTTTTATCTTCACGGACACCAATTCCAACTGCTTTATCACCGACAATCCATGAGCCGATGAGCGTATTGAAGCCTGCAAATTTGGGTAAAGGTGAGTAAGCTTGATAAATATAACCTTCTTCGCCATATCCACCTGCAGACTGTGCAAACAGCTGTTGATCTTTTCGGATCTCAATATTCGCGCCTTCACGAGAAAATAGCGGCTTCTTCACATAGCCGGACTCGCTGCTTGCAATTTTATGCTTGTCCTGTTCAAAGTATGCCGGTAACAGATTTGGGTGATTGGGAAAGATTTGCCATAGCAAAGGTAAGATTGCTTTATTAGATAAAATCGCTTTCCTTGGAGGCTCTAGCCATTGCACTTTTGCTTCCGATAATTGTTCGCTATATTCATCTTGAAACATAAATTCCCATGGGTATAGCTTAAACATCCATTGGATTTTCGAATCATCAAGGTCGACAAAGTGTTGGTTATCAAATCCGATATCTTCGATAAAAACTTGTTTCGTTTTGAGTCCAGCTTCCATCGCGCAACTGCGCATATATTGAATGGTGCCCAAGTCGTCAAAGCTTTCTTTGCAGCAAGAAAAGTGTAGGGGAGCACCACGGTAGCATTTATGCAGTTGATAAAAGCGCTCTATCAGCGCTTCTTGAAGGTCATTTAATTGATCCGCATTACGTGGTAACTTACCGGCTTTTACCTGTTCTTCAAGCCACTACCAGTAATCCGTTTCGAATAAGCTGGTGGGCGTGTCGAAATTGGCCTCCAGCAGCTTGGCTGGTGACTTTCCATCGTAACTAAAATCAAAGCGACCATAGAGCGCTTGGTCTCGATGACGCCATGAGTGAGTCACTAATTCCCATTGAGACTCAGGATTAGCAAACGGTTGCAGAAGAGACTCGTCATTACACACTAAATCGACAAGGTGTAAGCGCATTTGGTGGAGTTCGTCACTTGGATCTTCCAAGTCTTGCTCAATTTGCTTTAACGTAAATTGATAATATGCACTTTCGTCTCAATACTTTTCACCATACATAGTATGAAGCTCAAAGCCGTGGGCTTTTGCTTGTTCACGCCAGTGTGGGTGTTCATCAACAGAAATTCTTAACATAAGTGTAAAATCGATCCGTCTAATATCAATTAGCTTAATTAAGCGAATTGGTATTAATCATCATCGTAGGTGAGCTGCTCTAGCTCGCGATGAAGTATATCATCATCTCCCAGGTTAAGTTCAATAAGGCGCTTTAAATGCGTCACACTATCGAGATCGATTTGGCGGCAATGTACACCTAGATGACCTTCTTCAACGTGACGAACCTCTACCTCCATTGTAATTTGAATATCACTACCAGGTAGATAAAAGTTTAAACTTGCAGGGTCGTTTTTAAGTGGCACATAGCCATCGGGCAGGGTGAGTAACGCGCCATTGAGCGACAAATCCAAGATTTCGCAGCTAAAATCACCGCTTGAGGCCATAAACTGTGCCTCGTTTGAAAAAATAACTCTGGAAAAACGTCGACGTTCTTTCATTACTGATCCTAATAGTCCGTATAGGTAAAGAATAGCTTATATCATTGTGCTCGCTACTAACAATGACAATAAATTACGCCGCTTGGATGGGATTGCTACTGCAATTTGATTTGCGACTTGCCTCCACAGTGCGGCATGAATAAAGCTAAGCAAGTATTAAAAAATAAAAAAGGCTCCTAACGAAGAGCCTTAGATTATCTATCGTCGATAGACTAGGGCTTGTTGACCTTTGCTGTTTGATTTTTGTTCTTCTGAGTGTGTTTTGGTCGCGACGCTCGACTTGCCGCCTAGTAATCTAGGCAAAAGTTGAGCAACAATGAACAAAGCGCACTCAGGTCAACCCAAAGGGCAGCGCTTGATTGGCATTTCTACTGCGTTATCGCCAGACTTACGTAGAATGACTACGCTACGCTGGCTCTGCCTTGTATAAATACCAATCAAACTGCTGCAAAAACAAACTTGAAAGATCAACAGGCCCTAATGTTTTAGTTATTAGCCAATCTTCTTATATTTGATACGTTTAGGCTCTGCCGCCTCAGCACCAAAGGTCTTCTTCAACCATTCTTCGTATTCAGTGTAGTTGCCATCAAAGAAGTTGATTTGGCCTTCATCACGGTAGTCTAGAATGTGGGTCGCGATACGGTCTAGGAACCAACGGTCGTGCGAGATACACATAACGCAGCCCGGGAATTCTAAAATCGCATTTTCTAGGGCTCGTAACGTTTCAACGTCTAGATCGTTGGTTGGTTCATCCAGCAACAGTACGTTACCGCCTGCTTTTAGTAGTTTTGCTAAGTGCAGACGATTGCGCTCACCACCAGACAGCTCTTTTACAAACTTTTGTTGGTCATTGCCCTTAAAGTTAAAGCGGCCAACATAGGCGCGGCTTGGTACTTCAAAGTTACCAATTTTAAGAATGTCTTGGCCGTTAGAGATCTCTTGGAATACGGTGTTATTACCGTCCATGTCATCACGGAACTGTTCAACAGTGGCGATTTCAACCGTTTCACCAATAGTGATGTTACCACTATCTGGCTGCTCTTGACCGCTTAGCATTCTAAACAGCGTTGACTTACCCGCGCCGTTTGCACCGATGATCCCAACAATTGCACCTTTAGGTACGTTGAAGTTCAAATCGTCAATCAACAATCTGTCACCGAAGCTCTTACGTAAGTTGCTCACTTCAATCACTTGGTCGCCTAAGCGAGGACCAGGTGGAATGAATAGCTCGTTGGTTTCGTTACGCTTTTGATAGTCGTTTTGCTGAAGCTCGGTAAACTGCGCCATACGTGCTTTAGACTTAGCTTGACGACCTTTTGGATTTGAGCGTACCCATTCAAGTTCTTTTTCAATCGACTTCTGGCGTGCTTTCTCTGATTTTTCTTCTTGCTTCAAACGTGCATCTTTTTGCTCAAGCCATGAAGAATAGTTACCTTCCCACGGAATACCATGGCCACGGTCAAGCTCTAAAATCCAGCCTGCTACATTATCTAGGAAGTAGCGGTCGTGGGTGATCGCTACCACTGTGCCCTCGTAGTCATGAAGGAAGCGCTCCAACCACGCAACCGACTCGGCATCTAAGTGGTTAGTCGGTTCGTCAAGAAGCAGCATATCTGGCTTTTCAAGTAACAGGCGGCAGATAGCAACACGGCGTCTTTCACCACCTGATAGGTGCTCAATTTTCGCATCCCATTCTGGTAAACGAAGCGCATCGGCAGCGCGCTCAAGCGCATTATCTAGGTTGTGACCGTCATGTGCTTGGATGATAGCTTCTAATTCGCCTTGCTCTTTAGCTAGCGCATCAAAGTCAGCGTCTTCCATCGCGTACTCTGCGTACACTTCGTCTAATCGATTCAGGGCGCGTTTTACTTCGCCAACTGCTTCTTCAATCGTTTCACGAACGGTTTTGCTTTCGTCTAGTACAGGTTCCTGCGGTAGGTAACCGATCTTAGTACCAGGTTGCGGACGAGCCTCGCCCTCGAATTCGTTATCCACACCCGCCATAATGCGAAGTAAGGTCGATTTACCTGCACCATTAAGGCCTAAAACACCAATTTTAGCGCCCGGGAAAAAGCATAAAGAAATATCTTTCAGAATAGTGCGCTTAGGTGGCACAACTTTGCTCACCCGCGACATGGTATAAATATATTGAGCCATGAGTTTCCAATCTCTTTTTTAAGTTAGATGTATTTTAGAGAAAGCCTTCCTGTGCTGCAATGTTGTGGACTACATGATATAAAAAATATAAGTTCCTTCGCTAATTAACTTGAGTTGTGGATAGTTAATACCTTTCTAGCAGTCAGTTCCAGTGCAAACGGTGTTTAATTACTAACCAATAGCTATATTGGTTAGCAAATTCGCCTTGCTTATAGGAAGCTGGCACCATAGCGAGAGCAGGATGCGGAAGCGGTGTTTTCCCTAAAATTCTCTGGTTAGACAAGGAGGTAAATTAAGTTGTACTTTAACAACAATGAGTTAGAACATTCCCTATCCAAATCTTAGATTAAGCAAAATATTTTCGTGTTTAAGTTGTAATTCGATGTAATGGTTTAAGTCAGAAATAGCTTCTACACTGCAGTAATGCTTCATGAATTGAACCACTGTAAAAAGGATTACAACATGTCACATCACTGCAATCAAAACCCCATTGTTTCAGCTGCCATATACCCACCCATAGGTGTAATGCGGGTTGGTAACAGCCCTGAAGAATTTTTTATTGGCCCTGAGGTCGATACCGCCATTCCAAGAGATATGAATTACTATCGCGATAGCACGGGGGCGTTGAAGCGCCAAGCCGCGCGTTTTCGTATTTATGGATTGGACGCCGAGGGCAACATCGTTAAAGAACTCACTTGCGACGATGGCGCTTCTATCATTTGGCATGCTCGCTTGGCTAATCAAAAAGCATCTTGGTATGAGTTTCAATTAGCGTTGGATATTCCAGAGGCGGCTGAAGCCGAGCCGAGTTTACTGCGCAACCTCAATGTAAACGACCGTGACAGCTTGCTCATTGATGGTGGGGCGCAGCAGATCAGTGGTATTGCTTCTGGGTGTGGTTGTAGTCGCTTTGAAGGATGCTTTGCCGGTAAAAAAGTGTACTTAGGCGAAATGCGTACCGATGATAAGGGCCGCTTACTTATGCTTGGTGGGCACGGGGTGTCAGAAAATCCTCAAGGCCACGAGGCGATCACGTTCGGTAATAATGAAGGCTGGTACGACGATACTTCGGACGGTCCTGTAACTGCTGAGGTGAAATATCAAGGCAAAGCACTTGATGTGAAACCTGCATGGGTTATTTGTGCGCCACCAGATTACGCACCAATGCAAAAATCTCCGCGAACCATGTGGGATTTAATGCGTCAGGTTGCAGTTGACGCCAAGATGCTACCTGCACCTAAGGGTAAGCCTTCCTTTAGTAAAGACATTCTGCCAATTTTCCAAAGGTTAACCGATTTACAATGGGTTAATGCGGGATTTGCCGCAGGGTTTGGCTGGAATAGCCCCTTTGATTTTACTTCAGAGACTTGGATCAGCCGTTTAAATGACAATTCACGTACATGGCAAGAAGCAAGACGTAATCTCTTTAATAACTTTAGACAGATAGAAAAAGTCACCACGGCGGATGAAAAACATAGTTGGAACCCTAAATTTGCCGCTACCGCACCGCAGTTGTGGCCTTGGTTGTACGGCGATGCGATGAGTGTAGATGCCGATGACTCGCCAAGGCAGTTTGTCACCCTGACAGAAATTCAGTTGAATATGTTACAGCAGTGGTCGAATGGCGAATTTGACTCTGATTACGACCCTTGTTATCGCCCCCCAACCAGCATTGATGAAATTCCGGTTGCTGAGCAACCAGAGATGTTAACTAAAGCGGCGATGGAGTTCTGTTTAGCGGATGCTTTCCACCCTGGATGTGAAATGACTTGGCCAATGCGTACAGCGGGCATGTATAGCGAGGCTTTCCGTCTTAAACATTCAGAAGATACTGCACCGACCCACGGCACCAATTATGGCGTGGAAATGACATCAGAAATCGCGCTGCATTCGAGCGGCCCATTAAAAACGGGGCAGGTTGCTGGTGGCATTACACGTTGGATGGCCATTCCTTGGCAAACAGACACCGCGAGTTGTCGCGATGGCTACAATGAAGCTTACGACCCTTATTTACCGACCTTTTGGCCTGCACGAGTGCCAAATAATATGCTTAGCGAGCAAAATTATCACCGGGTAGTCGATGAAACTAAACCATTTGCAGAGCGACAAGCAGCATTTAATGACCGGGAGCTGTGGCTAAACGATTTGCCGATAGGCCCTTCAACCAACTATATTGAGCAGATCAACAGTATGATCACTGGGTTTGGTCAACTGGCGGTGGTATTACCGAAAACAGAAAAAGGCGTAACTGGTTTTCCAACCACCATGCAAGTAGGATTAACACCAGCCAAAGCGGATCACAAAGCAGAAAAACTGCTGACAGCAAGTCGTAATGAAAGCATGCGAGATTGTCGTCCTGATTTGTCACAAACCGACAAAGCACACCGCCGGAATCGCAAATAATAAGGGCTAATATGGCTGAAAGGAAATCGGATATTGTAATTGTAGGTGCAGGCATTGCAGGATGCATTGCTGCACTTGCCTTGCATCCTCACTACCAGGTGATAGTAGTCGATAAGCTCGCCGTAGCTAAAGACAAAGTGGGCGAGTGTTTACCGCCAGCGGCGTCTAGAATTCTCAAAAAGCTTAATTTGTTGCACTTACTACAAAGCCCGGAACATCTCACTTGTCACGGTATGATTTCGTTTTGGGGTAGTGAATCGCCTACCATAGTGGATAACGTTAAAAACCCCGATGGTTTGGGATGGCACATTCATCGGCAGCATTTTGAACAGCAGCTTCGTGATCAATTAGTGCTTCGTGGTATCCCTTTGTTATCTTCTACAAAGCTTACTGATGTGGTGCAAACACAATCAAGTTGGCAAGTTAGGGTTGAAGGCCGCGACACTGACATGTCTATCACGACAACACTGCTTATTGATGCCACCGGTCGCGCCTGTCATCTGGCGAGGCGACTCGGTGCAAAACTACAACAGTTTGATAAGCAAATGGCACTGTGGCTTACCGCAGAGGTTGCCACGACGAAACAGTTTGCGGTGATAAGCGATGAAGAAAATGGCTGGTGGTATAGTGCGCCGAGCGCGGCATGCTCTTCACTCGATCCTAATATGCAGCCTCGGGTGTTTTCTTGGCAGGCTTGCGCTGATGCGATCAAAAAGTGCAACATCACCAACGCTCAAGATTTTTTAGCCAAAGTAAAGCAGGTGAGGGGATTTAGCACCTTAGTGGACTTGGTGAATATAGAAACAGCATACCTGCGCCCAATGGTAAGTGCAAATTCGGCCCGTTTGGATAGTTGCGCAGCAAAAGGCTGGTATGCGGTGGGTGATGCGAGCATGAGCTTTGATCCGCTCTCTTCGCAAGGTATGTTGCATGCCATGACCAGCAGCATGCAACTTGCGGATATGCTGCTGTTGCACGGTACGGATTACAAACATGGCGCAAAACTATATCAGTCGCAAATGGATAGAGTGTGGATGCGCTACCTTGAGCATCGACAGCACTTTTACGAGGGCTCAAAGTTAATCGGTTAACACTTATTATTACTTGTTTGGATTAAAGAAGTGTTTGGATCGAAAGAATGCGACAACATCTATAGTGGTGAAACCAATACCATTGCTGCTGGCCGTCAGTTGATTGCGATGCTTAAAATGTCTGAATAAATGTTGCCTAGCAGTGGCGGTGAACACTCACTTATTCGCTGCCACCAGTGGAAGCTGAATATGAGCAATTGCACCTTGTGCATCCTTACGATTGGTTAAGCTCAGTTTTCCGTTATGCTGTTCAACGATATTTTTAGCTAAGATGAGCCCAATCCCTTTACCCGCTGCTTTAGTGGTGTAAAAAGGTACAAATAGGTTGTCAGCGTTCTTTATGCCATGCCCTTCATCGAGTACTTCAATACCTGCGAATTTATGATTGTGATACGCTTTGACGTAAACAGCATTGCGCTCACCTCCAGCTTCCAAGGCATTTTTAATCAGGTTTACAAGTGCCTGCTCAAGTAAGCTTTGATCAATTTGCAGCGTAAAGTCCTGTTCAATGGTTAATCTCACGCGATTGTCAAAAAGCCCTACGAGCGGCGTTAGTAAGTCACTTATGGATATCGCTTCTATATGAAGTTGATGCTGTTTTGCAACGCTTGCATAGCGATTAACAAATGACATCAGGCCATCGCTGCGCTGCACAATCACGCCAAGCGCTTGTTCAAAATCGGCTTGATTTTCTTGCGTGGTGGGAATTTCTATCAAGGTTTGAGCAAGTGACTTAATCGGCGAGAGAGAATTATGAATTTCGTGGCTGAGCACTCTGATCATTTTTTGCCAAGCGTCGCGCTGAGCTTGACTGACAACCGCTTGCACATCGGTTAAGATCACTAAGTGCGCCTGCATGCCTGCAATGGTAAGCTCGCTATAGCGAAGTTGCCACTCATCACCTAAGGTGGGGTGGTTAAAGTGCCAATGTCCACTATGATATTCAAGGCTAAACTTATGCGCTTTTAATAAACGCTGGCTTTGCCATGGTTTGCCAATCCAATTTGAGAAGGCTTCATTGGCATGCACCAGTGCAGTGTCGTTATCGAAAATCGCGATGGGGCTGGGCAGTTGTTCAATGAGCCTAAATAGTAATATGGCTTGGTGGTCTCGCTCTGATTTGAATGATTGCAGCTGTTCACACAATTGCTGTGTTTCCTGCTGCAAACTGTGAAGAATGCCTGAGCTGTCAGAGGTGTACAAGCGCTGTCCATACTCTTCGTTTTTAATCGCCTCTATGGTGGTTGAGAGGTGATAAAAAGGTTGTATCAGGCGCTGTTTAAAATGATACAGCAGCAGTGCGAGCGGACAAAGGACAAGGATAAAGTAGGTGATAACACTGAGTGTTGAGACCTCAAGGATGACCATAAAAAAAGCGCTGAGCACGGTGAACAGCAACCAAATAACCAGACAAAAAATCTCGATAGTCTGTTCAAAGTTAGGCTTTTTCATAGGCAAGCTCATCGCGTTTTAATATCGAACTTATCAAGGCGACGATATAGGGCACTTTTACTGATCCCAAGTAAAACCGCAGCATCTTCCACATTATCATGGCATTGGCACAGCGCCATTTTAATCAATTTTTGCTCGGCTTGATCTAGCGTCATCATTTCAGGCTCACTCTGCTCTGTGGTTACCACAGATTTTAAAGAAAGCGCGCTTTCTTCAATTTCAGTGCCATCACACAGTAAAATCGCACGTTCCATCATATGGCTAAGTTCACGGATATTACCCGGGAATGCGTAACTTTGTAGTCTTGTTTTCGCTGCATGAGACAAAGGTTTTACGTCTAATTCATAGGCCGTTGCGTGCTTTTGAATAAAAAAGTCGGCCAGTGGAACTATCTCAGTGCGACGCAAGCGCAGTGGTGGGATCTCAAACTCCATTGTATTTAGTCTGAAATACAGGTCACTACGAAATTGACTTGCTTGTTGTTGCGACTCTAAATCTGCATTAGTTGCGCTAATGATTCTACAGCTTGCATGCTGCGTTTTGCTCGAGCCAACAGCTTCATATTCCCCTGTTTCTAATACTCGTAGTAGCTTCGCTTGTTGAGGCTCTGTGAGTGTGCCTACCTCATCCAAAAACAAAGTCCCTTGCTCAGCCATTGAGAAACGACCTTGTCTATCCTGTTTAGCGTCAGTAAACGCACCTTTCACATGGCCAAACATTTCGCTTTCAAACAGTGACTCTGGAATGGCCGCCATATTGGTGCTCACAAAGTTGCCTGTGATGTTACTTTGCTGGTGGATGTAGCTGGCAATTTGTGATTTTCCCGTACCATTTTCCCCTCTAAGCAATATATTCGCTTTGGTTTTGGCAATGCGATCAAGTTGGCTTTTTAGCGCTTGCATCGTAGGGCTTAACCAGAGTAACGCATCAGCATGGTCTACATTTGGCGCTATTTTAGCTGTGGTTAGTAGGGGGGAAGCCGATTGTTGTTTTGCAGTGATTTGCTTTAGCCCTAAATGCTTTTTCACCATCATTACTACAGCGTGGTTGTCCCAAGGCTTGGCAAAAAAGTCTTTGGCGCCGCGCTGCATGGCTTCGACGGCGAGTTCGACGCTAGACCAAGCGGTCATCGCAATAAAGGTTGCGCTACTTTGGCTTGCATACTGACTCAAAAAAGCGAGACCTTCATCGCCGGATGTCGTATCGAGCTCATAGTTCATGTCTAGCAGTACAATATCAATGTCGTGCGCATTGAGCTGCTTAGCGGCACAATCAAGACTACTACTTTGGAAAATGGTAAAACCGTGGTTTTTTAGTAAAAACTGTAAGCTAAGGCGGATATCGGCCTTGTCATCAACGATTAAAATTGAACCTTGCATAGTGTGTTGTAGGCAAAGAGCGTTTACACGCCACGCTTTGCCTACGCATTCCTGTTGTTATTAACTTATTCGTTTCTTAGCGCTTTAATGGGATCTTGCCTTATCACCCTTTGCACAGGTAAATAGCTTGCGATGAGCGCAATCAGCAGCATGATAGGGATTGTCACGATAACAGCGAACCAGCTCACGGAAATAGCTGTTGTACTTATCTTTGTCAGTATCCCATATCCGATTGCAACGGTTAATGCACTCACTCCAAGGCCAATCATTACCGGTGTTAGACTCTGCTTGAGCACTTGTGCTATCAGTTTGTGTGTATGTGCGCCCAACGACAAGTGAATGCCAAGCTCATAGCGACGCATTTGTACGCTGTAGTTGAGCACGCCGTAGATCCCAGCGCCAGCTAGGCTTAAGGTAAGGGCTAATAGAGCGACAGTCAACATTGCTTGCAGCCAAGTTTGTCTTAACCTCTGGGTTAGCATGCCATCTACAGGCTCAAAAAAAGCAAAGTTTAGACTCGGATGAATGACCTTGAGAGCATGAGTTAATTGGACTTTTGACAGTGCAGAATTCCCCTTGATAATAAAAGATGTGCTGCCTTCAGTGACAGGCAAGTAATAGCGCTCTAAGGTATAGCCTCGGTTGCCCGTAGGTACGTAAATATCACTCACAACCCCAACCACTTTTCTTGGCACCTCTCTGTCAGCATAGAGGGTTTGACCGATTGGATTTTCATCTTTGTACAAACGCTTAGCGAGTGAGGCCGAGAGAATTATTTCATTGTTGTCTGAGCCTGAGGCCATGATCGGTGTAAACCGGCTTCCTTGCTCAAGTGGTAGTGAAAGCGCAGTGAAACCGTCTTCGTCGTAAAAGGACAAACTGACGATACCGATCAGCGCAATATTTTGGTCATACAAATAATTTTGCCATCCCATTTGCAAAGGCGAAGCATAACTTGCCGATATCGATGTGATGCTCGCTTGATTGGCTAAAAGCTGTTTGATTTGCTTGCCAAGCTCAAAGTTATCGATTCCTGTGGCACTGCCGTCGATACGGACATAGTACAAATGCTCAGTATCAAACCCTGTGGGATGGGTCATTTGCGCGTATGCGGGAACTAATTTGTTGGCTGCAAGAAAGAGTAAAATACTGGCAAAGCACACTTGTAATGCCACCAACACTTGACGAGTACGCTTGGAAATTTGCGCGCCAGTGCCTTTACCGCTGCTGTGTAGCGCATCTGTCAGGGCATGATAGTTTATTTGTCTACTGGTAAACCAGGCGATGAGTAGCGCCATTATCAGACTCAGTGCACAGGCAACCACTATGGTCGGCCAATCTAGAGTTAAGCTCTGCATGCGACTAAATAAATAGCTCAAGTCGTTTGCTAACCAAACATTCAACCACTCGGCAAGCAATAACCCGAGTATAGTCGCTGCGCCCACTAACAGGACGCTTTCGCAAAACATACTGACAAAAATGTGAGTAGGCTTTGCCCCCAGTGCCGCTTGAATTGCCATGGTGCGCTGTTTTTGCGCAGCCCTTGAGAGAAATAAATTAACCACATTGGTCAGCGCAATGAGCACCAAAACCGCTGCTGAGAACAACAACGTAATGGCGAGCTCATCACTTCGTGCAACGATTTTGTCGCGCAGTGGTGTAAACTGAGCGCCAATTCGCGTGTTAGGCGCTACGTTTTCACGGGATTGGTAAAGCGTGTTAATCTGTTCGCCCAGCGCATGATTCATCTGCTCTATGTTTACACCCGCTTTCAGTCGAGCGATACCGTTAAACTGGCTACTGATGTTATTCCAGTGCGAGGTGGTGGTGACAGGCTCCGGAAAGCTACTAAAGCCGCTAACGGGAAAGCCACCAAAGATCTCAGGCACTTCAAACGCTTCTCCCGTTACTCCGATAATTTGATAGCGTTCACGATCTATGGACGTGTAGCTACCAACGATATCTGGATCGGCATTAAAGTGCGTTATCCAAGACTGGTAACTCAGTACCAAGACTTTTTGTTCGTCGCTGACACCTTCATCTTTTTTTAGCGTGCGACCAAGATGCAGTGGCGTGCCTAACAACTCAAAGAATTCGGGAGTCACTCGAATAATGTCTACCGTGGGCATATCCTTAATGTCCATAAAACGAGATGATACCAAGTGCATCATCGTCATTTTGTCGATAAATTGCTTATCTTGATATAGTCGAAACTGGGTGGAGAGCAGTTGGAATCCATATTGGGTTTCTCCATTAATGGTTTCGCTTTGATCGGTCACCCACAGCTTATCTGCATCAGGGTAGGGGAGCGGTTGCGTGATCAATCTATGGTTGATATTAATCACTACCGTTAGCGCTGCTAAGGTTAATGCTAGGGTGACAAGTACGGTAAGACTAAATCCCGGAAGCTTCCTCAGATTTGACAGTGCGAGCTTAAATTCCTCTTTTATCATCCCACCATCTCCAAATTCATTTCATCCACCATCACCCCATCTAACAAGAACAGTTTACGTTTTGCCATGTCTGCATATCTCGGGTCGTGGGTAACCATACACATGGTTGTGCCTTGGGCGTTTAGGTCGCTCAGTATGTTCATTACGGCATCGCCATTTTTTGAGTCCAAGTTCCCTGTAGGTTCGTCAATAAGCAGAATATCTGGCTGATTGGCGAGTGCACGGGCGATGGCGATACGTTGCTGCTGTCCGCCTGACAGTTGATTGGGCTTATGTTCTGCTCTGTGGGTCATTTGTACTAACTCCAAGCAAGTCATTACCCGTTCTTTTAACGCAGTATTTGAGAGTGCAGTGCTACTGTACTTGATAGGTAAGGCGATATTGTCAAAGACGTTCAATTCATCAATGAGATTAAATGACTGAAACACAAAGCCAATATGTTTATTTCTTAGTGTGGCTCTTTGGTTGACGTCAAGGTTACTGACATCGTTACCCGCAATTGTGTAGGTGCCGGTGCTTGGGCTGTCTAATAAACCAAGAATATTTAGAAGTGTTGATTTACCGCAGCCCGATGGGCCTGAAATTGACAGATATTCGCCCTGAGTTACATTGAGGTTTACGCCACGCAGTGCCAGTGTTTCCATTCCGCCGAGGACAAACTTTTTAGTGATGTTTCTAAGTTCAATAACGTGTTTATTATTCATTGTTCTTCCTTTGGTTTGTTATTTGCTCAAAGTCACTACGGGTGTGTCGGCATAAGATGCCATATCCGACAAAATAAACTGCTGATTTGTCGAAGCGCCACTGAGCAGCTGAATGTGCTGTGACGTTTCCGCGCCATAGTGTACTTGAATTGCACGGGCTTGTTGTTTTTCTTTATCAACAAGATATAAGGTTGCTTGACTATAAGGTTTTGCACCGACGGGTTTGTCGATGAACAGTGCGGAACTCAATTTGTCGATAGAGACTTTTCCCTCAATATTTAGCTCGGGGCGAGCACTCGCGGGCAGACTTTTAGGCAGTGTCACCTCAACTTCAATATTGCCATTTTGTACCATTGGATTAATGCGCGACACTTGGCCTTCAATTAAGTCGTTACGGGTATTGATGCTCACATGCTGAGCCAGCTTTATTTGCTGGGCATAGGCTTGTGGGATCTGCAATTGCGCATATAAATCTGTGGTGCTACCAACCAACACCAATTGAGTGCCAAGAGACACGCTTTGTCCAAGTCCCACATGAAGTTGCTGCAAGACCCCTTTGATCCCAGCCCGTACAGTGAGCTTATTCACCCTATCTTGCACCAATAAAAATGCTTCATTACTGGCATCAATATTTGACTGCGCAAGCTGCAGGTTGGCTTTGTGTAAGGTCTGCAATTGTGATATTCGCTGTTGTTCAATATTAATGCGACGTTTCAGCTGGCGATGGGTAAGTACCGCGCGTTGGTAGTCGAGTTTAGAAACAACCCCATCTTCAACCAATTCTCCTTGAGCGGTAACCTCCAGCTCGGCACTTTCTAACTCAGATCTCAGAATTTCCAAATCCGCCTGATGAGACAGCAGTTCTCGTTGTTGATTGATATCGAGCTGTAAATATTGGTCTTGCGATTGCGCCAAACTGCGTTTGGCATCTTTTAAAGATTGGGCCAAATTTGCATCTTGTAACTTCATAATGATGCTGTCGGGGTTAACTTGTGCACCTGGGCGCAACACAATTTCTTCAACCGTGGCATCGCTCGCGGCACTTATCAAACGCGGCGTTTTCGATTTAAGCTGACCATATCCAGATACACTGACCTCTAAATCTCCTTGCTGGACCTCCGCAATCCAGGTTTTTGCCACAGGCAAAGATGCCTGCGCTGAGGGCTGTATTAGCAGCCATATAATAACTACGGCGAAAATGGTTCCGCCAACAGCCCACAACCAGTTAACCTTGTTGCGCTTTTTATGTTCGACTTGTATATCCATGTTGATATCTCTGGTGGAATAAAGGTTGTTATTACTCAGTAGATAACAAGTCGCATGCCAAAAAGTTAATCAACTGAAATTATTGGTTTTTTTCTTTTGTCTGTTTGCAGGGAAGGAGTGCTTTTTGCGGTTTCGAAAATAAAAATTGTGGTTTTGGGATGAGTAAAATAAGTCTTTTGTTGAATTTATGTAATTTTTTGTTGCGATTTTTCTCGTGGTCTGGTTTTATTTAGGTTAGAACAAAATGTAAGGATAACTAGGAATTATGAAAAGTATTTCCTCTTTTATGAAGCATGATCATATTATTGAAGAAGCTTTGAAATGGCTATATGAAGATGGTGCAAAAGCTGCTCATATAAGTGGTCCGACAGGGACTGGAAAAACTAACATCGCTTTTGCAATTATAGAAGGGTGGAAGCGTTTTGGAGGAAAAGCTTTATTTTCTAGATGCGAGGAAAATCAACGAGGTACAGCATATGAAGCTTTGAGGAAGCTTAATGATTTCCAAAGCTTATCTCCTCATATTGAAACAGGAGCAAAAGAGGGGCTAAGAATCGCAGAAAAGCTTATTGGCTCATCAGGGATTATTAATAAAATATATGATGAATACTCTAAGAGTAAGATAGATAGGTATATAGAAGATTCAAAGTTTCAGATAACAGACACCGAAGCATCTATTATTCATGAAATAAAAAATCGAGTAAACAGCAATAAGTTCATAATTATAATTGACGACTCACAACACTTGGACGACTCTTCCTTAACGTTAATAAAAAAGATAAAAAAGAACTTTGAAATTTACAGCGGACTTGATTTTTTTAAAAATGCTAGGTTTATTTTCATTTCAACGACGTCAAACGAAATAAACCCTGTGATTGAGTCTATTAAAGCGCAAGCTGATAATAAATGGCGTACTAGGTACTGTACCGTTAGTGAGGTGCCTGAGGTACTGCGCATTCTAGGATTCAAAAAAGAGCTCCGCGAGGAAAATTATAAAAAGCTTCACGGACTGACATCAGGGCATTTAAAACTACTTAATGAAGTGGTTTCTTATATGAATAAAAAAGAAGAGAATATAGACTTTATACTCACCGCGGAAAACAACATTGATCTAGCAAAAATAGTTGTGGAAAGTCAGTTTGTAAATGAAAATCCAACTTCAGAATCTGAAGTTAACTTAACACTAAAGTGTGCAGCAACAATCGGTGAGTCACTTAATTACAAGGAGCTATTGTGCCTAGCAGCTAACTTGATCAAAGACACCAGTTTTTGCATAAGAAAAGCTGAGAAAATGTTACTTTTAAACCGTAATAAAGGTAAAATAGAATTTTCACATAGTTGTATACATAATTATTTTAGTAGCATTCAGGTTTTTAATTCAAAAGATTTGCACTTAAAGTTTTCTGAATGTTTAAGGGCCATAAACCCAGCAGATTATGGTGGAAGAGCTACTCACCTAGAGCTTGCTGGGAAAAAAAGTGAGGCTGAGGATTTATGGATAATGGAGTGGCTTAAAATCCTTAGAAGTAATACATCTGTAGATTATAAATTACTTCCTAATAAAATTTTATCACAAGAAAAGCTTTCATTATACTTTCTTTTAGCTAAAGCTATTGAACTATATCATAATGGTGAATTTCCAAGAATGAGAGGGCATCTTGAAGAAATTGACGTTCATAATTCTCATCTTCTTTGCTTCGAAAGAGATTATTTACTTGCTCTATCTTTAGCCCTTATTAAGATAAAGCATACTCGTTCTAAAGCATTTTCAATAGTTAATAGTTTAGCATGTAAAGTAACTGATGAATTTGAATTAAAGGCAAGAATCAGCTTATTGAATATATATCTTTTAGCTCACCAAGGGCTTTCAGAAGAAGCACTTGCATTAGAGGGTACTCTTATAGAAAAAATTGAAAAAGACTACAGTAATCAAGAGTTCGGTATAAACTTACTCAACATAATGTATCGAAAGTGTGAGCAGCTATACCCCACAGAAGTTGCTATAGCTAAGCTGAAGCAAGCTAGAAATTATTGGCAAGGTGGGACTCCAGGAGTCTTACCAAAATACCCACAAGAATACTACAGAACTAGTAATAATCTTATAGCTTCACTAATATACTTAAATCGTGTTCAGGAAGCAGAGGAAACAGCAAGAGAGCTAAAAGCTGGAGCTTTTTATAAAGAGTACCTTATACAAAGGCCTGAGTATATTGAGAATAATTTTCTTCTCTCATGTTTTATAAATAAAACTATGACGCCTAAAGAGTGTTTAAAAGCGCAAAGAAAAATTGTCGAAAGCCCAAGAGCTGAATATGATAACTTAATATCTAGTTCAAACATGTCTATTTATGCAGCGTATTCAAATGAATTAGAGATATCATTTAAGCTTCTTGAGGCGTGCTGGAAAAGGGTAAATGAAATACCTGACTTTGAAGTTTTCTTTAGGTATTTAATTGGCTCGAACTTATTCACATTATCACAATTCGCAAATAGAAATACACAAATAAGTTATGAAAAAATTCAATCACTGACCCAGGAAGTAGACCCCGAGGGAGTAGGAGTGGAGACATACAGAATGCCTTTTCTACAAGGTAAAGCCAATAGTGATACTAGCATACACAATATTGAAGAGTGGGATCTAACACCAATTAATTCTCACGGCTTTTTGGGCCCATCATGGTCTTTTTGGGGACGTCGATTGATGTTGTCAGGAATCCACTCTTGGATAGATATCTAACGAGTTTTGCTGCAAAAAAGCATTATAGAGAGGATGTCAGTAAAGCTAATATTCATCCAAGATGACGCTATTTGAACAGAACTTCCCTTGTATAAAACAGGAACTGCCCCGACATCTATTACAAATGCTCTCCCATCTATACATAGCTTAAAATCAATTCTACATATTCCTTTGAAGCCGAGAGCAATGGCGGCTCTCTCTGCTGCATCTTTCATTTTCATAATGGTGTAGTTGTCAATATTTTCTGCTTTTATTTTATATAATTTTTTAGTGTCAAACACCATTCTTTCAGTTAATAAAAAGTTTTCATTGTTGGACTTACTTATTTTATTTAAAACTGGCTCAAGAGACTTCGCAGATTTACCAACTATTACAGGTACTGATAGCTCCATTCCTGAAATATACTGTTGCACAAAAACAGGTTGCTCAATACAATTAATGACTTTATCTAAGCTGCTATTATCACCTTGGTATGTGAAGACTGAGCTATCATTAATACCTATACTACAGGATTCATAACTCGACTTTGCGATAATTACAGTCCCATTCGGTGGGTGGGAATCAGAACACCACTTATTATCACCGAAATACCACCAACTTTCAGGTATGTCGATATTGTTTTTACTGAGTACGCAATAAGAATGATATTTATGTCTACCCATAGTGCTGGAGTGTGGGTCTGAATTACAACAGTACAACCCATAAAAACGACTAACGGCCGAAATTAAAGAAACACCGCCTGCTCCAATACCTGACTCCGTCAAATTATAAACAAAATTATATTTAGAGCTATTTTTAGGGTAAAGTCCTGAGGCTAGACTAGAAATAAATTCTGACTCGTTGGAGAAAACTGTTGTATATATACCAAGCTTTCGAAACCCTGTAATAAACTGAGAAATAACTCTATGTGAAAAATAGCGCTCACTTAACCTTAAACCTTTATTCTTAAACTTTTCTTGTGGGCCAGGTTCCAAATTTGTCACTATCGCGATTGTTATGTTGTGCTTATTTTTTTCTATCCAATGGTTAGCTTCAAGCGCTACTTTACAATTCATAATTCCTAGTTATCCTTACTAACTAGCAATTCGTTTCCTTACATTGGCTTTAGTGATCTTCTTTTGCAGCGCGTTGTCGGTAACATGGGTATAAATTTCCGTGGTTGAGATACTACTGTGTCCGAGCAACCGTTGGACGAAGCGAATGTCGAGGCCAGATTCAAGTAGTTCACATGCTGCACTGTGCCTAAGCATGTGTGGAGTGACTTTGAGTTGGGTGTATGCTTGTTGACTAAGTTTTTTGATTAGTTTGCGTAAAAATTGCGTTGATGCAGGCTCCCCGCGGCTATTAATCAGTAAATGATCGCAATGTGGTGCGCAAATAGCGCGGCTTTCAATATAGTTCTTGAGTAATTTGGCTATTTCTTGGTCTGTGAGATACACAAACCTTTCTCTGGCTCCCTTACCTAAGATTTTAATCTTCTTTTCGTTGATATAGATGTCAGTTAAACAAATTCCAGCAAGCTCAGATACTCGGATCCCTGTGCTAATCATAAGTTCTAACGCGATGAGTGAAGTAAATTCATTTAGCATGCGCTTTTGACTGACGCTATATGTGTTTGATGATTCTACCCATAAGTTTTTACAGTTTTTTCTGGCTTGTTTGAGCAAGCGTTTCAAGTCTGAGTGTGGTACGTTTCTTGGCAATCTTTTGGGTAGCTTAATGTCTAGCTGAAATTTATGAAAAGGATTAAGCTCGATGAATTCCTCTCGCTCAAGCCACTGGAACATAGCCCTTACACACGCCATTTTGCGCTTTATTGATGTGTTTGATAGCTCTGCATCAACCAGAAATTGATGGAACTGTGATAAGTCTACTTTGCTAATATCTTTAATGCTTTTATTTTCATCAAGTGCCTGCATAAACTGCTTTAGGTCAATTTGATATGCTTTCAAGGTGTGATCTGAGAGTTTACGTTTATCTTTACACAGGGAAATGAACTGTTGAGAAAGTTGGTTTATTGATTGCACTGCGATAAATCTACTTTTGCTAATACCTAATTTAGTGACCGTATTAGAACAGATTGTTGATAAAAACTGTATATAATCAATTGATTTAAAGGAATGTAGAATACAAGCGTGTTGTTAAATAGGCTCCAAATTGGAGCCTCGGTATTATGACAATAATTGTTTATTCGTTAATCTGCATTTGTTCAAAGAGCGTATGGTAGTCTTCTAGATGCCAATTTTTAGTGATTTTTTCGCCATCAACGTAGTAAACATCGACGGCTCGAAAATCAATCGCTTGACCTGCTCCTCGGTGCACACCAAACTGGCCGCTGAAGTGTCCAAAGAAACGTAATCGTACCGTAACAAATGAACCACTGACTAATAAGTGCTCGACTTCTGCTTTCAGGTCTGGCACTGCGCGACGAAATCCTGATGAGGCTTCTAGCACGCCTTTCAAGCCTTGTTTTCTACCTCTTGGTAATGTCATATCAGTAAATGTGTTACTCAGTGCCTGTCTCGCAAACTTAGTGTCTCCACTGTCCCAAAAAGCAGCGTATTGCAAGGCGGCATTCGCGGCCGTTTGACATTGTCCTGAGTCACAAATTTGCGTAACTTTCGCCACGGGTAACTCTTCGTTAGATGCTGCTAATGCTGTAGTCACACTGACACTTAGCGCTAAAATTAAAGCATGCTTAATCATTACCTTGCACCTCTAAAACACGCGTTCTGGGTTGGTTGGTACGTCTTGCTGTTTTAGGGTCCATTTCGCTATGTCTATTTTGCGCATAAACTTAACCTTTGGGTGCGATTTAGCGTAGTGAATAAAGTCGTCAAGTGCTTTTACGCGTGCAGGGCTGCCTGCGAGTCTGTCGTGTGCACTAATAGACATCATGCGGCGCTGGGATTTTCCTTCTTCATAAAGCACATCAAACTCGTCCTTTAACTCTTGCAAATAGGCTTTTGCTGTCATTGCGGAGCTGCCGCCATAGCGCACGATATCGTTGTTTCTAAAGGTGTAGGGGACAACAACGAAAGGCTTGCCATTGACCGGTGTTAACGAAGGCTCATCCCGAGATAAGTCATCAATATGATAGACAAAACCAAGGGACTGCAAAATAGTTAGAGTTTGCTGTGAATGGCGCATCCAAAATGCGTTAAAGCCTTTTGGCCTTTGCCCGGTGATCTTTTCAAGCACATCTGCACTGTGAATATAAGATGCACGTTCTTCTTCGGGTGTCATCGAGTATTGTGGTGTCCAGTTTTGTCCATGACCTGAAATTTCATGCCCTTTTTCTGCCACCATTTTGGCAAGTTTAGGATTAAGCTCTGCAGCTTTTCCTACCATGTGGGACGTCACTTTGATGTTGTGCTTATCCCAAAGCTTAAGCAATCGTGGGATCCCTTCATTCATGCCATACTGATACCAAGTAGGAGCGACGGTGTCGGGGTAGCCCGCTTCTTGCTGAGGAAATGGCCCAGGATCGCTTGGGTCTTGCGCGGTTGCTTCAAACTGCATGGAGATAGAGATCACCAATTGAGCATCATCAGGCCAGTAATGGCCAGACTCTATTTCAGCGCCGTGGGCTGTGCCTGCAAGCAGGGCAGTTGCTGTTAGTAGCGCTCGAATACTTGTGGTCAACGTGGTACGCATGGTTATTCTCCTGCGGCTCTTGGGCCGGCATACACAGAAAGTGTTGCCTGCGCTAAGCTATGCTGGTGGATAAAAAATCCAGTAAGTGGTGCCGTTGCACCAGCTGGCACGGGGAGTGTATCTACATCTAGTGCATGCACGGTAAAGGTGTATTTATGTTTGCGGCCAATAGGCGGGCACGGGCCAAAGTACCCAGGCTTTCCTAAATCCGTATTACCTTCAATGGCTTGGCTTGGTAAAGTTTCTGCAAGCCGAGTCGTGTCTTTGGGCAAGTTATACACTTGCCAGTGCCAAAATCCGCTGCCGGTTGGCGCGTCTTGATCGTAAAACGTCACCGCAAAGCTCTTGGTTTGTTTAGGTGCATTTGACCAAACTAAGGTTGGCCGTGTGCTGTTTCCCTCGCAGCCAAATTGATCCCAGTATTGAAATGGTCGAATAGATTTTTCGGCAACAAGATCTGGGCTTTCTAGTGTAAACTCAGGTGCTGAAATTGCATTGGTTGCACCGAGTAATGCCATGGAGGCTAGGGATAAATGCAGTAATAATGGCTTCATATTGCACCTTTTGCTCTTAATTGTTGGAAATCTGCATAGTCGGTGTAGCCTTGCTCGCTACCACCAAACAAAGGCGCATCAGGGTTGATTGGACTCAAAGGCAATTGATGAGTTAGGCGGTATACGAGATCTGGGTTGGAGATAAACTTGCGACCAAAAGCCACAAAGTCGACTAGGCCTTGTTCAATAAGGGCTTCGGCTTGCTCTGGCTCGTAATTTCCCGCCACAATAATGGCGCCGTGGAATTTTCTTCTTAGTGCTTGCCTAAAACTCTCCGTCACGACCGGCGCATCATCCCAGTCCGCTTCTGCTAAGTGCACATAGGCAATGCCTAAGCGGTTAAAGTGCTCCGCGGCGAGCAAAATAGTATCAATGGCTTCTTCGTCTTGCATGCCACGTTGGGTAATAAAAGGCGCTAACCGGATCCCTACTTTTTCAGGCCCAATTGCTTGGCTAATCGCAGTGATAACTTCAACCGCAAAGCGAATTCGGTTTTCCTTCGAGCCACCATATTGATCATGGCGTTGATTAGAGCTGCGGCGTAAAAACTGGTCGATTAAGTAGCCATTACCAGCGTGGATCTCGACGCCATTAAACCCCGCCATCATGGCATTCTCAGCCGCATGGACATAATCTTCGACTATGCTCTGTATTTCTTGGGTTGCCAGTGCACGTGGTGTTGGGCAATCGACCATTTCACCCACTCCTTTTTCGTTGACCACCCACACTTGTGCGTCGGGCGCCAGTGCTGAGGGGGCGACGGGTTGGCCATCTTCATGAAAAGTGGAGTGAGACATACGACCAACATGCCAAAGCTGACAGAAAATACGGCCACCTTTTTGCTGGACTGCATGGGTGATTTCTTTCCATCCAGCAACCTGCGAAGCAGTATAAATTCCGGGAGTAAATGAATATCCTTTGCCCTGACAAGAGATTTGTGTGGCTTCACTAATGATAAGCCCTGCCGAAGCGCGTTGGGCGTAGTACTTTGCCATCAACTGGTTTGGAATATCTCCCGGTTGTGTTGTTCGAGAGCGGGTCATTGGTGCCATCAAAATGCGGTTTGGTAAGATTAAATTACCGAGTTTTTTCTGCGTAAATAACAATGGATCAGACATAGTATTCTCCTAATTATTGGACAAGTGAGTTGATGTGGCGTGGGAACAGCACTTCAATTTTTAGAGATTCAGGTGCAAAGATAAAAACTTGATGCTCATTGCTAATAGGGACATCTCGTTCCACGTAACGAACGCCAAAATGCTCTAGTCGGGCGATTAACCCGGGGTAATCGTCACCACGAAATGCAATATGATCTATGTTGCTAGTACTCATTCTTGTGTTTTGCACAGAACCAAGGTATTCAGCCTGTGCTTGGGTATGTGGTGATTGTTCAACCAGATGAATGAAAGGTTGCTGTTGGTCGCCATAAAACCACTTTCCTGGAAATGGAAAAGGTGGACGTAAGCCTTCTTTAAGCCTAAGCACTTGCTCAAAAAAGGTTGCCATTTTTGCCATGTCATGTGCTCTAAACAAAAAGTGATCTAACTGCATGGTGTGTTACCTCCATTGGTGTTAGCGATTTATGTGTTGAGAACAGTCTATTTGTTTATTAATATTTGATAATTGGCTTTTATATAAAATTACTTTTCATAAAAGGTGAATAATGAAAAGCAAAGCAGACGATATGGCGCTTTTTGTTCAAGTGGTGCGCTCTGATGGCCTGGCTGCGGCAGGGCGAGTATTAGGGCTTTCTCCAGCGAGCATGACCGCACGGATCAATGCACTTGAAGCGCACTATAAAACCCGTTTACTTACTCGAAACACCAGAAGTATCAAACTGACAGAAGCGGGAGAGCGGTTTTATCAGGGCTGTGTGCGAGTCATTGAGGAGGTCGCGGCGGCGGAGGCACTACTGCAAGATGCCGATCCCGATTTGAGAGGCACACTCAAAATTGCAGCAAGCTCAGACTTTGGCCGTCAGTACGTGGTTCCCGCCGTTGCGGAGTTTGCCACGCAGCATCCACAGGTGGTGGTTAACTTGAGCTTAGGGGAGGGCTTGGTCAAATTAGTTGAGTCTGGCACTGATATCGCCATTCGTTATGGTAATTTAAATGATAGCAGTTTGATATCTCGGCCTTTGTTAAACAACCGCAGAATGCTGGTGGCTGCCCCAAACTATCTCGAACGGTATGGTACACCAGATTGCTATCAAGCATTACAGCGTCATCGCTGCTTAGTACTGGAAAGAGCAGGACAGGCGCTAAACGATTGGTATTTTATCGACAGAGACACGCAAGCAACCATCATTGAAACCGTGCCTACCTGTTTAGTGAGTTCAGATGGAGAAGTATTGCGAAACTGGGCTATTCAAGGGCTTGGGATCACCATTAAGTCATGGCTGGATGTTCACAAAGATATTAAAGCGGGGCGATTGGTAGAGTTGTTGCCAACTCAAACATTGGGATTTAGTCCAACGGACTCAGATAAAGTCGCGCTGCAAGCTATTTATCCATCTAGGCAGTTTCAACCTCGCCAAGTCAAAGCGTTTCTCACCTTTTTTAGCGAGTATTTACAACAAATACATGATTGATTTTATTTCAATGAAGTCTAACGAATTAGCCGTGCGTAAGTGGTAAAGATATGCATAATAAACGCTCATATTTAAACTAACTAAAGAGGTTCAAGGATGGCAATTGGCAATATTAAACACGTAATTTTTGACGTCGGTAACGTATTTGTGAGGTGGTCACCAGAGGAGATAGTTCGGCTTACCTTTGGCAACCAATGCGACGTTGAGAGTCTAGCTAAGCAGCTGTTCCACAGTGAGATTTGGTTTGCGATTAATCGAGGCGAACTGACAGAAGCAGACACCAAGGACGCTTTTATACGAACCTGTCACTTAACCTCTGAGCAAGCTGACGAACTGTTCTTTTATATCAAAGAATCGCTGATCCCACTTTATGGCACGCTTTCACTGATGCAGCGCCTAAAGGCGGCTGGATATAGTGCTTATGCCCTGACCGATAATGTGCACGAGATTGTGAGCCACCTAAAAGCGCGTCATACTTTCTGGCAACACTTTGACGGAGAAATTATTTCTGCTGAGCTTGGATGCATGAAGCCCGGCAAAGCTATTTTTACTCACTTACTGGAGCGCTACCAACTAGCGGCAGATGACTGTGTTTTTCTTGATGATGTCTTAGCGAATGTTGAAGGTGCAAAGCAGGTCGGATTACATGGCATTCAGTTCTTTAATGCGGCTCAAGCTGAACGCGAGTTACGTGAGCTAGGATTAGTGTTTTAAGTAGGTCGAGACTCCAAAATAGGCCCAAGTACGGGCCTAAAAAGAATTAATCGCACATATACTGTCTATTTGTGAAAGCACAGTCGTGATCACCGTAACAAGAGATAGCACCTGTACGACAATCGTGGCGGTTAGTCGGTACACAGTCCAAATCAGTCAAACGGTTTACACCACCACCAATTTGGGGGGTTGCTTGTGGTGCAATAGCTTGAGCATTGTTTAAGTTTTTAAGCGGCTTTTTATTCAGTTTAATTTTCATTTTTCATTTCCTTTGGGTGGTAAGAAAGCGTATTAACAGCGAAGAGAGCCACAGTTATAGCAAGAACCAAATGCTTTCGTGTTGCATAACTCGGTTATTTCTCTGTCACAACCCGCGGTTAAATAACCTCCCGCGATGTTTGGTGTTTGGGCTTTTTCCAAGCCTGCAGTATGGTTCAGTTGTTTTATCTTTCTTTTTGTTAGAGTTAATTTCATCTTATTTTCCTTATTGTGAAAGCTTGAATTGTCGTACAAAAAACAAACTACATTATTGACTGTACCCAGCGTAAATTATTTGTCAAATATGTTTTTTAAAGGTTAAATTTGTGTTTTTCTCAATTGCCTTATTTCAACCCTGTGTAACTTCAATGCTCGATGACAAGCTGCTTTTTAGCCTTGAGTGCAGTAACTATGGTGTAACGTAAATTTGCACTGTCAGTCGCCCAACGCATCGATATTGTTTGGTCTTTTTAATCATGCAACACTGCAACATGAGAATAATTAAAAAACGGGATGAAGATGCGTAAATTAACAGCCTTGGTGTGGACTTGCTCTGTTTCCTTATGTACGGGTGTTGCGTTTGGTAACACGGCGCAAGCTGACGAGTCACCAATATTTAGTTCTAAAGCCACGGCACAGCCAATATGGGCTGAACACGGCATGGTATCTAGCCAAGAGGCACTTGCTAGTCAGGTTGGTGTAGAGATTTTAAAGCAAGGTGGCAATGCCGTTGATGCGGCTGTTGCAGTAGGTTTTAGTCTTGCCGTGACTTTGCCAAGGGCCGGAAATATCGGCGGTGGTGGCTTTATGCTAGTGCATCTGGCAAAAGAGAATAAAACCATTGCGATTGATTATCGCGAAATGGCGCCGAGCCGTGCGCACAAAGACATCTTTATTGATGAAAACGGCGAGGTAAACCCAAAGCTAAGCCTTCAGCACGGCCTTGCCGTGGGCGTTCCCGGAACTGTTATGGGGATGGAGTTAGCACTCGAAAAATACGGCACCATGACACTTAGCCAAGTTATTCAGCCTGCAATAAAATTGGCGCGTGATGGCATTAAAGTGACCTCTGATTTAGCTAATTCGCTTTCTCATAATTATATTAAAGAACGAATGCTCGATGTACCGGCGTCTAAGGCCGTGTTTTATAAAAAAGATGGTAGCAGCTATAAGCCAAATGAATGGCTGGTGCAGGCTGACTTGGCTCACTCTTTGGAACTTGTTGCCGAAAAAGGCAGTGCAGGCTTTTATCAGGGCGAGACAGCAAAGAAAATTGTTGCTGCGGTAGAAGCAGCAGGTGGCATTATGTCGCTGGATGATTTAAAAGGCTACAAAGCGGTAGAGCGTGAACCAGTAAAAGGTACATATCGCGGCTACGACATCGTTTCTATGCCGCCTCCTTCATCTGGTGGTGTGCATATCATAGAGATGCTCAACATGCTGGAGCAATACCCTATTGGTGAGCTTGGGCATAATAGCGCTGCTACCGTCCATTTAATGGCTGAGGTCATGAAGCGTGCGTATGCTGACCGCAGCGAATATTTGGGCGACCCTGACTTCTACGACGTACCCGTTAAAGCATTGGTGGATAAGCAATATGCAAAGCAGCGTAGTAAACAAATTAATGCAGACAAAGCGACGCCAAGCCGCGAGATTAAGCCCGGTAAATTATTACCTTATGAGAGTAACCAAACCACGCATTATTCTGTGGTAGATAAGTGGGGCAATGCGGTGAGTAACACTTACACGCTCAATTTTAGCTATGGCTCAGGTATTGTCGCGGCTGGCACTGGCATTCTACTTAACAACGAAATGGATGATTTCTCGGCAAAGCCCGGCACACCAAACGGTTTTGGCTTGGTTGGTGGAGAAGCTAACGCCGTTGAAGGCAAGAAGCGCCCGCTGAGCTCAATGACACCCACGATTGTAATGAAAGAGGGTAAACCCTTTTTGGTAACGGGTAGCCCTGGTGGCTCACGTATTATCACCACCACGCTGCAAATCATTATGAATGTTATTGATCATGGCTTAAACATTGCTGAAGCAACCATGGCTCCGCGTATTCACCACCAATGGTTACCAGATGAAATTCGTATTGAACGTAGCTTAAATGTGGATACTCGACGTCTACTAGAAAACAAAGGACACACACTTTCAGAGCAGAATGCGATGGGCTCAACCCAGTCAATCATGCTTACCGATAAAGGTCTATTTGGCTCCTCAGATCCAAGGCGTGCAGATAGCGCTGCGGTGGGGTACTAATACCAATTGAATTAATTCTCTAATAAATTTGAAGGGTGAAATAGCATATTAGCTTCGTTAAAAATTTCTCATTTAGAACAACTAAATAGCAAAATTTTTGCCTTGCTACTAAAGCTATTTCCCCGCTTCAAGATAGATCATTTACTTAATACAACTGGTATAATATCCTGATTTCCATTGAGTCTTAAGTGTAATTCAAATCGAGTAGGGGCGAGATGCCCCTTTTCTATGCGCTTTCTTTGATTAAATACTCTGGCAGTGGCCAATTCATGACGATGACTTCGCCTTGCCAAGTTTCAATCGTCAGCCAAACCTTGTCGTCTTTTGATAATGTTTTCTTTGCTAAAGCATGTACGTGTTGACCGTGTTTTGTGCCGTGAAGGATCCCGAGCTCATGCTTCATAAGCTGTGCAAGTGGCATCGCGTTGGGGCCGATATTGAGATAGCCTTGGCGCACAGATTCAACGTCACCTTTATTGAACAGTAGTAAGAAGTCTTTGACGTATAAGTTATCGTGGATGTATGGCGGCTTGTCGTCAAAAGGCATTGGTGTAATGCTGTACTTTCCAAGTGTTTGCTCCGCCAATGGAGCGGGAAATTCTGGATGTAATGATTGATAATAAAACCAAGCTGGCAATACCAGCAATAGAGCATTTAACCAATATTTATTGTGTTGTATAAAGCGTTTGACTGCATTCATGGCGATTTACCCTTGTTGTGCTTTTAGTTGTCTTGCATTGCTTCGTTCTTGGCTACGCGCGCGTTTGGTCCGAAGCTGATACATGATAAATCCGGTAACTGACATCCCGGATAAAATACAGCCAAAAATAAACCAGATGACTTTTGTCCAGATCCCTCCAATGGTGCCGTAGTGCAGTGGATCTGTGATGTGCATAACCGTTTGTAAGCCTGTCATTGAATCAGGGTTTGCATGATGAACGACTGTATCATTCCAAGTGTTGTAGGCAATATTAATGCTGTAATCGTCATAGAGTACGTAGTCGTTTGCGCCACTGATTTTAAGCGTATCGCGGTTATGCTCAGGTAGCATGATGTAACTTGGGCGAAAGTCAGTGTACTGTTGTTGGATTTCAGCGAGCGCTAGATCAACACTGGTCTCTACTGCATTCGCGTTTATTGTCGAGTTGGGTATATCCGCAGCATTTAATGTTTCATGATGTTCTAGTTCAACACCAGCATGCCACAGCACCGCTTGCGTTAAATACCACAGTCCGGTGAGGCTCATTACGGTCATAAACCAAAGCGACCATACTCCACTGAGTTTATGGATGTCAGCGGCAAGGGTACGACCTCCTTGTGATTTACGCAGCTTAAACTGAAAAAACGCTAACCAAAACTTTTTGTATACCACCAGGCCTGTGATCAACGCGCCCAATAGGATCAGTGACATAAACGCCACTAAATAGTAACCAACACTGTAGCCATTTTGCCATGGAAATAGCAGCCAGCCATGTAGTGAACGCATAAAGTTAATAAACGTATTGCCGTCATTTATTTCCTGAACAGCCCCTGTGTACTGGTTTACATATGCAAGCGCATAGGGCTTGTCGACGTCGGTAAACATCACCACATAGGTCAAATAGGGCTCTCTCACATTGAGCCCCATGACATCTGCACTTGGGTACTCATCTTTAAACGTGCGTAACACTGAGCCCGCTGACATCTCACTTACCTGACTGGGGTTATATGCCCGAGAATCAGGGTTGGTAAGCCATGTAAGTTCATGGCTGAAAACGGAAATGGTACCTGTGATACAAATAAAGCAAAACAGTAGCCATATTGGCAGTGAAAACCAACCATGCAACTGAAACCAAAACTTGTTGCTTATTTTCTTTGCCATTGTGTGTTCCTAGTTCTTTGAATGACGGCGACAAATGAAAGCTGAGGGAGTATTTGCGCAAAAATGTAAATAAAGTATATCTTTTTAAAAGTGTAAATGGCAATTATATTCATTTGGATGTGCGTTAAATAGCATGTTTTATTCGTTTAGCGGTTTATCTTTCTTGTTTCTTTTATAGGAAAGTTGTTTTAAATTAGTTAGTTACTTATTTTGGGAACGTTCCTTAAATCGGGTTCGAAACTGGTTGTAATTTACCTTAATGTTATTGCTAATGGTTATCATCTGCATTATGATCGTTTCGATTTTTACAATATTAGGATGAACCCAGTGAACACTCTGCCTCTCAAAACGCTCTCATTTGCTGTTATGGCAGCGCTCGGCACGTCAGCATTACAGGTGCAAGCAGCACAGCAAGATAAAGAAGAAATTGAAAAAATAGTTGTGACGGGAAAATACACCGTCAATGAAGTGATAGACACCGCAACTGGCTTAGGGTTATCACTTCTTGAGACGCCGCAATCTGTTAGTGTTATTACCGCTGCACGGATCAAAGAGCAAAAACTCGATACATTAACCGATACTGTGTTAAATGCGATTGGGGTGTCAGCGAAAGAAGTTGATAATGTTCGTAATACGTTGCAGTCACGTGGCTTTGACATTACCAACTATCAAATTGATGGCGTTCCTTTGTCATGGAGTTTGGCAGGTGATTCAGGTGAAACCATCGCGGATGTTGCGATATACGAGCGCGTGGAGTTTGTGCGTGGTGCAACCGGGTTATTAACCGGTGCGGGCGATCCTTCAGCTTCTATTAACCTAGTACGCAAACATGCAAATAGCACCGACCTCACAGGTTTTGCCAGTGTCTCTTTGGGAAGCTGGAACAATAAAGAAGTGATGGTGGACGTTGCCAATGGATTAACTAACGATGGCAGTGTGCGTGGACGAGTGGTCGCGAAGTATGAAGAAGGTGACTCGTATCTAGATCTCTTCTCTGACGAAAGTACCGTGCTTTATGGGGTACTAGAAGCGGATTTAAGCACGCATTCGACGATCCGCGTTGGTGCAAGCTATCAGCGTAACGACCCTACCAGTCCAACTTGGGGGGCATTACCTACTTTCTTTACCGATGGAAGTAAGACAGACTGGGAAGTCGAAAAAACCACAGCTGCAAATTGGACTGAGTGGCAAACTACTGGCACCAATGCTTTTGTGAACTTTAGCCACAACTTTGCAAATGGTTGGGAACTGGTCGCCAATTACAACAAGCTGAAATACGAGCAAGATACAGAGCTGCTGTATTTATTCGGCACGTTGGATAAAACAACAGGTGAGGGCTTAGCGTCTTGGCCCTATAAAAGTACAGGTGAAAGTAACCAAGACAGCTTTGATATCCAGCTTAAAGGTTTTTATCAACTCGCCGGTCGTGAGCATGATTTCGTAACTGGCGCGCTTTACAGTGAGCAGAGTGCCGATACACTCACTTTCGCTACGCTCGATAATGCCTTTTTGCCAGTTGGCAATTTTTACGAGTGGGATGGTAATTTTCCTGAGCCGACGTGGGGCACAGAAACCTCAGTTGCTCAAGATATGGATACCGAGCAAAAAGGGTTTTACGCCGCAACAAGGCTAAATCTTAGCGATGAACTTAAAGTAATAGCGGGTGGTCGGTTGTCGAGCTGGCAGCGCGAAGGCGAAAGCTATGGCGTCATCACTGATTTTGGCGACAATGGCGTATTTATACCTTACGCTGGTGCCTTGTACGACTTGTCGACAACGCAGCGAGTGTATGCAAGTTACACTGAAATATTCCAGCCGCAAAATGCCCAAGACCGTAATGGTGATTTCCTTGATCCAATCAAAGGAAAATCATACGAAGTGGGGCTAAAAAGTACCTATCTAGACGACACGCTGCAAACAACATTGGCGATTTTCCAAATCGAACAAGATAACCTAGCTCAAGATGATGTTGGATACATAGTTCCTGGTTCGGTAAATACAGTCGCGCAATATGCTGCTGAAGGCACAACCAGTAAAGGTTTCGAATTTGAAGTGGTGGGTCAGTTAACTGACGGTTTTGATGTGCATTTGGGTTATTCACAATTCAAAGCAGAAGATGCCAACGGCGTTGAAGTAAATACGGATAACCCAAGAAAGCAATTTAAGTTGTATACGACTTACCAATTTGTGAATGCTTTACCTGAGTTGACGATTGGTGGTGGCGTGAACTGGCAGGATGACACTTATTCAGTAACGGGCAACGATAGGCTAGAGCAAGATGCCTATGCATTGGTTAGCTTGATGGCAAACTACGCACTGGCAGACAATATGGCGCTACAACTCAACGTAGAAAACCTCTTCGATGAAAAGTACTACAGCCAAATTGGCTTCTTTGATCAGTATCGCTATGGTGCGCCGAGAAATTACAGCTTAAGTTTTAGCTATGATTTTTAGTAAATTGTAAACTAACTAGGCGTGGCTGATAGGCCACGCTGTTGTTCATTGTCTATTTATTGCAAGAACTGTAGGCTTGGGGGTAGTACAGTCAAAAAGGAATTTTACAATGAATTTATCCCCTGCTTTTTTGGTCGCTGGCTTTATAGTAAATATGAGTACAGCGTCCGCCACTCCGGACTATCAAAATGTGCTTAACCAGCTACCGCTGCCACCTAATGAACTTACCACTTTACTGCATGACCTAGCGCTACATAGCCTTGAGCAGCAAGCTATGGCTGAATTAATTAAGGGCTATAACCGATTACACAACAAACGGATAGAATGTGCCAACGTTGCGACTGTGTTGAAAAGGTCGCAATTGGACTCACTCAAAATGGATGTAGAGTACTACACCACTGTGCTTTTTTATGTTGATGGTTTGAACAAAAATCAGTGTGAATCTGCGGAGTTTGGCGCTTTTACAAGGACAGTCGCTATCAATTATGTGATGCATAAGAGCCCGAGGGAGCTTAAGCTGGTGAAAGCAATGAACGTGCTATCTTCTGGGCGTTACGCAAATTTTATTGAGTTTGAGGCTGAGTTCAACGCTTTACCTGAGACCGTTAAAATGGCCGCGCTAAGAGCGGATTTTCTTCGAGATAACTTTAATTTGTTTCAAAGCTTGGAGCAAGTTCACGGACACGAGTGATAAAAGGAATATTTGTGAAACCCTTGCTATTAGTTTTGATATTGTTTGCGTTTGCGCCGCAAACTAACGCTGAAACAATGTCAGTAGATCTTACGCCGACTATTGAGTATCCAGTTGAACAACTTGAACCTGTTCAAAAGACGCTGCTTAGTGAGCTATTAAATAGCGTAACACAACTGGGTGATAGAAAAGCGGCATGCGAAAATGTGCGTGTTATTACACCAAAACAATTACACAGTCTTAATATTACCCCGCAGCAGCGAGGTATCGTTTTATCTTATTTTTATATTCACCAAAAAAGGGAATGTGAAGCCGAAGAATATGGCGAATTCGCCAGACTTGTTGCCGCGAATTTAGCGGTGCAAAAGCAGTCAGGAGTCTTAAGGTTCGTGAATGCGCTAAACACGGTAAGCTCCAGCGTTTATTTCGATTATGTTGAAACGGAGTTGGAGTTTAACCAGCTACCAGAAAGTGTTCGCAATAGAACCTACCAAGCCGAGTTTTTACAGCATCCGTTTAGTCTTATGCATACGCTAGAACAGTTCGAATGATTCGGCGTGATGTTCTTATTAAGTAAAATCTAAGCTGGCATAATACGGTTTAATAATTCGTATGCGGTACGTTTTGCATCATCTACGGCTTGATCGGGTACTTGATGATTTGCAATCCAAAGTGCGAGACTCGTTAATCCACCATTGATAAATTGAGCGCTGGTTTTATGCGCTTGAGAACTCTGTTGCGGTGCGATTGCACTTAGTAACTGTGTGATTGATGCCACACACCCTGAAGCTGCTTTTTCGAGTTGTTCAGGCTCTAATACCGACTGCGCATCACGTAATATGATACGCTGTATCTCGGGCTCCGTAGCCATATCCAAGTAAGTTTCTGCACGTTTCAAAAGCGCTTGCTGAGGTGAGGTTTCACTACGTTCAATATCACGGAGCCGGAGATCCATTTCACTATCTAATTGCTGTACTACCGCGTAAAACAACCCTTTTTTGTTGCCAAAGTGATGATACAGCGCTCCTCGAGTGAGTCCTACATCCGCTGTTAGCTCTTCTAATGCAGTCCCTGCAAATCCTTTACTTGCAAAAAGCACTCTGGCTTGGGCCAATAGCTCGCTGCGGGTTTTCTCCATCATGCTGCTTCTTGTTGTCATTTTGCGATCCTTATTGAAAAGCTACGCAATTTATAATTGACATACAGTGTGTATGTCAATTATTTTTACATACACACTGTATGTGAAAATAATCTCAAGGAGAGATCAATGAATAATCCTTACTCCGAAATTTTTAAGATAAAAGGAACTAAGCATTTTAGCTGTGCTGGTTTTATTGCTCGTATGCCGCTCTCTATGATGGCGATTGGGTTAATCACCATGCTTTCGCAACTCTATGACTCATATTGGATTGCAGGTTCCATTGCTGCGCTATTTACCTTTACCATGGCATTTGCTGCGCCGCAGTTGTCGCGACTGATTGATAGGGTAGGGCAACGCAAGGTTGTGATCCCTGCGGCCTTGTTTAGTGCAGTATCTGCGCTGGCATTGTTGCTATTAAGTCACTTGCAAGCGCCACTTTGGAGCCTCTATGTTTTAGCCATGTGTGCGGGCATTATGCCAAGTGTTCCGGCTTTAGTTCGGGCTAGGTGGAGTGCGATACAATCAGATCAAGGCTTACTTAATACGGCATATTCTTTTGAGTCGGTACTGGATGAAATTACCTTTGTGATAGGACCTCCACTTGCGATTGCATTGAGCAGCTTGCTCTTTCCTCAAGCCGGTCCGTTGCTAGCGGTTATTTTGTTTGTGATAGGCAGTATTTGGTTAGTGTCGCAAAAGGACACTGAGCCAAAAATAGAACAAAGTGAAAATCAGACCCGAACTTCCGCACTGGCTAACTCCACGGTTAAGTTGCTTAGTTTGGTGTTATTGGCGCTCGGTGTAATAGTTGGTGCTATCGATGTATTAAGTATCGCTTTTGCTCAGCTGCAAGGGATGCCAATTGCGGCCAGCTTAGTATTGTCGATGTACGCGCTTGGTTCTTGTATCGCTGGGTTTGGATTTGGGGCCGTTAAGTGGCGTGTGTCTATGCCAGTACTGCTTGTACGTTTTGCGATATTTACATTGATCGCGAGCGTACTATTACTCAGTGTTAACCACGTTTATGGCTTGGCGGTAGTGATGTTTATTTCGGGACTCGCGTTTGCTCCAACCATGATCATTGCCATGGGTCTGGTTGAGCAAAGCGTACCAAAACGCTTACTCACTGAAGCCTTAACTTGGCTAATTACCGGGCTCGGTGTGGGGATTGCAGGTGGGGCTGCGTTGACCGGGTGGGTCGTTGAACACTTTACCGTGGATCTTGGATTTGGGGTTGCAGTGGTCGCTGCTGCTACCGTGGTGCTACTCGCTTGGTATCAAAAACAGGGCGGTACCAGGCGAGTAACTCAAGTTGTCAGTGATTAGGATGTATAAAGTCGCGCTTACTTCGCGCGACATACCGCTTGTTTATCTATAGTTTCGCTGCTGCAGGTTAGAAAAGCGGCACCACTTTCATCCAAAAACTCTCCTTGCCACGCGCCATCTTTGCCAAGCTTAATGGATAAAAAGCCGAACTTACCTTGTTCGTTAACGATTGCGTTTTGGCTATCAAGTGCATAATCAAATTCGCTAAAGGCATTGGTATCACTGAGGCTGACGCCGCTATTGCCGACAACGATTTGCGCAGGACGTGCGGTACTGGCAGCAAAGGTGGAAGACTGATAAATATGCATATGTCCAGCGAGTGATAAAGTGACGTGTTCAGGCAACTTACCTTGTCTGGTGTTCTTCAGCGCGGTTTGCAACATCACGTTTAGCGTGTCTTTGGTTGTCGGGTCTTCAACGCCCCAGATGGGTCTGTGGCTCATAATCCACATGGGTTTGGCTTTGAGTAGTTCGCTTCTGACATTAAGTCGTTGATATTGCTGTTGGTAGACTTTTGTTAGGCCATTGTCTGCACTGGCATCACAGGCATTGGCGCTATCCATTACCCAAACACTGAGCGGTTTTAAGTTGATGGTATAGGAGTTTTGCACAATGATATGGGCACTTGCAGATTGCGGCGGTTGATTATAATCCCCTTGAGATGGACATTGCTGTTGCTCAACGGCATCAGGAAGATTGGCTCCCGGGCCAAAAAAGTAAAACCAGCCAATTCCTGCGCGGCTACAAAGTTCATGATTGCCTCGTGCAAAAATCCATGGTGCGGTTGCTGAAAGATCCGTTGTTGCGGCAAAAAAGTCGGCTTGCCAGTTGCTCCATGTATCTGGTCTTGGGCTATTTATCGCGTTTTGACTGTAGTAGGTATCGTTGAGACCGCAGCTAGTACCACCATATCCACCATCGCCTGCGTCATAAGCATAGGTATCACCGGAAATCGCACCTCCGGTACCTCGATAGTTGAAATCCCCCATATGGAGCAACAATTGTGGTTGTTGCTTTGCCCCTTGCTCTGCGAGGGTTTTAAACGGCTCGGCAGCAGTGTTGTTTTCGCAAACTGATGACTTACAGCCAGTGTCGCCAAAAACCGCAATTTTATTCGGATCGAATGTCACGGGCGCTAACGAGAATTGACTATCACTGACGGTATAAGCCGTGTTTGGGGAGATTTTCGCTTCGCATACAGAGACTGGAAAATGTGTTTGGTTCGGACGCATTGCTCGCAACTGCATCGGCATAGATTTTTTACCAAAGAGCAAGCTTGGGCATTGGTTGGCGTCGCTGAGCACGCCGTCAACAACGACGCGCGCGTAGATATTTGGGGCTTCTGTAGTGGAAGGCGCGAACATTGAGTAAGCGCCTAATACTTTGGTATTCGCTTGTTGGACTGCAAACGTGCTGCTACAAGCAATTAAATTGAGCGTCGCAATAGCGATGATGATGCGCATGACTTCATTCCTTTTTGAACAGTTGAATGAAGTTTAATGCATTGTTAACAATTTGCGAGTTTCGAATACGAATATCTTGCTTCTGCTGGTTATTGGTGGCTACAGCGGTAGAAGCCGGTGACTGTGTCTTGGCTAAAGCGTGTGCCGTTAACATAGGTGTCTTGGTTGATTTTACCAAACTGCGCTAGGTTAAATTGCAATCGTGCAAGCATTTCAGCACTCGAGGCCTGTTCAAAGGTTTCTGTTACCGGTGGATCGCCAACAAAGTTGGTATACCAAGGAAACCAAGAATTATCCTGCCCACTGACTGTTTGGTTCGGATAATAATTCCCTCCTTGCCAACGGTCGAAGGTAAGGTCTTCGAGGCTAAATAGGCCAAAACCTGGCTGTGTCATACAAGCATCAGCCGCCTGATACTCAGGGTAACCTGAGCTGGCAGCAAAATGATTACAAACATTATGTGGCAAATTACTGCTATTCGCTGCTTGATATTCCACCTTTCTAAACATCACAGGATGTGCGGGGCTTCCTGATGGGTAGACGATATTTGCCGCGACAGGTGAACCCCAGCGATAATGGTACATGGCCACAGCCAATCCTAAATCTTCCTTACTGGTGGCAACATTATCTGGATGAGTCCACACTCCACCCGGATCGGTTGGCGTTGCCCCATTTTTAAAAATAATCCCATATTGATTGTTTTCTAATTGATTCATTAGATTTGGCGTTGTGTTGTCAACCACCGTCGTTGGGATCATTGTGCTTGCGGCATTGGGAGTATAGGTGAGTGTTGGGTTATTTAACGCCTTCCAGCATAGCAGGCCATAACCATAGCCATTGGCTATCATCGGGCAGCCAGACATTGCTGATGCCGATTGGTTGCTTTCATATGTATGTGTTGTTGAACGTGCCGAAACTTCGCCGGAGCTAACCAATATTCCCCACGCATTGCGAGTAATGCGAATATCAGCAAACTCGGTGTCAGGAATAAATACCGTTGTGGCCGAAATAACCTGTAGCCCTAAATCTAGTTCTAGTAGAGAGGTGGCAACGAGGGCGTCTTCATGAAGCTTTGGATACTGCGTCATAATCGTTTGCTGCGATGGTTTAATCACAGCGTCTCTTGGTGCTAACCCTAATAAATATAAGCGATCATTATCAAGATAGCTTGCCAGTAAGCGTGATAGCTCAAGTTGCGCGATTGGACGCTTGGCTTGTATATTTGAGTTGTTATCCGTGAGGGTGAGGTCGGTATTTTGAAGCAGCAACCAATGCTTATCACTTAGACCCACAACCTGAGTTTGGTTAAGTATGTGACGAGATACGCTATCAGCTTGGCGAGTAACAATTAAACTATCGTCATTCAACGAATAGCTAGACTGTGTGGTGTCATTGTGGTGATGACGCAGCGCCGGTGGCTGATATTGTCCGATTAAGGTGGTAAGTTCAATGCGAATGGCGTCGCGAGTACTTTGAATAAGCCAATTTCCGGTTTCATCTCGAACAAAAATAGCCGGACTATATTGACCAGATTTATCCACGCTAAATGCTTGCCAAGTGGTATTACAGGCTTTGGCGCAGGAGGAGAAACTTCGAGTAAGGGATGACTTATCTTTTGCCAGAGATTCGTCATAGTTATCATTAAATACAAAGGGTAACTCAGCTTTACCCGACGCGAGTTGTAACGTGAACAGTAAGCGCCGTTGATTGCCGCTGGCATAGAGTCTGTTTTCTTTTAGATAACCGAGCTGGAGTTGAGAGTAACTCTCTAACTTTTTCATGTTTCCAGCTTCACCTTGATAGCTGGGCTCATACGTCTCGCTATTGAATGGTGCAGTTTGCTCTAATTGGGGAAATTGCAGCGTTTGTTTGCAGGCATCTTCTGCGCATGTTTGTAAGGTGATCCTTTGGTTCTGATACTGAAAAGAATACCAAGGTGAAAGGGCTTGATAACCTTGTTGTCCTGCGTGAAATAATAGCGGTAGGGTTGATGTATCGTAGTGCTCTGACTCTGCTGAGGCGTTAACACTCAAAGACAAAGCCCAGCAGGTAAGCGTGGTGGCGATGAACTTATTCATAATCTTTCCTTATTGGAGTAGGGCAGCGCATGGCCACCCTTAGCAAAGCCTAGTGAATGATGCCTTGGCGTTGGCCTGCATTAACGGGTTTGTTGAGCTGCACAGAGAGCCAGTTTTCAACGTCACTACGTAACGACGCGTCGCTATCTGGACCGGATTGTGACGAATAGAACCATAACCCTGTTGGTGCTGGGGCATTGACATTGCTGCCGCAGGTAAAGTGATTTGCTGCATACATCACCGCGCCTGAGCTACCATATTCGTAATGACTGTCCGAATAACCACCGTAGCCTCTGGCTTGCACCCGACCTTTCGAATCAAGGGTAAAGTGATACACCTCATTGGGTTGCAACAAGAAAGGGCTGACGTCGGACGAATCAAAGCGCGCGCGCATTGTGGTGGTAACACTGGCTTGATTACCCGAACGCGTTATCATGCCTGCCAAGTTGGTGATGAGCGCATCGGCCAATTGACCATCAAGCAAGCTGCCAGGGTTGCCATTGACGATTGCAGAAGTAATGCCAAGTGCGGCTTTAACGACTCCAATGGTGGAGTTTAAATTCCATGTGGTGTTATATCCCATGGCTGCGCCACCGGCTTTATTAAACAAGATGACTTCAGGTGCAGCTCCTGGCAAATCGACCGCAAATTTTGCGCCGTCGGTTGCGTGTGAGTTGGTACCTTTTGACCAGATTTTTTTAGCTTGCCCAGTTACATGGTAGCGAGCTGAATAAGTGCCTCTGACTTCTAAATTGCCCGAACAGGCATTACTTTGATTACATGCAAATCCCCCGGTGTCTGCACACAACATTTTGACGTGGAACTCTGTCGAGTTATGGGCTGAGGTGTTATCGAAACTGAGCGCTTTATTTTTTGACCAACGTTTCCCCTTAGCTGAGTGAAAGGCGCCGTAGGCTGAGGTATTGACATAAGCATGGTGCTTAGAAAAACCACTACCATCGCTGGTGGATGTGCTCCAAGGCGTTTGGGTTGATGGGTAGTTAGTGACTACTTGGCCTGTGCTGGTTGAAGGGGTCACCATCTGACATGAGCATTGTGACTTAGGCCCGAAGATGGGTTTTTTAGTCAGCAATTCTTTTAATTCGGCAAGAGTATCTGACGGTAGCGTCCTATCGTATTCAAGTACCGAGAGCCCTTTACGTTTAGGAGCTGCGTACTCCTTGTGCCAAGTGCTGTAAAGCTGCGATGCATTTCGCTCTAAATGTTGGCTGAGCGTTGGCACTTTTTGCTGTTGTGTCCATTTTTCGAATACCGTCGGTTTAAATTGAATAAGATATCGAGTAAAGAAAAAGTTATCTTCAGGCGTTTGCTCGGTAAAAGCATTTTCCCATGCTGATAACACGTTTTGATCTAAAGCTTTTGCTTGGCTTAGCATCTCTCCATCTCGATAGTCGCGGATCAAGCTATCGACATAGCGGTCTAATTCATATTCTTCGTCGTTGTCAGATATATATTCAAGCAAGGAAACACGGTCTTGAGACCAGTTTGAAATGGCTTGCCACGCTTCTGGGCTTACTTGAGAGGGGGCCATTTCTCCATATTCTTCTGCGGCTTGTAGCGAAATACTACCCAGTAACAACGTGCTGGTAACTAGGCTGACTAACTTTGGGGTGAAATTTCTCTGTTTCATTTTTCTATTCCTTCATCGTTGTGCTGAGTCAACATGCCTCATGCATTGTTAACTTGCCTTGTGATGTTGGAAACTTTTTCAGCGATTGAATAGGAGGTTGTAGGGCCAGTTAGGGTCAACTTGGGTAAAACCTTTGATATTAAACGGACGCATTGGGTTAGGTAAGTTTTGATATCAAGCTGTGGTAAATAAAAACTTAAATATCAAAGGTCTGCTTATATTTTTACCCGAATTTACCCAATTGCCCCGTAACTTTTGCTGCAATCAATATTCGCTTGAGGCAGGATTTTGCTATCGCCGTTATTGGAGTCTCAGCGTGAGTACATTCGCAATCGAGTAACGGTGTCATAACCAATAAGGAGACAGTTATGAGACGAGTAATAGTAGTATTGGGAGCAACTTTGATTGCGAGCTTTGTACAAGCCCATAGCCCAGAAATGATAGCGCAGCTCGAAGTTGCTGATGGGGCGAAATGTCCAAAGCGGCAAACGATTTTGCTAGGTAAAATGACATTAACTGCTGGCACCTTTAAATATTTACATAGTGAAGGAAGTAACGTTTGTACCAGTCCTAAGCAGAGTATTCCTGGTCGTATTACACCACGACTAGATTGTGGCCAGTTTGATGATTGGCGACTTGCTTATGATATGGGTAATAAAATGTGTCAATCTCTACATCATAATATGAAAGGCTTTAGTAATAGCCTAAAACCTGATATGACAGTGTATCCACGCTTTGAAGGACCTTTTGAATTCAAAGGAGACCGTCATCACCAAGAGTATGATGCCGGTATGGGCGTGACTTTAGCATGCTATTTATGTGAGACCGCGACGGATAACTAGAGAAGGGGCAAAAGCCCCTTTGTTGTAGATATCAAGTAGCGTTGGAGCACGCTATGATTTGCTCCAGTTGTGCAACTTTTTGAGAAAGGGGCGCAGTATCGAAATTAGCGTCTTGGCATTGAGTGAGTACATATTGTGCCGTGGTAACAATATTTCGAATACGCGGCTTTTTGGGCAGCGTTTTGATATTAAGATAGCGTTCAAGAGTGCGCACTCGTAAGCGACCATCATCGATATTCACTTTCCACACTTTGCTTTCTTCCGCTAATTCGACACGAGTTTTGCCACTACTTTGCTCCCAAAGCGTCAAAGTGAGTGTCATTACCTCAACCATTAATTGTCTAGCGGCCTGTTCATCAATGCTCGTATGTTTACTGTGCACGCCATGAGTATCGGCGCGGGCGGTATTGCGAATAAAGCAGTAAGTAACCAAAACACCTGCTAAAAATGTGATAAACCCGACGAGTACATGAGACAACATGCTTGTCTCTGTTTGGCGCTTAGGCGCGGTCAAGACGTTAGCGCTTTGAAGGCGAAATTGATAAAGGTTTTCACTCTGTACACGACTACTTTTAAGCATGTCATTATAACGCTGTGCGGTCTCTACTGCTTCTTTATAAGCGTGTGTTTGTAGCTGGGACTGCAATAAGGCAATGTAAAATAATTCGGTAAGCTGACTATTTTGCTGATTATGTGCTTCAAGTCCCTGTTTAAGTAACGTTTGTGCAGTTAGGTTATCGCCCTCAAGCTGCTTGAGTTTGGCTTCAATAAGCAGTGCTCGCTGATCCACTTTACCGTGTTGAATTAGTTGCCGAGTACGTTTAAATGAAGCAAGTTGCTGTTGTGCCTGAGCGATATGATTTTGAGCAATGGCAATTTCGGCCAATAATAAATAGGCTCGAGACAATTGGGTATAGGCGCCACTTTGTGTCAAAGGTTGAAGTAAATCTTCAATGATTTCAGTTGCTTTGTTGTAGTCGCGCTTTTTGTAGAAGACTTCCGCTATGCTTAGCAAGGTGTGGTTCGCTTTGACCTGGTCGCCGGCTTGTTGGTGGAGCGCATGGGCTTGACGAAATGAGAGAATGGCATCATCCAACTGATTAATATCCCTCGACACATTCCCTAAATTATTAAGTGTGATCGCTTGTCTCTGCAGGTCATTTGTTGCTTTCGCTATTTGGTAGCTTTCTAAAAATAAAGTAAGGGCGGTATCTAGATCTCCGAGTGCCTGATAAGCATTAGCTAAATCGTTTGCCGATTTACCCAGGAGTTCGTTTTGTTGCAACTTAGCCGCAAGCGTTTGCGCTTCGTGGAAGCTCTCCAGCGCTTGAATATAATTGCGCTGGCGGTAACGATTAATACCACTTTGTCTTAACACCTGAAAGCGCTGAAGTGTGGTTAACTTCCATGCCATCAACTCATCCAGTATTTGATTGCTGAGCTTTATGTCACCCGCTCGACGATACAAGCTCACAAGCTCAAGATGTGCATCAAAAGCTTGAGCACCGTTGGGTTCAAGCGTTTCAAGATGTTGCTTACAAGACAAAATTTGGCTTGTGAGGTTAGCATTATTAGCACTTGGGCATTCTGAACCATGCGCCGGTAACACAACGAGCAGTAATGCGAAAAACAAAGCAAGCAAAGGCATAAATATTAGTCTAGATACATTGTTTTTACATATTAATATAGTGATAACAAAAAGTCGTGTCTGCCTTTAATAAATCTTAGGTAGACTACTTTTTGAGATTTCACAACTGGTTAGCACCAAATGTTTAAATTTATCAGTATGACCAGATTGCACTTGATACGGTCAGGCGGTTGCATACAACTCATTAGATAGAGGCCAATATGCACACATATTAAGTGTGATATTGGCTATCCTTTTAGCAATAAAAATACCCCAGCCAAAGCAATTAGGCCTCCAAACATCATAGATTTAGTAATCGCTTCTCTGCGCAGTAGTCCAATCGTCATCACCATGAGCGGTGCCGTTGCAAAGATGGTTTGTGCGATAGCGGGATCGGTATGATTAACGGAAATCAACTGTAGCCACAGTCCAATAAAGGTGCCAAAAAACACTGCAATGAATAACCAGTTTTTACCGTCGATTTGTTTAAGTGTGAGTGCTTTAAACAGGCTTTGTGATTTCAAATAAACAACAATAAAGGCCACAAATAGGGTGCCGGATCCCAAGCGGATAAGTGCCGCCCACAAACTACTAATACTTTCGTTATTTAGCGCACCTTTGGAAAGCACCATACCCGCAGCTTGGCAAATGGCAGCCGTGAGTGCAAAGCAGACTCCCAAGAGATAATGTTTTTTGTCTAATACTGGCTGGCTTCTACTTGGCTTAATCGCCAGCATCACGCCAACGGTTGTCACTGCAATGCCGAGCCAAGCGGATGCGCTGAGATAAACACCAAGGAGCACAATGTTTAAGATCCCCGCGATGGCAGGTGCAAGACTTTCAATAACCAAAGTGCGAGCAGGACCTATATTTCTAAGTGCGGCAAAGTAGGCACTGTCACCAATCGCTATGCCCAGTACCCCACTTGCTATCAGCCAGCCCCAGCTCGAGGGTAAGGTCGGGTACATTGCATCACCTGCGATGAGCAAACACAAGATCATCAAAGCTGAAGCGATGACGCCTTTGCTGACGTTCAACTCAAATGGACTAAGGTGATGGCTAAATCGTTTGTACAGTATGGTTGAGCCAGCCCATACCCCAGCCGCTGCAATCGCTGCTGCTTCGCCAATACCAATCATAAATCTCAAGTTTCTTGTGTTTATTAATATGGTGGCAAGTATACATAAATTGAAATAATCAGTGAGAGGTAAGGAATCAAATTATTACCACTAATGTTTAGACGTCCATACATCTAGAGGTTGAAATTTTCTAGTTTTTGTCCATAATAATGCCATTCGATTAGTCTGGAGCAGCGCATGCCAATCACCGTCACCGACGAACTCCCAGCCATTGCCCAATTGCGTCATGAAAATGTGTTCGTGATGCCACAAAGTCGTGCATCAACTCAAGAGATCCGCCCAATGCGGCTCGCGATATTAAACTTGATGCCGAATAAGGTGGAGACTGAGGTGCAATTTATCCGATTACTGGCAAATACCCCTTTGCAGGTGAATGTTGATTTGTTGCGACTAGACACCCACCGCAGCTCTGAAAACTCAGAACAACATCTAGATATGTTTTATCGCTATTTTTCGGATGTGAAAGATCAAAACTATGATGCTTTGATCGTCACTGGCGCGCCGCTGGCGCATCTTGAATATGACGATGTGGTGTATTGGCAGGAATTGCAAGCATTTTTTGATTGGGCTGAGCACCATGTTACTTCAACCCTGTTTTCCTGTTGGGCCGCACATGCTGGCTTGTATCACCATTATGGGTTAAAGCGAGCGCTCAAAAATGACAAACTTTGCGGCGTATTCAAACACCACTGTTACTTTGACCACGGGGCGCTCACTCGTGGTTTTGATGATGAGTTTTTGGTGCCACACTCACGCTACGGCCACATCGACATCGATAAAATTAATGCGTGTAAAGACCTAGTGGTATTAGCAGGCTCTGAAAAAGTGGGCGCTTACTTAATTAAAAATCACTCAGGCAGCCAAGTCTATATTACCGGTCACCCTGAATACGACGCCGATACGCTACAAAAAGAATACCATCGTGACTGTGAAAAAATGGCCAACGCACCGCAGCCTGAGAACTATTTTCCTGAGAATGACACCAGCAAACGTCCATCTAAGACATGGCAAAGCCATGCATTCTTGTTATTCTCAAATTGGTTAAACTACTATGTTTACCAAACCACACCTTATGATATTAACTTAGTTAGCCAAGATGTAAGGACTAACAATTATGCCGAATAATGTAGCCGTAAACGGTGAGCAAATAGCAGAGCAGCTTAAGCAAGCAATGCAGCAACGTATTCTGATCTTAGATGGTGCAATGGGAACCATGATCCAAAAGCACAAATTAGAAGAACAAGACTATCGTGGTGAGCGCTTTAAAGATTGGCATGTCCTTATCAAAGGCAACAACGATCTGCTAAGTTTGACGCAGCCTGAGATAATCAAACAGATCCATCGTGATTATCTAGCTGCTGGCGCAGATATCATTGAAACCAATACTTTTAACGCCACCACCATCTCGATGGAAGATTATGACATGGCAAGCCTAAGTCGCGAGATTAATCTTGAATCGGCGAAGCTTGCACGTGCGGTATGTGATGAATTTACCGCCAAAGATCCCAGCAAGCCTCGCTATGTGGCAGGTGTACTTGGCCCAACGTCAAAAACCTGTTCGATTTCTCCAGATGTAAACGACCCTGGTTTTCGCAATATCACTTTTGACAAGTTGGTTGCAGCCTATGTCGAATCAACGCTTGCCCTTATTGAAGGCGGTGCGCACCTTATTTTGATTGAAACGATTTTTGATACGCTCAACGCCAAAGCCGCGTCTTACGGTGTAGAAGAAGCGTTCGAGCAAGCGGGCGTCACTCTGCCTGTTATGATCTCGGGCACAATTACCGACGCTTCCGGTCGCACGCTTTCAGGGCAAACCACCGAGGCGTTTTATAACTCCATTCGTCATATTAAGCCAATCTCTATTGGCCTCAACTGCGCGCTAGGCCCAGATTTATTAAGACAGTATGTAGAAGAGCTGTCACGGGTTTGTGAGACCTTTACCTCTGTACATCCAAACGCAGGGCTTCCTAACGAGTTTGGTGAATACGACCTAGAAGCCGATGACATGGCAAAAGAGATTATCGATTGGGGCAATGAAGGATTTATCAATATTGTTGGCGGCTGCTGTGGCACCACGCCCGAACATATTCGCGCCTTCGCGAGAGGCCTTGAGCAAACCCAGCCGCGTAGCTTGCCTAACATCGAAGTGCGGATGCGTTTGGCAGGTCTTGAAGCCTGTAACTTAAATTAGGAATTCACCATGACACAAACAGCAGTATTTACCAATGTCGGTGAACGTACCAATGTAACGGGATCGGCAAAATTTAAGCGCTTAATTTTAGAAGAAGATTACGAAACCGCGCTGGATGTTGCCAGAGAGCAGGTTGAAAGCGGCGCGCAAGTGATCGATATCAACATGGATGAAGCCATGTTGGACTCAAAAGCTGCGATGGTGAAGTTTCTTAATCTGATAGCGTCAGAGCCGGATATTTCTAAAGTCCCCATCATGGTCGACTCGTCTAAATGGGAAGTCATTGAAGCGGGTCTGAAATGTATTCAAGGTAAAGCCATTGTAAACTCAATCTCCTTAAAAGAGGGTGAGGCACCATTTATCCACCAAGCCAAAATCATCAAGCGCTTTGGTGCTGCTGTGGTGGTGATGGCATTTGATGAAGTTGGTCAAGCGGAAACCGCAGAACGAAAGTTTGAGATCTGTCAGCGCTCTTACAAAATCTTGGTTGACGAGCTTGGGTTTCCACCTGAAGACATTATTTTTGACCCTAATATTTTCGCGGTCGCTACGGGTATCGAAGAACACGATAACTACGCCGTAGAATTTATCGAGGGCACGCGCAGAATTAAGCAAAACCTGCCACACTGTAAAGTGTCAGGGGGTGTATCTAACGTATCCTTCTCATTCCGTGGTAACAACCCGGTGCGTGAAGCGATCCACTCTGTGTTTCTTTACCATGCGATTAAAGCAGGCATGGATATGGGGATCGTCAATGCCGGTCAGTTAGCCGTGTATGACGATATTCCAAAAGAGCTCCGTGATGCCGTTGAGGATGTGATCCTCAATACCGACGCCGGTGCTGGCGAACGATTGGTTGAGATCGCGCCTAAATACTCGGGCATGGCGCAAGCCGAAAAACAGGAAGATTTAGAGTGGCGTTCTTGGCCAGTTGAAAAACGCTTGGAGCACGCCTTAGTTAAAGGGATCACCGAGTTTATCGACGAGGATACCGAGGCCTGTCGCCAACAGTTTGATAAGCCAATTCAAGTGATTGAAGGGCCACTGATGGATGGCATGAACGTGGTTGGCGACTTGTTTGGCGCGGGCAAAATGTTCCTGCCTCAAGTGGTGAAATCTGCTCGAGTGATGAAGCGCGCGGTTGCCTATCTTGACCCTTACATTGAGGCCGAAAAAGAAGAAGGCTCTAGTAACGGTAAAGTGATCATGGCCACGGTTAAGGGCGATGTACACGACATTGGCAAAAACATTGTGGGCGTGGTACTGCAATGTAACAACTACGAAGTCGTGGACTTGGGTGTGATGGTGCCAGCAGAGAAAATTCTGCAAACGGCCATTGACGAAAACGCTGATGTCATTGGTCTGTCTGGCCTTATTACGCCATCCCTTGATGAAATGGTGCATGTTGCGAAAGAAATGACGCGTCGCGGCTTTGATATTCCTCTACTCATTGGTGGTGCAACCACATCGAAAGCGCATACGGCGGTTAAAATTGAACCTCAGTACGATAAAGGTGTGATCTACGTCAATAACGCCAGTCGTGCGGTTGGTGTGGTATCTAGCCTGCTAAGTAAAACCCAAAAGCCAGAGTTTTTAGCAAAAACAGCGGACGAATACGTCAAAGTACGGGAGCAGCAGGCGCGCAAAAAGCCACGTTCAAAACCGGTTACTTTGGCGCGTGCGCGCGATAATGCGGTAAAACTTGATTGGCAAAGCTACACGCCACCGGTGCCAAATAAGTTGGGGATCACCGAGTTTAAAGACGTGAGCATTAAAACGCTACGTGATTATATTGACTGGACGCCATTTTTTATGACCTGGTCATTGGCCGGTAAATATCCACGTATTCTACGAGACGAAGTGGTTGGTGAAGAGGCGCAAAAACTGTTTCATGATGCCAATGCCATGTTAGATCAGTTAGAACAAGCGGGCACTTTACAGCCACTGGGTGTGATTGGATTGTTCCCTGCTAACCGCGTGGGTGATGATATTGAAATTTATACCGATGAGTCGCGCAGCGAAGTCTTGGTTACGTCATGTCAGCTGCGTCAGCAAACCGAAAAAACCGATTTCCCTAACTATTGTTTGTCGGATTATATTGCACCTAAAGGCACACCTGATTATTTCGGTGCATTTGCCGTCACTGGTGGTCTTGAAGAAGATGACTTAGCAGATGCATTTGATGCCAAGCAAGATGACTACAACAAGATCATGATTAAAGCGGTCGCAGATCGCTTAGCCGAGGCATTTGCTGAATATTTACATGAGCAAGTGCGTAAAGTGTACTGGGGATTTGCAGCGGATGAAGCGCTAAGTAACGAAGAACTTATCCGTGAAAACTATCAAGGGATCCGTCCTGCGCCAGGGTATCCAGCGTGCCCTGAACACACCGAGAAACAAAAAATTTGGCAGTTGTTAGATGTCGAAAACCGTATCGGTATGAAGCTGACTAGCTCATACGCCATGTGGCCGGGAGCAGCGGTGTCGGGTTGGTATTTCTCACATCCAGATTCTAAGTACTTTGCCGTTGCCAGTATTCAAAGAGATCAAGTAGAAGACTATGCTGCGCGTCAAGCGATGTCGCTAGAAGAAGCGGAGCGTTGGCTTGGTCCTAACTTAGGATATGAAACGGCATAATAGCTGAATTGAAGCCTAGCTTAACTTAATTCAAGACTAGGGCCTGTTGACCTTTGCTGTTTGATTTTTGTTCTTCTGAGTATGTTTTGGTCGCGACGCTCGACTTGCCGCCTAGTAATCTAGGCAAAAGTTGAGCAACAATGAACAAAGCGTACTCAGGTGAACCCAAAGGGCAGCGCTTGATTGGCATTTCTACTTTGTTATCGCCTGACTCACATAGAGCAACTATGCTACGCAGGCTCTGCCTTGTATAAATACCAATCAAACTGCTGCAAAAACAAACTTGAAAGATAAACAGGCCCTAAGTTAAGCTGGGCTTTTCATTGCTTTCACTTTGTGAGTTTTAACGTTTATTGGCGAGCTGATAAATTTCAAATCCAAATTCATTAGAATATGTTGTTTAGTAGTTAACAGAGCACGCTAAATTCAAGTATACTGAGTTGAATAACTGTTAATAATAAGGCTTTACTCAACAATGAAGATGAAGTGGCTGTTTTCACTCCTTTTTATTTCCAATCTCTGTTGGGGGAGCAATCAGCTGGTTGTTGACATTATCAGTAGCGAAAATTTCAGTCAGCGTTATGAGCACTTTCTTGCTGGTCGTGACGTTTTAGACGTTGATTCTTTTTTTCCAACCACCAAAGGTTCGCATATTGAAATCATCGAAATGGTGTTACTACAGCAGGCCTTGTTTCTTGGTGGTGAGACGCGCAAAGTTGTATTTAATCCAAAACCTTCGGTGAATATTTTAGAGTTTTCCGATCTGATCGCTGGGGAAAGTTTAATCCTTGCTCGCAGTGTTTGGCATGAAAATATCGTGGACTATCGCGGCTCATTATTTATCTCAGATCCGCTTGTTGAAGTAGGAGATTACGAAGCTGGGCTTTACGTCACCAAGCGTAATGTCGCACTGCAGCAAACGCCGCTTTCACAGCTTCGGCAGCTGAATGTGGTATCTAACCCGCAATGGGAAGTGGATTGGCGTGCCTTGATGAATACAGATTTACACATGGTGAGCTTTATTGGCCCGTGGGAAACTATGTTGGCAATGGTAGAAAGTGATGTCGTCGACACTATGTTGATTAATTTTAGCGTGAGTGATTCTTTAACTTTAAATTTTGAAGGTAAAGAATATGTCCCAATCGAAAATATTAAGGTTGTCTTGCCAGACTCTCGGCATTTTGTCGTCAGTAAAAATCATCCTGAAGGCGTGCAAATATTTGCGGCACTCAATCGTGGGTTAAAAATACTTAAACGACGAGGCGTGATCAAACGGGCATTGACAGAATCTGGTTTTATCAACAAAAAAGTGGCGAATTGGCAGGTGGCTAACGCTGAAATGCTGGTGGGGGGGGACTAATGCAGCCAGCTGTGGTATCGCTTTGCATATTGGTAAGTGCGCTAATTACATTTTGTGGTTTTGCTTACGAATCATCGGAACAAATACAGCGCAACTTAAATGCGCTACAAATGTCGGCTGAACAAGATTATGACTTGTCTTTATTACCGGACATCAGAGCTCTTCGAGAGCAAGCGCGTGCGCAAGGTAATAAGCCGTTGCAAATCAAAGCATTACTGTTAGAGGGTAGTATAGTTCAACACTTTGGTGAGTTTGAGGATGGTTTGGACTTGCACCAACAAGCGTTGCAGTTGGCCGAAGCCGATAATAATACATTTTTAAAGGCAAACACCTATCTCGCCATCGCTCACCTTGATATTGACTTAGAGAGCTATGAGTTAGCGCAGCGCTATTTAGATAAAGCCTCATTGCTGGCTGAGCAAATTGATGATAATGCCCAGGTAAAAGCCGATATCAGTTTATGGCAGTCGCGCTTGAATATGGATAAGGGCGCTTATCGTTTAGCGCTTAAGTCTTCTTTCGTACCAGAGATTTCAGGCATTCGGCAGGAGACGCTTGCGCAGTTAAAGCTGACGCGTTCTTGGGCTCATTTACAGCTCGGGGAATATTTACCAGCCAAGCAAATTCTAGATGAATTAGACAATGCGGGTTATTTGGTTCAAAACCAAAGAATGCGGATTATGTCGGCAGTGCAGCGTGCCAGAGTGGCTTTACAAAGTGGCGATTTTGCAACTTCAATTGATTTAGCTCAGGCTGGGCTGAGAGATACACTCGGCACACGTTTTTTACTTTTTCAATCTCAGTTGCAGTGGATACTGGCCTCAGCCTATGCTCAGCTTGGAGACTATCAGCAAGCGCATCGTTATTTAAAACGCTATGCCGTTACCGAGCAGTCACTGAATTTGCAAAAGCGTAATAACAAACTACTTAAGCTAGAAGCGCAATATTCTCTTGCCCAACAAAAGCAGGCACTTAATGAGCTTGAGCGAGACAATGCCCAGCAGGCAAAGCAGATTATGGCGCATCAGCAACAGATAGAAAATGCAAGATTAAGCCAGCAGCGTTGGTTATTGATAGTCCTGCTTGTATTTACCTTAGCGCTGGTCTTTTATTGGCGTTGGCAAAATCGCCTTTACACCAAGCTGTTAGAAAGTCAGGTTGCGCAGCGTACTGAGGAACTCGCAGAGCGAAATAAGCGGTTACAAACCCTTAGTTTCACCGATAGCTTGACCGGTCTGAGTAATCGGCATCATTTTTTTAGCGTGATCGATGGCACCATTGAAGTGTACAGGCAAAAGTGGCAAATTCCGCAAACACAACAGAATGCCGATCTAATTTTTGTGATTATTGATATCGACCACTTTAAAAATATCAATGATAGTTTTGGCCATGCCGCAGGAGATATCGTGTTGCAAGACTTTGCTGAAATCCTCAAACAATGCACACGAGAGTCAGATATATTAGTGCGCTGGGGTGGGGAAGAGTTTTTGTTGGTGATGCCGGATATGGACAGAGCGGCTGCGCACGAAGTGACAGAACGGATCCGTCGCCAAGTGGAGAGCTATCCATTTGTGGTGAACGATCAAACTATCAACTGTACTTGTTCAATTGGCTTTGCTCCATTCCCGTTTGACCCAACACAACCAGACAAGCTTAACTGGGAACATGTGTTAGAGTTAGCCGACGGTGGCTTATATCTTGCGAAAGAATCTCATCGTAATGCCTGGGTTGGCGTGCACACTGGAGACGAGGAAGTACAGAGTCCGGCAGAGCACATGGTGCAAAATCTACGCTCATATTTACAAGCAGGCAAACTAAAAACGTGGTCAAATCTATCCGATCTTATTTATGCTTGTAATACTCGTTAAGCGAATTCTGCTGTTTGGAGACATCCAGTTTAGGTGTATCATATTGAACAAGATAGAATAATAAAGCGCTATAGTTTTGCTGCCGATTGAAGCCTTCATCCCCGAGATTATTTCCACCTTAAACAATGATAACCGTCTGGTATTACAAGCCGAGCCCGGCGCAGGTAAATCGACCTTAGTGCCGCTGCGTTTACTGCAAGCTGATATTTTTTCAGGTAAAAAAATCATTATGCTTGAGCCACGTCGTGTGGCTGCAAAATCTATCGCGACTTATTTAGCCAAACAGCTGGGGGAATCGGTCGGTGAGCGAGTCGGTTATCAAATCCGAAACGAGCAACGTGTTTCATCCAACACCCGCTTGGAAATCGTCACCGAAGGCGTATTGACTCGCCGTCTTCAAGCGGATCCCGAACTCAGTGATGTTGCACTTATTATCTTCGATGAATTCCATGAGCGTTCTATTCATGCGGATCTAGCTTTAATGCTCGCGTTTGAAGTGCAACAAGCGTATCGCGACGACCTCAAATTACTGGTGATGTCTGCAACGATAGACACCGAGCTTTTATCGAATTATCTGGATGGTGCACCAAGGTTATCTTGCCCCGGTAAAACCTATCCTGTTGAAATTGAATATGTCGGTAAAGCGAGTCGTTACTTAGCGGAGCATGTATTAAGTGCGCTGCGTCACGCTTTCACTCTACAAAGCGATGGTGATGTATTGGTTTTTCTTCCTGGGCAGGCTGATATTCAGCGCTGCATTGAGGCGTGCCAAGTGCTTGACCAAAGTAATATTGAGCTTCTGCCTTTGTACGGCGGGTTACCCTTATCTGAGCAAGAGAAAGTACTCAGTAAAAGCGCCAGCGCATCAAGACGTATTATTTTTTCGACCAATATTGCTGAGACCAGTTTGACTATAACCGGGATCACTATGGTTATAGATTCTGGCCTTGAAAAACGCTTAACCTATGACGTTAGAAGCGGTCTCTCGCGGCTCGATACGGTGATGATCTCAAAGGCATCAGCAACACAACGTGCAGGGCGTGCGGGTCGTCTACAAGCGGGCCATTGTTTACGTCTTTGGCGCGAAAGCGAGCATAATAATTTAAGTGACTTTCAGCCAGAAGAAATAACCACCACTGACCTTTCTGACTTAGCGTTAGAGCTCAGCGCGTGGGGAGTGACACAATACAAGGACGCGAATTGGCTAACATCGCCACCGGTGCAACATTTTTCGGTGGCCTGTCAATTGAATCAGTCGCTTGGCTTGGTCGATGCGCATAATAAAGTGTTAACTGCTGGGCAGCGTGCACTACAACTGGGGGTTTCGCCTCGTCTTGCCAGCATGCTACTGCGATGTGAGTCGCTAATTTCGCAACAACTTGCTTGTTTTTTGGCGGCAATATTGAGCGAGCGAGATATTTTAGTACAAGCTAACACAAGTGATGTATGTGAACGAGTATTGGCATTGGTAGAGTTTGTGCAAGACCGTACCCGTGCCGCCAAAGCATATCGCTTGCACAGAGCTGTCGCAGAGCAGGCCGTAAAATTGGCCAAATCATTTGCACACAGACTGGGAATTAGTCTCAAGAGTGAAGCAATCACCCTTGTAGATATTCAAACCTTAGCACCTACTTTATTGCTCCATGCCTTTCCTGACAGAGCTGCACAAAAACGTCCTTTAGGGGACAACCGCTACTTACTTGCGAATGGTCGGGGGGTGACATTACGTGACGGCGATCCGCTGCAAGGTCAGGCTTATTTGATTGTTTGTGATGTGGATGGCAAAAATAAGGATGGCTTGGTATTTCTAAGCTGCGCAATCGAAAAGAGCACATTACTTGAGCAGCTAGCGCCATATTTGAGTGAGGTGGTGCAGTATCAACTGGATAGTAAAAAAGAGGCGATTCAGGGCCGGCAACAAGTTAAATATCATGCTCTGGTATTAAAAGAGCAAAACCTGAGTCAGATCCCCAAAGAAGCGTTTGCCCAATGTGTGAAGGATATTCTCACATCGGAAGGACTTGGTTTGCTCAATTGGTCGGTAAAAAGTCACGCTTGGCTCGCTCGAGCTAAATGGTTAAGTGAACAATTGAATACCTTCCCACAGATATCTGAGTCAAGTTTGATAGCGCAGCTTGATACTTGGTTATTGCCCTATTTGACGGGCGTAAACACTATCAAACAACTGAAGCAACTGGATATTTTTAACCTGCTTCAAGCGACACTCACTTGGGAGCAGCAACAGCAACTCGAAGCGCAAGCACCTGAGTTTTATGTTACGCCAAGCGATAAGCGAGTCGCGATCCGCTACGATGAGCACCAAGGGCCAACCGTTTCTGTGGTGTTACAAGAAATGTTTGGTCAATTGACGTCGCCAACGCTCGCCAATGGTCAAGTCGCAGTGCGATTTGAGCTGTTATCTCCAGCGAAAAGGCCAATCCAAACCACCAGTGATTTAAGCAACTTTTGGCAAACTTCTTATTTTGAGGTGGCCAAAGAAATGCGTGGTCGATATCCAAAACACCGATGGCCAGATAAACCGCTTGAGGAAAAGCCCGGCCGCTCCATAAAAGCGAGAGGAAAGTAGGCTGGTGGAGCAACAGGCTTGTAAAGAAGTCATAATGGCTATAACGTGAACAGTCTAATGTAGAAAGGAGTGTGAAATGCGGTCTATTACGGGGTTCATCTTATTGGGCTTAATTGTTGCTCAGCCAACTTATAGCGGTGAGTTTGAAGTGCTTTATCAATCTGACACAGCAAAAGTCGTTAGAGATAAAAGTTATGGCACAAACATTGGGATCTTTGCAACGAAAAGGGGAGTGGTGATCATTGACCCCACAGCTGAAGATGCGGATTTGCCAAAGCTCAATGATTTGATACAGAATAGCTTTCAGACCGAGAAAAAATACCTGCTAAATACGCATAGTCATTCGGATCACACTGGTGGTAATGCTTTTTTCCAACAACAGGGTTTTACACTTATTGACAGCCCACAAGGGTTAAAGGAGCTTGGGGTGATAAAGCATACTCAAGCCGTTTCACATACCGCCAATGACAACATTCTCTATCACCCCACGAGCAATATTTTATTCACCGGGGACATTTACACCACAAACTGGCATCCAACATTTTATGCTGGGGGCTTAACGGGTTTTAATAAAGCGGTAGACTTACTTTTATCGATTGGCGATCAAAATACGTTGATTGTGCCAGGTCATGGCAAACCTACATCGAAAAGAGAACTCGAAGAACATAGAATTCAAACATTCGCTTTGGTTGAGCGGGTGAAGATTTTGAATCAAGCGGGTAAGTCGGTTGAGCAAATAAAGAACGATGAGGAGATTAAGCGCTTATTATCACAGTTTAATCTTGAAGGGCGACAACCCTTTCTTCCAGAGCGGGCGCTGAATACATTTGTAAAGCGGACATTATCTGTGGTAGCCAATTATCCAGAAAATCACAAGTAAGATCAGTTTTAGTTAAGCTTTGTTCATCAATACTAAACCTTTAGCATTCTAGGTGTGTATGTAGATGGTCTGGGCTAAAATAGGTAAATTTGTATTACTTACTATCTTGGTGGTATTAAGTTGGTCATCAGCTTTCAATCTCACCATGACGGAGTTCATTGATGGAGCGCTGCTACAATCTTCACTCGTCTATGCTTCAGCACGTACAGTAAATGGCGCTATTTCTTTGTTGCAATCTGCCGAGGTTGGGATTGGTGTTGCAAGCATTCAGCCTGCGCAGCTACTCGATCCTATCAATGATTTAGCTGAATACATTTCTGATGTGATGCAACTAGCCATTGGCTCTTTGTTTATACAACGAATTCTCTACACCATTTCTACTCATGTATTGTTTAGTGTCGCTTTTACTGTCACGGTAATTGGATATTTCGTGTGCTGCTATCTAGGGCTTTGGCAAACGGTTAGAACTAAAATATTAGCCACGATGCTATTGATCCGTTTTGTGGTTCCCTTTGTAATTCTATCGACAGGTCTCACTAGCCAACTCTTACTGGACCAAGAAATAAATAAACAAAGTGAAGTTGTGTCGAGCAGTGTTGATCTCTTCCAATCTCAAGCAACAAAGACCAGTGCGCAAAGTGCAAAAATAAAGGCCCAAATCACCGGTCAAAAGCAAAGCCATAGTGAACAAATAGCGTTATTGACAAAACAACAGATCCGTCTTCATGGTGAAGCTACCGAGCTACATGCTGAAATTACCGCGCTGGAAGGTGATATTGAAGCGGCTCAAGCAAACCGTAGTTTATCCGAGTGGCTAACATTTACCAAAAGTGAAGAGGCTAAGCCACTGATTGAAAAGCAACAACGATTGGCTAGTGATAAGGCTAAAATTGATACTCAAATTGCACTTATTAATAGAGAGAAAGATCAACATCAACAACAAATAGAAAGGCTCAATGAGCAGCTACACGGTAGTAATGAGGGGACGTTAAGTCGAGCAATTAAAGCCGTTTCTAGTGGTATTAACGATATGCTCGACGCTGCTGAGTCACTCTTTATCGACTTCTTAAACGTGGTATCGCTTTTGCTACTGAAGTTAGTATTGATGCCGCTGTTATTTTTCTATTTGGCGAGCAAAACCTTTAAAGCGATTTGGCGATTATAGTATTAGAGTCTAAGAATACCTCCACGTATATAGACATAAAATATAGTTCAATAGGGCCAGTGTTAATATGATTAGCATCATTCTTAAAGACTTCTATAGAGTTTTAGAATTCGGTGGTCGGTGTTAAATAATTGACATTGGAATTGAAATAGGTACGATTTAAAATTAGTCAGTTTTTATTGCTTTTAAGTTGTTTTAGGTAATTTCTGAGCAGGTTGAAATGTAATAAGAGCTTGGCTGTTGCGGTTGATATACCCGTCTTAACATGTAAATGAAACACCCCATAGGCTTTGTGGGCTGAATAAAAAGGAAATTAAAATGATAAAATATATTTTTTCAGTTTTGCTATTAGCACCTGTTTTTTCAATTGCTGCTGAAGCGAATAATGTTGAAGTAAATAACAAACAAGCAAAAACTTACGACTCAACAAAGTTTTGCTACTACGCAGATAAACAATTCTCTGAAGGCGCAAAACACTATATCGGCGATGTCGTGCAGCGTTGTGTTAGACGTGGGGACAATATCTTGGTCTGGAAGACACTCTAGTTTGCTGTAAACTTCGCGACCTATCATAGGTGTGTAGCTTACATCGGTTATACACCTCTAACTATGACCAAGTTAAAGCGTAACTAAGAGTTACTTTCTAGACTTCCAATTCATTATTTACTTCAAAAATTCCCAGAAAAGCTCTGCCACAGTCCCACTGTTGGGAAAGAAACACAAACAAAAAATCAAAAAACACAATAAATCAATTGCTTAACTTTGGCATGGATGTCGCTTTTACGTATAAAAAATTAATACAGTGAAGCGATGGATATTAAAACGACTCTGACAAAACCACCTGTCAAGGCTTTTAGGTGGCGATTAATTGTGACTGTCACCCTAATTATACTCTTTGGTATGTTGTTCTTACCGGACAAGCACCAGCTAGATGTAGAAACACTCAAGTTTGCCTCTATTCAATCCGGGCCAATAGAATTTAGTGTTAAAGGCTATGGAAGGTTACGCTCAAAGATCAGTAGAGAGATCACGACCGCATTTGCAGCTCAAGTTGAAACCATACTGCATCTTCCAGGCAGTAGGGTAGAGCCAGACACCGTTATTTTACAGTTAACCAATCCTGAGTTAACTCAGCAACTCCACCGAGAAAGACTAGTACTCGCTAGGCAAAAGGCCAATGTTGAAGCGTTAAGGCTAAGCCAAGAAAGTGAGCGACTAGTATTGAAAGGACAAAATACCCTACTCAGCAGTGAGCTTGAAAATGCCAAATTGCGAGAACAGGCTGAGCGCCAATTAGTTACTCAAGGCATAGTTTCAAGCTTAGATCATCAGCGCTCAAGCTTAACTGTTGCTCAGTTAAGCGAGCGAGTAAAGCTCGCTCAGCTGCAACTTAGCCAAACCAGTGCATTACACAAGCAAAGAATTGAGATTGAACTAGAACTATTAAAAGAATATGAGCTGAGCTATCAGGTCGCGCTTCAGGCGGTGGAGCAATTACAAGTCACTGCGGGGATCAGCGGCATGTTGCAGCAAGTACATGTTAGTCAAGGTCAAGCAATTACACGCGGGCAGGCGCTAGCTGTGGTGGGCAGTGAGCGAACTTTGGTAGCCGACTTACTGGTGCCAGAGCGAGAAGCAAGCGAGATTATCTTAGGTCAACGAGCAGTAGTAGACACCTTTGTTGGTCAGGTTGAGGCAAAGGTTAGCCGCATTGTGCCCATCGTACAAGACGGGCGTATTGCGATAGAGCTGGCATTGCTTGGGGAGCTGCCAAGCAATGCTCGCCCACTTTTGACTGTTGAAGGGCAAATTTTTACAGCAAAAAAGACCGCCGCACTTTCACTTATTAAGCCACCGCGTGCAACTCCACAATCTCAGAGTCAATTATTTGTTTTAGATAAACAAAACAACATGCTTATCAAAAAAAGTTTCAAGTTTGGTAAACTAGCCGGCAATGCCATAGAAGTACTCGAAGGCGGTGTATCCGGTGAGCAAGTGGTGGTGTCAGAAATGTCTGACTACCAGCACCTAGAAAAAATAACAATTAAATCACTCAATCGGTAAAGGAAGAACAAATGGACAAGACAATTTTGGCATTACATCAAGTGAGCAAAGTGTTCTTTGGCGAGGATGTTGAAACTCACGCCATTAGCAACATTAACCTTGAAATTGAAATGGGCGATTATGTTGCGATAACTGGCCCGTCAGGATCGGGAAAATCCACTCTATTGAGCATTCTTGGACTATTAGATGACATCACGTCGGGCAGCTATCGCATCCAAGATATAGAAACCAGTACGCTAGACGCAGACACGCAAGCAGAGCTGCGTAATTTGCATATCGGTTTTGTCTTTCAGTCATTTAATCTACTGGATGGGTTAACGGTATTTGATAATGTGGCTTTACCGCTTCAGTATCGAGAGCCTGCGCTTGCGACTGACGAAATTGAGCGCCGTGTGATGGGCGCGCTTAAGCAAGTTGAAATGTCTCACCGAGCAAAACATAAACCAAACCAACTATCTGGTGGACAGCAGCAGCGAGTGGCTATTGCGCGTGCGCTTGCAGGCGAGCCAAGTATCTTATTAGTTGATGAACCAACTGGAAACCTCGATTCTAAAAATGGGGATGCGGTAATGGCCTTGCTGGGAGAGTTGAATAGGCAAGGCACAACCATTTGCATGGTGACGCACGATATTCGCTATGCAGGTTATGCCAAGCGGCAAATTCAGCTTTTAGATGGTGTACAGGTTTCATCAAGCGTTGCAAAACGCGATATTTGTACTGCGGAGGTGGTGTAATGGGGTTTTTGCAACTTCGGCGTCAACTAGGGCTGGCAATCAAAAGTTTGCTTCAAGTACCGAATTTTTGTATCACGCTAGTACTAACGTTGGCACTCGCGTTAAGCTGCTTTTTTGTCGCATTGAGTCTGTTTAGTGGCTTTTTTATTAAGCCGCTTGAGATTGAAAATGAATCGCGATTTGTGGTGGTAGAACAAAAAAACGTATACCAAGACAGGGCGTCTGAAGGGTTGCAAAGCTTTCAAAATATGCTGAACTGGTATCAGATCCCCTCCATATTTGAAAAACGAGCTTTGATCAGTAGCTTTTCCGATGTGGTTGAAAATCTAGCTGGCAAGCCAAAGCTTACGCTGACTTTTGCAAGTTCGGATTATTTTAGTATGGTGAAAATGCCGCTAGCACTGGGGCGATACCTAACGCCGACGAAAAGTATTAGCCAGAAAAATCCAGAGGTCATTATTTCCTATAAACTTTGGCAACAATACTTCAATGGTGATGACAATGTGCTTGGGGAGAGTTTGCGGATTGTTGGCAGACTGTACACCATCGTCGGTGTTGCTGCGCGTACGCATATTGACCCTTACTTTTTAAGTGAAGGAAATGGGGCGCTGTGGCTTAGTTTTTCTGAAGATGAGCGATTTTTTGGTGATCAGCGCGGCGAGTATCATCCGTGGAGTAGCAGACTAAACAACTTGAAGTTAATGGCGATATTACCAGTCAATAGTGGTCAGGATATCCTCGCAGAGCAGCTATATCAAAATGCTCAACTGCACCAAAGCGAATGGAAATCGGCTGACGAAGCGTTACTTGATATTGAACCTATAGTACGTTCGTACCGTGACGTAGAACTGGCGGGACATGACAAGCTTGCCATTATCGTGTTGTTGAGTGTGTCATGCTTGGTACTCATCGCAATTTTTAATGTGAGTAATTTGTTTATCTCTCGAGCTCACACCATCCAGCAGCAACTGACCTTACAAGCTATGCTCGGTGCGAAGCGTAAGCTGTTGTTTCGTGGAATTTTGCTAGAAGCGCTGTTATTGGTGTCAGGCGCTGTGCTGGTGGGGTTATTTATCGCCGCGTGGGAGCTGAGGTTAGTTAAATCGCTCACCAGTGGTTATTTGCCGCTGATTGATACCTTAACCTTAGATACCACTGTACTGCTCAGTGCTATCCTAACCGTACTGTTATTGGCTTTATTGTTTGCGTTTGTCACCTCACGCATGATTGATTTTAGCCAGCTTAAGCAAAGCATGCAGTCGTCAGGTAAAGGCAGCGTAAAAGCGGTACGCATAGCGACGACAAAAACACTGGTTGCGGTACAGCTGTTTTTTACCACTGTGTTGGTGCTTGGGGCGACCTTAGTGTTGTGTAAAAGCGCCGATACCTTGCTTAGACCGCTCGGAACAAAGTTGGACAATATGTATAGCGTGATGCTACATATTCCCGCAGATCCCACTCCATTTCCCGCGCGTTACGCCAATATTGAAAGATTCAAACTCGCGCTGACTAACATTCCGGGCGTGTTAGGCGTAGCCCATGGAGAAAGTCCATTACAAAGCGATGTCCCTGTGGTTGCTATGCAAGATATGGCGGGTGAATGGACACCGAGCATGGTTAGAGGTAACGTTGGGCCGGATTATTTTGCATTAACTGGGCTTGAGCTCGTTGCCGGGCGCACTTTTAGCGAAGCTGCAATTCGAGGCGAAAAGGAAGAGGCTATTGTTTCTTGGGCTGCGGCACAGGCGTTAAAACCAGATGGGGATGTGATTGGTGAAACGTATTTTATTTTTAACCCAGATGTACCTGCTGAAATCGTAGGTATTTCAAAAAACTTCAATTACCCTAAACGTCATCATGAACTTCAAGGTAAAACCGTTTGGCTACCCGCGCTGCCTTTGGGTTATCCATTTATGATAGAAATGGAACCGGGAGCATCACTTACTCGCGCTCAGATCCAAAATGCCATCAGCGCCGTGAATGGTCAGGCGGGAATATGGCGTTTTTTAAACTTAACAAAGACATATCAGAGCATTACCTATTTGGAGCGCCTGACTTTACTGCTAAGCTTTGCGCTTTGTGGTTTTTGTTTGTTGTTATCTGGGGTGGGCATTTACGGTGTGCTTAACTATAGCTTTCAACAAAGACGCTACGAGTTTGGGATGCGAATGGCACTTGGTGCCAAACGACACCGCTTATATCGGTTGTTATTGTCAGATACCATCGCGCCGATGCTAGTGGCGATGTTGGCTGCCATTATGGTTGTTGCGGGATTTTATATAAGTGTTTCGTCAGATTGGTTGTTGGCAAAATCCAGCTGGTTGTTTGTAGTGATTGTTACCATGTTGGCTTTTGCGTTAGCCACGGCGATTTACCCAATGAGACAGTTAATAAACTCGACACCAATGCGAGCATTAAAACATTAAAGTTTGGGCGTAAGCCCAAACAGAATATAAGTAGGAAGTGATGACGCCAGTTTTAATCATCGACGACAACCCTGACGTGCGAATGTCAGCCACCATAGTGCTACAAAGTCATGGTTTTATGAGCCTTGAAGCCGCACACCCTGATGAAGCTAAAGCTATTTTATCGCAGCAGCCCGTTGCGCTTATTTTGCTTGATATGAACTTCAATAGAGATACAACCTCAGGAAAAGAAGGGCTGCAATTTCTTAGTTGGCTGAGACAAGCGCAAATGAGTGTGCCTGTGGTTGTTATTACTGCGTGGGCCAAAGTTGAACTTGCGGTCCAAGCAATGCAGTTGGGCGCATGTGACCTCATTGAAAAACCTTGGCACAACCAGCGACTGCTGAACACCGTTAGACGTTACACCAAAAGTGATAAAGCGCTATCGTCATCACATGAACCACACACAGACAATAACGCAACCACTCAGTTGTTTCAGCAAGCTCAGCGCGTTGCAAAAACCAATGCTAACGTACTTATTTTGGGAGAAAATGGCTGCGGAAAAAGTCAGTTGGCTAAATATATTCATGATAATAGCGGTCGCTCTGAGCACGCTTTTGTGAGCGTGAATATGGCCGCTATTCCAACGGAATTATTTGAAAGTGAGTTATTTGGCCATTGCAAAGGCGCATTTACCGATGCAAAAGCAAACCGCACTGGACGGTTTGAAATGGCTGAAAATGGCACTTTGTTTTTAGATGAAATCGGCAGTTTGCCGTTGTCACTTCAGGGCAAGCTATTACGCGTGCTCGAAACGGGTGAATATGAAGTCGTGGGAGATTCTGAAACGCGCCGCAGTAACGCGCGGATTGTTTCTGCCACTAATACGGATTTGTCAGAAGCGATTAACACCGGGCAGTTTCGTCAGGACTTACTCTATCGCTTAAATACGGTGGTGCTAAGGGTGCCACCACTCAGAGCGAGATTAGCAGAGCTTCCAAGCTTAGCAGCCCATTTTTTAACAAAGCACACCCTACGCCATGGTAATGATACTGGACGGGAGCGCTCGCTAACTGCTGCGGCGCTAGACAAATTATTGAGTTACAGTTGGCCTGGGAATATTCGTGAGCTATCTCATGTCATTGAACGGGCCGTGATCTTAGGACTTCAGCCTGAGGTAACCGCGGATGATATCGAGCTTGAGGAAGGTGTACTAGAGCAAGAGCTCCCACTTTTGAGCCTGGAAGAAGCCGAAAAACGCATGATTGCAAGAGCGATCCGCCATTTCGATGGCAATGTAGTGGCCGCTGGAGAATTTTTAGGTTTGAGTAAATCTGCAATTTATCGACGCCTAGAAAAGTACGATATTAGCCCAAAGGCAGAGCTTGATGGCTAAGCTGGCATCACTTGAGCACAAGTTACTTGTTGGCTTTGCGATACCTATAATCACACTTGCTATGCTCGCGCTTGGGTTGATCTGCTATTTTGAGCTTACGTTGTTAAGTGCAATCACTTTGTTGCTCGGTGTGATGATCCCCTCTGTATTAGCACTGAGTTACGGCTATCAATCAGTAATGCAGGTGCTTGAAAGTTTGGCGGTCCAGTTGGACGGTGTAACCAATGAAGAGTTTGGTGTATGGCAGTTAGCGCAATACCGCAAGGGTCGGGTTGAATTGCTCAAGGCTGAGCTCAAAGAAGCTGCCAAGCGATTACAGCAAAAGCGTCAAGAATATGGTCAGAATGAAGCTTTTGTATTTAATTTTATGAGCGAACTCACCCTGCCAATCGTGGTACTTGATGCGCATCATCATGTGTATTTTGCCAATCATGCCATGAATACAGTGTATCCAGAACAGGTGTTACATGGTGCACATGCTAAAGCTCTGGCGCTTCAGTATGTGGATGAACAATGGCAGCATACGCAGCACATCTCTCGATTTAGCATTGCGGCTCATAAACTATATCGGGGGCAGCGAGCCTATCAATTATTGGTGTTTTTCTCGGTGGAGCAAGCGCTGCGAGATAATGAAAAGCAGGTATGGCAAAAGCTACTATCGGTACTCAATCATGAAGTGCGAAACGCCTTAACTCCGGTGTACTCAATGGCGCAATCCCTGCAACAAGATGGCAATATCATTTCACCTGAGATGCAGCAAACTATGCTCGGTGTAATAGAAAGTCGTGCAGCTCATTTACAGCAATTTGTTGCAAACTACGCACAAGTAGCGCAGCTTCCACCCGTTGATATGCAAAACATTGAGGTGGAGTTGCTGGTATCGCGCTGGCAAGCTTTATTTCCCAGTGTTGAGATAAAGGCGCTTAATAAGGGCTTGGTTTATTGTGATGAAGCTCAGCTAACGCAGGCTATGATCAACCTTGTCAATAATGCTGAGCAAGCAAATCAATCTGCGGGGAATGATGGCATAACACTAACCATAGATAGACCAAAAAATTGGCGCTTTACCCTAGAAGATAACGGCGCTGGTATCGCCAATCCAGATAACCTTTTTGTACCATTTTATTCTACTAAACCAAAGGGATCGGGTATCGGCTTGGTGTTGAGCCGGGAGCTTATTCGTAATCAGCAAGGGGAGTTGCATTTAGCGAATTTACCGGACAATAAAGGGGCTCAAGCTGTGGTTACTTTGCATTTCTAGTAAATTTAGAAAAACTTCGCAATATTTGAATATTTATCTTTCTTTGGAATTTGTAACCTCAGGTTAAGTAGTTTTACCTTGCCATATTATGGCAACTGAGGAGTAGTTTACATGAAAGATAAAAATCAATTAGGGCTCGTGCAGCTCGCCGAGATGCCCATATTAGTGCTGTTTATTCGAACCTGTATTCCCATTTGTATCGGTTTACTCGTTGTGGGTTTATATGCCTTGGTTGACGGCTGGTTTATTAGTCGCTACGTGTCAGAGATGGCATTTGGTGCCGTGGCTATGGTTTACCCGCTGCAGGTGTTAATGATAGCGCTAACCGCTATGGTATCTGCAGGTATGGCGGCCACAATGACAAGATTAATCGGAGCAAAGCAAGTAGGTAAAGCCGCAGAGGTTATCGGTCATGGACTGATAATTGGCGGTATAGTTAGCGTGGTATTCTTGGTACTTGGTTGGCTTTATCCACTTGAGCTCTTATCACTTTTGCAAGTGGAAGCGGTTTTTGTAAAGGATGCGCTTAGCTACATACAGCCGTTATATCTTTGTGCCATTACCGGAGTTTTATTACCTATCGTGGCTGATATGTTCCGTGGTCAGGGTAAACCGCAGTTGATGATGCTGTTGTTATTAGTCTCGGCTGTGCTCAATATACTGCTTGATTATCTATTTATCGCGCAATTTGGTTTGGGGGTTGCAGGTGCGGCATATGCGACAATCGCAGCGCAATTGGGGGCATTGATTATTGCGCTTCAGCTAAAAAGAAAGCGTACTGACTTGCTTGCGGTTAAGGTGTGTTGGAAACCTCGTGCTTGGCTACCGATCCTCGCAATCGGGATGCCTATCTTGATCACGCAATTTTGCCTTGGCGTGCAAACTGCGGTGGTTAACTGGCAGCTGTTGTCTTTTGCAAACGAAAATTGGGTAGTCGCCCACGGCATGCTGGGACGTATCATTAATTTTGCAATTCTACCCGCGATTGCAATGTTGATCGCATTTCAAACTATCGTCGGCTATAACTTAGCGGCAGGACATAGTGGGCGAGTAAGAGCGTGTACGCGAGTTGCTTTTTTGGGTATGACAGGATTTGCACTGCTATTGACGCTAGGGTTGATGGGATTGCCGAGGCTATGGCTGAGCCTGTTTACCGAAGCGAGTGAATTTCTCGAAATAGGAGAGCGCGTTTTTCGCTCAGCCCTTTGGGGGATGCCGCTATTTGGCGTGGTAATTTTAGCATCTGGATTTTATCAAGCAAAAGGTGATGCCAAACGCGCTTGTTTTTACAGTGCCTTGAAGGTGATGTTTATTCTAGTTCCATTAATCGTTATTGCACCGCACTACTTTGGCTTAAATGGTGTATTTATGGCACTTGTAGGGGCTGATTTTATAGCCGCAGGGTTAACATTTATACTGTGTTGGCGGCACTATCAACAGGCTAAGAGCCAATCGGGAGAGATACAGCTTGCATCAATCAACTGAGCAAAAGTTAAGCGCTGAAGAGATATATTTAGGGCGGTTACAACCTGTCATTGAGTGGGTGCATAGTAATCCAGAGTCGCCGCTTTCGTTACAGCAAGCGGCGAGCCTGAGCCATTTTTCTAAGTTTCATTTCCAGCGCATTTTTGCAGCTGTGATTGGTGAATCTTTGAGCCAGTACACTAATCGCGTGAGGTTGGAGCGCGCGGCCAATATGTTGTTGCTAGCCGAAGAGTACAATGTGACAGATATTGCGCTACAGTTTGGTTTTTCTGGTAGCGCAAACTTTTCGCGAGCGTTTAAAGAGCACTTTGGTGTGACTCCTTCAAGTGTGCGAAAAACAGAACAACTACGTAAATTGGTGACAAAAAATAACATTGAGCCGGCCCTTAACACGACACAACTTACCCGAATACACGCATTAAGAGCTGAGCGACACAGTGTTATCCAGCCGGTTAAACTACACTCCATTTCACAGCTACCCTTATGTACATTACGCGCGTCACAAGGCTACCAATTGCAAGGAATTAGCGCCTGTTGGCAGCAGCTTGCAGCGTGGGCTAGTGCACATGGACTGGATTATAGCCAAGTACAAAAGTTTGGTTTTGGTCATGATAACCCCGTTTTTACGCCACTAGATAAAGCGCGTTACGATGGCGCAATTGTGATTAACGACGAGTTAAAATCTGCGGTGACTCGGCCATATCAACTCAATGTGCTCAGCGCGGGAATATACGCAATTTTTGATTACCGTGGAGCAATTAAAGACTTGTTGAGTTTCCAATTAGATATTTTCGCAAAGTGGCTGCCACAAAGCGGATACGAGCCAGAAGATGCGCCCTTAATTGAACATTATCCTGAAGTAATTTCACAAGAAAATGGAGGCTCGCCAAGTGAAAAGGTGATTGCGCTGGAAATTTGGTTAAAGGTCAAGCCGCTAAAATTTACTAAATCAATCTAAAAACTTCACAATTCGCCCACAAACTTTAAGCATGATCAACCGTACACCAAGCGGGAGATTAAAAAAGTGGTTGAACTAGAGTTAATTCGAGTTGATAAATACAGCGAGCAGACTTTTACACATTTGCTAGAAGCGAGCCATTATCAAAAGCAAGTGGGCTCGTTTGAACTGTGTAGCGCAACCAATATCGCTTATCTTTTTTATGCAGATGGTAAGCTGGTTGGCTTTACCGTAATAGGTATTTCAAACCGCCGAGAGTTTGAAGTCTGTGCGCTTTATATTACTCCTGCCGAGCGCAGAAAGCGTTACGCCACCGAGTTTATGGCACACATTTGGTCAGTATACAAAGGTCGTTGGAAAGTGCGTATGCAAGATAAGCTTGAAAGTTCGTGCGGTTTTTGGCGCAAAACCTTGGCTGAGATGACCAATCAACCGCAATCGCATAGACGAGAAAGCGAGTTTGAACACGCTTTTGCAGTGTAACACCTACGTTAGTACCATTCCTGTTTTTCTAGCCAAAATGCACGGCCAAAACCGCCTACATATCGAACCCTAGCCACTTCAATTCGCCATAGGTGGAAGTCACAGAGCATGGCATATTGCTGAGCTTTTTCGTGCTTTATTACGAATTGTGCAATCAGGCTTTCGCTATCCGCTCTTGGTAGTTTGTGTGCATGCCCAAGAATAGTAACTCGCGCATTTTCAACGTCTTCAACCGCACCATCACCGAGCACCATAAACGAAAGTGCCGGGTGCTTGGCTAAATTCTTGGTGTGCTGGGCGATATCACTAATAAAGAAGTAAAAGTGATTATCTTCAAGAAAAACATATTGAGCGATAGAAGAAAAAGGAAAGCCCTTTTGGTTGTTAGAGAAGGTAGATAAAAATGCGCTCTTATGGTTTTGGCATAAGGCCTTTGCTTCGTTGATTGCGGTTTCTCTCATCTTGTTATGCTCTTAAATAATAAAAGACCTAACCGCAATGATCGCTAAAACTAAAAATAAAATCAAAAACTAAGTAAGCAAAACCGCAAATTTGAAGCTACATTTTTAAAAGGTATGTTGGTAATTTTTAGAGTATTTACTTGGTTTTTTATCCCATTTGTAACATAGTTTGTTTACTCAAAATAGAGCAATGACATTATGCTAAGTAAACTAACAATAAAACAAAAAATTACTTTAGGCTTTAGTGCATTAGGCGTGCTGCTGTTACTTGCGTGCGTGCTTGCCTATTTAGCATTGGCGCAAATAAAGTCCGCTAATCAAAATATGGGGCAAATTACTTTGCCTATTCAGCGCAGTGCTGACGCCTTGCAACTTGAACAGCTTAAGCTCAGCAAGTTGGTTTCTCAAGCTTATACCCTCGAAAGCGAGCAAGATATCAATCGGGCTCGACAGCAATTTACCACACAGCAGCAACTGTATGTTGAGCGCCAGCGGCACTTAACGTCATTGACGCAAGCCATGCCTGAATTTGTCACACCATTAAAGCAAACTCTGGCGCTGGGTGAGCAGCTCAGTCGTGCCGCAGAACAAATGTTGCAGGCTAAGGCTGATGTTGTACAAGCGCAGCAACGGATCCAATCACAATATCAAGCACTTAAACAGGATAAAGAACAGGCCAGCAATGCCATGCTGGATCTTGAGTTAATCGAGACAGACAAAACACGGCAGTTGGAAGAAATGGTCGGGACTGGCGTTCGTATTGATGACATGTTGTTTACACTGGAAAACAACAGTCAGCGGATCAGCGGTTTAACGCTAGAGCAAGTAGATCAGCACCAGCAAGATATGTTGTTTTTGTTAGATAATATTGAAAATAACCTAACGTTTTTGAAGCGCCAAGCCTATGGCATGGATGCAGATGATTTGTTAAATCAGTTTAGTGAGGGCATGACTAAGCTCAGGGAAAAGCTGGGTGAGCCCGGTCATCTTTATGTCGCGGTACAAGAGAAACTGCGTCAGCAACAGCAAGCTGCAATGTTATATAAGCAATCAGAGCAGCATGCGTTTGCCATTTTAACCGAGCTTGAGAAAATGCAGCAAAGCGCTAATGCGGCGTTTAATCGTTCTCAAAATAATGCTGAAACCCTTATCGAGCGAGCGCAAAATACCGCCATTTTATTGGTGATTGTCTTTATTGCTTTAGGTGCGTTTATCTCGGTTTCAACTAGCCGGGCAATGCTTGGGCCGTTGGCTGCGGTGAATAAAATGCTCAAATACCTTGCTGCTGGAGACTTTTCGAAGCAAATGAGTAAGCGCAGTGATGATGAATTTGGTCAGTTAATTGATAATATTAATCAGGTGAAAGACAATCTCCGTGCTTTGCTAGAGTCAATCAATAATCAGGTTCATGAGTTAGAAGGACTATCGGAATCATCATTAAGCGAAAGTAAACAAATAGCCAATAATGCGACTGAGCAAATGCGCCGCATGGATAATGCCAATCGCTTAGCACAAAGTATTTCAGCTAGTGCTTTGGCGGTTTCCGAACGCTCGTCAGATAGCCTCGCGAGCATCCATACCGCTAACCAGCATAAAACCGAGGTCAGTAAATACACACAAGACAATAAAGAACATATTCTATCGCTCAGCACGCGCATGAGTGAAGCGGTAGAGAGTATGACCAAATTGACCACACATAGCGAGAATATCGGCAGTATCTTGGATACCATTGTTTCTATTGCTGAGCAAACCAATCTGTTGGCGTTAAACGCAGCAATTGAGGCGGCTCGAGCTGGTGAGCAGGGAAGAGGGTTTGCGGTGGTCGCCGATGAGGTTAGAACGCTTGCGTCAAGGACGCAAGAGTCGACTAATGAAATTAACCAAATGATCGCAGCTCTGAGACAGGATACACATAGCGCCTCTGAGGCCATTAACTCCGGCCAACGTGATGTTGCCTCATGTGTTAAACAAAGTGAGGCGCTTGCCAGTGCCATGGATGAAATTGCCAACGCTATTTTACAGGTTACGCAGTTGAGTGAAGAAGTCAGCCAAGCCGCTGATCACCAAGCGACGGATTGTCAGCAAATTGAGCAGGTGATGCTAGATGCACAAAGTACCGCAAATGAGAATGCTCAGGCGATGCAAAGCTTGGCTAAAGGCAGCGAGTCGCTCAGTAGCTTCTCGCATCGTCTAGCAACACTGGTTGAGCGTTTTAAATTATAAGAATGTAAACTGGTATTACACACGCTTTGATGGTCTGGAATAAATATAAGACATTACTGCGATCTTTATACTGCCAACTACACAGGCCAACCAGGCTGCTGGTGAGAGCAAAATAAGTAAAGCATAGCTCGCTGTCATGCCCACTGTTGCCATGACTTTGGCCTTGAGCGGAATAACCCTGTATTGCTTCCATTGCGTTAATGAAGCGCCAAACCTTGGGTGATTTAGCAGCCACAAGGCAAGCCTAGGAGAGGCTTTTGAAAAGCACGCCAAAGCCAGAATAAAAAACACAGTGGTTGGCATGACGGGCAAAACAATACCAATAACACCGAGGGCTACAAATAGATATCCGCATAGCAGTAGGGCTATTTTTTTATAGTTGGCTAAGGCGGCTTTAAACATCATGAATAAACGTGTGCCTGGAATGCTTGGAAACGGGTGAATGCCTGACGAGCACCTTCAATTAGCGCCTGTTCTTGCTGTTCGCTCAATTCAATTGCGTCTATGATTTGCACAAGCTCTCGCCAAGCGCTGCCGCGACCGGCTCCTGGGCCTGCTAAATATCGAGCGCCGTGCTGCGCATCAAAATTGAGCTTGGCCCCAACTTGTTTACCCAGCATGGCTGCACCGACCTTTGAGCCCTCAACCACATATAGCCAGCCGAGCGCTCTGGCGACGTCGGTATTATTGGTTACTTCTGGCATTAAGTAGGGAGTAGGGATGGTGGTTTCAAGGTCGATAAAGTCTTGCTCAAGCAAACCTAAGCGGCGGCGCGTGGCCAAATCAGGAATAAGCGCTAATAATTCTGGGTGTTCATAAAGAGCGCTCACATCTTTTAAAAAATAAAACTGTAGTCGTAAGAAATCGAGATAGCTTTGTGTATTGGCGAATGGGTCTTGCGCCATAATGGATTTGTCTACATTGTCGTGGGTATCTGCAGTTGCATGTTTTAAGTTTTGCGCTCGAGAAAGTGCAGAGGTAACGGTAGTCATTGATGCTCCAAGGTGATGTAAAAATATAGCGCTGTCTTTAAGCAAAAGTACAGCGCCTAAGTGTTGATTAAAGTTTGAGTTCTAAGCCAATCGAAATGGTTTGGCCAGGTTCTGGCATCGCGACGATTGAGCCGCTTGAAACTTTATACTGATCGGTCAAGTTGGTGATCGCTAGGTTGCCTTTGATGCTGTCGCTAAAGATATAATCAAGATAAAAGTCGAGCTGATAGCCTGCTGGAATATACTCAAGCGCAGTTACTCCAGTCCCTGCCAAAAAGCCGCCCGGGTGATGTTTCTCAGCGTGTTTTTTGTAAGTAAAACCCGTATCAATTGTGTCGTTAAAGAGTGTCATACCAAGCGTTGCGATATAGCTTTTTTCAGGAGGCACACGAAGTGGTGTTAAACTCCCCGCAAAGCCGGTCGTATTACAAGTATCGACACCTGCAGCCTCGGCCATTAAGCGTGAGCACATTTTGACGTCGGTGTACTTTGTGTAAGATAACCTGCTGTAAAATAAGTCGCTTTGGTAATGAAGGCCAAATTCCGTGCCGGGGAGTTCAAACTTATCATAGTTGGTAAAGGTGAACTTTTGATCCCATGAAGGTGCGTCGGGTTTGGGCAAGAAGCCTGTTGCCAACATACTTTCAATATTCGTGTAGAAGTACTCCGCCGAGATAATTAGCTTATCCCCGTGGCTGAGTAAGTTGCTAAAGTCACTCTCAAAGCCAATATCATACGATTTCGTTTTTTCAGGGGTGATCGGGTAGTCACTAGAGTAGGAAAACACCTCATTAGAAACTGTTGTTTCGTACAGGTTTGGCATTCGATATGCGTTGCTATATTTGGCTTTAATAACTGTATTATCAAGCAGTTGATAATTTGCTTGTACAGTCACATCCGCTTTGGCATCAAATGTAAGTTTTTCGCCTGTTTGATAGTCCTCGTTGACCGAGTCATGAAGGTTTACGTTCAGTGCAAACTCTACAGGCGCAAGATCGATATTGGCATTGGCGAATAATGCACGTTTTGTTTGTTTGCCATGTCGTGAAGTGGCTTTTAAATTGAAGTCAGCAGGGTACCAGTCTCGATTAAAATTATCTTTCCAGTCTTTATGAGGGCTTAATTTTTCAACCTGCCAGGATAGGCCGTACGTCAAAGTAATCGGTGTATTTGCCAACGATAATGCAGAGGTATTGAACGCACTTATCCCATGACGCTTATTGTTATAACGGTGAAAATATTGCCCCGCATTTGCTCCTAGGTTACTGCCAAGCGCATTATATTGCTGTAACCTTGCGCTGGTACGCCAAACGTTAACACTGAGGTCGACTAATGAGTTATTACTCGGTAAAAAACGGTATAACGCACTGGCACTGTTTACCAGAGCAGAGCCTGGAGCCCACTGCGGCATGGTTTCTACGCCTTCTGGAATTTCTTCGGACATCCATTGTTCTTGGCCATTTTCATCTATCACCTTCCAAAACTTGGTGTCACCGGCTCTTTGTTTATACCAGTAGGTGGCCAGCATTTCTCCCGCTTCTTGCTTATGGTAACGTGTATTCACCTCTAACGATTGTTCGTCCGTAAACGCATAAGTTAGTTTGGCAAGATATGAGTCGCTTTCAAAGCTTGTATTGACGACTTCGCCATTTTGGTTAACTGGAGGTGGGATCTGGTCGACTACTGTTACTTCGTCATATTGCCCCTCATGATCAGTTGAAGGCACCCAACGCACGTACTCCACGGTTTCAACAAAGTCGTCAAAGCTATTTTTACCAGCAAAGTAGTTACCAACCTTTTTCTTACTATAAGCGAGTACCGCTTGTAAGTTATCCTGTTGATAAGCGGTTGCTAGCGTAAACCCGCCGCCTGCAAAGTCGAGTGTGTCATTGTGGTTGCTGATTTCATAATAACTTTGCAGGCCAAAGCTCTCTGGTACTTCAGGTGTTTTATTGTTGTTATGCGTATTTACCTTAACTAAAGCGCCAAAACGCTTACCGTCTTGGAGAATATCTTGCGTGCCCAATGTTCGGATATTGACTGTTCCGCCGATTGCACCTGAGCCAAAAGGTGATGCTTTGGCCGATGCGCCTTTTTCGACATTAACCGAGCTTATCAAGTTTGAATCGATATAGGTTCTGTCAGACGAGCCCATATAGCCGCGGTTTGTGTGCGTTGATTGCAAACTACCGTCGATGAAAATCGGCACTCGACCTTCGCCTTGCATGCCGCGAATACCAATATCAAGTGCGCCAGCTTCGTTTCGAATATTGTTTGCCTCTATACCAGAAAACGTTGAGAAAATATCCGAGTTAGATAAACCCTTGGTTCGAGCAATCTGTTCACGATTAAGATTGAGTTTATCGCCTTTGACCGTGATAACTTCAATATTATCTTGCGGATTTGGTGTTTGGCTGTGCTTTGCCTTTTCCTGAGTATTATTGGTTTTGCTTTTTACAGGCGCTGACCCGTTAATCGCCGCTTTAATAACGATGTTGTTGTCGATAATGCTCGCTGTTAGCTGGCTACCTTTTAGTGTGCGTTCTAGTGCCTCGGTTAAACTTACCTCTCCTTTAAGTGCTGGGGCTTGCAGGCCATTTAATAGTTTCGCATCGGCAATTAGATTCATACTCGCAGCTTCAGCTACCTGCGTTAAGGTATGGCTAATAGGTTGCTGCGTAAGATTAAATTGATATAAAGCAACATGACTCTGCGCGGTTGCAGGCAGGCTCAGGCTAAGCCCGAGTGCAAATGCTAAGGGAGTGAGTCTTGTGTTTAAAACAGAGCGAGTTCTCATTGTTATGCGTCCAAATAAATTACCTAAGATGAAAACGAATGAGAATGAGAACTCCTCAATAAAAATTTGAATATTTTTATCTCATCATCGAGAATTAACTATAACTATATGATTGTTATACTCTTTAACTTCTACAGGGAGAACATGTGGAAGTAAGTTTAAAAAGCTTTCGAGCTCTGATGCTACAAAAGTACCCGAAATAACCAATTGCTCAGTTGATTGAGCGCTTAAGGTGTAACTTATCGCATGATGTCGTTTAAATTCCTCAAGTGCTTCGTTAAGTGGTGTATTGTCGAACACGAGTCGTCCTTGCTTAAACGCATCAACGAGATTGAGGTTTGGATCAAACTCAGCCTTGACAATGCCGTCACTGTCCACGACCGCCATTTGACCTTTTGTCAGCGTTATTTGCTGATGTTGGCTTTGCACGTTTACACGGCCATGATCCACCACAATGCGAACGCTATTGGGTTTTTTATCAACAGAAAAGCGGGTACCTAATACGGTAATTTTTGTGCTACCGGCGCTGATAACAAATGGACGGCTTTTGTCACTGGCAACGTCAAACAATACGCGTCCACTGAGTAGTTTATTACTACGCCGATTGCCATCAAAATCAATAGCGAGGGAAGTTTTGGCATCTAAGGTCAGTCGAGATTGGTCGGGCAGTGAGATATTGCGTAATTCGCCTCGTGCTGACTGATAGCTGGCGTGAAAGGTGTCTTTGTTTACTTGAAAGAACCACGTTTGATAGCCAAAGAAACTCAACGCAAAAAGTGCAAAGCATGCAGCAATGGCGAAGTACCGCTGAGTTGTCTTTGATTTAAGCTTCGAGTGTGTAATTGGATTCTCTAATTGTGCAATGTCTTGATCTGAAAATTGCGATAACAGTCGCTCAATCTGTTTACTTTCTTGATAGGCTGTTTGGTGCGCACGGTTCTCACCAAGCCAACGATTGAGCGCTTGCTGCTGCGTTTTACTGAGCCCTTGCCTTTCGAGTTCCAGCCAGTGGTTTACTTGCTGCTGTATTGATACATTATGACGGTCCATTGCGATTCTCTTATTGTTTTTGTAATGCGTTACGGCAAGCGAGCATGGCAGTTGCCAAGTGTTTTTCGACCATGCTGACAGATATCCCCATTTGCTCTGCTATTTGTGGCTGGCTTAAGTTTTTAAATTTATAGAGCACAAATGCTTGCTTAGTTTTTAGGGGTAAGGAGTCGATACTTCGATTAAGTAATGCCAGTTGTTGTTGACTTGCAAGCTTAGCCTCAGGCTCATAATAACTTGGCGCGACTAATTCGAAGTCGTCGGGCTCAGCAACGGTTTGATTTTTGCGATACTGATCAATCACAATGTTTTTTGCGGCTTTAAAAAACAGCGCGCGCTCTTGCGTGTTATCCTGCTTTGGATTGCTGCTTTTATAACTTAGTATTCGGGTATACGCCTCTTGGACTATATTTTGAGCCTTATCTTTGCACCCCACTGAACGAGCGATATAACTTAATACTTCTGAGTAATAACGTTCCAAAATACACCAGTTTGCTTTTCAAAAGTCGCGCATACTAGCATTAAAAATTGTTATTGAGAATTGTTTTTGTTTGCGTTTGTCGGCTTTTAACTGTTCGTTAATAGGTTTTATGTTTTTAGTGCTTTCACTTGATGGTTTTTTATAAAGCTTTGAAAAGTTTGGGTTTATTTTAAATTTCTTTGAGTCCAAACACTAAACGAAGTGCTTATTAAGGCGTAGGAGCGATACCTTTTATAATGCGTTGGCAGGCGCAGGGATCCATAAAATGGGGCACCGGATAATCTGGATGTGCTTCTTTTAGCGCCAGCTCTGCGAGTAGCGCGGCATCATCAGGAAGTACTTCGGCGAGCGTGGTTTGGATCTGTAAATCAAGCAATAAGCGCTTGATGTGCTCCAACAGGTCATCCGCTTGGCGTTCGACGGGATAGTCTAACGAGGTTAATCCACAGTATCTGGCGATGAGCGCGAGTTGCTGGTTAATGCGCTCGCCATACCAGGTTAGCACGGGCATGAGTAACACCGCATTGGCAAGCCCGTGTGGCGTACCATATTGAGCGCTCAATTGGTGTGAAATTGCATGTACGTAGCCGACAGAAGTTCTGGTAAAAGCTTGTCCTGCGTAATGGGAAGCGAGTAGTAGTTGCGCCCTTGCTTCTAGATTTTGTGGGTCTCGTTGTGCTTTGGGTAAATATTCAAAGATGGCTCTACAGGCCTCAAGAGCACGGCCGCGGCTAAACTTAAGACAGTTAATGCTCAGTAGTGCCTCAATGGCGTGGGTTAGTGCATCAATTGCCGTAGTCGCGGTGATATGTGCAGGCATACTTGTGGTTAATTCCGGTAATAATACGGCATGGTGCGGCACTAAACAAAAATCAGTCGCGGCATACTTGGCGTGATTGCTAGGATCGTTAACAACGGCGGCAACGGTGGTCTCCGAGCCGGTTCCTGCGGTTGTTGGGATCGCGATATTCGGCGGTAGGCGTTTTAAGACTTTAAACAACCCTTTGAGTTTAGTCACCGGTTTGTTCGGCTTGACAGCCCGAGCACCGATCAGCTTGCCCGTGTCGAGTACCGAGCCACCGCCAAGCGCGATAATTGCTTTACACTGATGCTGTTGGTAGACCTTTAGACCATCTTCAACGTTTGTTATGGTTGGGTTGGGTAAAACATCTGCGTAATAATGCGTGACTAACTCTGACTCACGTAGTGTGTTTTCCACAACCTGATGCAAGTTGAGCTTGAGCAGCACTTGGTCGGTCACGACTAAGACGTTATCTCCATTTTTTAACCCCAGCGCCTTAATGGCGTCTAACAGCCCCGTTTTTCCCTGATGTAATTTGGGATTCGGGATCCCGATAAAAATAACAATGCACTTTAGGGCAAAATGGTAAATACGGTAAAACCAACTCATTGCGATCCGTCTAATTTTGTTTTTGTATCATTTAAAAAATGTAGACGGATCATCACTGAATTGCTAGCAAATTTTCGGCTAGTTTGTAGTGATTTGCTGTGAAACTGGCTTTTCTTCTTTAATTGGTGCTTTGGGCTTGTCCATCTCAAATGCTTCTATCATCAGCAAAATATGGGCCGCGCTCCATGAAAAGTTCGGTGCACCTTGCTGCTCGCCGGTGAGTGGATTGTAGTTTTCGCGAATAGGCGCGTTTTGCAGCAGACCATCCGCATTTTGCATAAATCGATCAAGCAAAGTGTTCGCTTCAGTTTCATAACCATAATAACTTAGTCCCATCAAGCCAAAATACAATTGGTCAAGCCAGACACGACCACGCCAATAGATGTTTGCACCAAATGCAGGGTTGGTCTGGGATGCAGAGCCTAGAGGAATATAGGTGTTGAATTCACTGGGGCTGAGCATTACTTCAGAGACGCGTTTAGCATGATACGCTGTTGCGACCTGATTAAAGAGCGGAGCCCAACCCTCGGGGCCGCGACCACGTTCAATGATTGGTTTCCCTGCACAGCCATTTTCAAGCGGTGACGGGGCAATGCGAATATCGTAGTAGTATCCGCTGTTATCGTCGAACATGCAGCGGTTAATATAATCGGCGATTTGCTTTGCTTGTGCTGAAAAGGCTTTGGCTTCCTGTGGCTTAGCCAAGATATTGGCGATGGTACTCAAGTTTTTGGTGTCAGAATAAAAATAACTGGCCCCATCAACCGACTCTTGCATCAAAGAGTAGCCTAGCAGATGGCCTTGGGCGTCCATATTGCTAGCAAATTCGACTTGCCAGTCTTTAGCATCGCCACCTTGTTTCACATAGATCTCAAGCTGCTGTGGTGAGATAAAACCAAAGTTAGCAGCATCGTCTCTTCCAGATTCCCATGACGCTGCGGTCTGTGCGGGAATACTTATCTGTTTACCCTGTGCCTGCGCATCGCGATAGGCTTTTAGCCCAAAATGGGCATGCTTTTGCTTTCCTTCATGTAGATAAAATAACAACTCTCCCGCTTGATTATTATGGTGTTTATCTATGGTTGCACCAAATTCTGGAATACCATTTTGGTTGTGATCACGGTTGCGCAGCCACCAATCACGATAGGCGACAAGTTTAGGGTAAATTTGTGCAAGCCAAGCTTTGTCTTTGCTGGCATGGTAGGTATTCAACACCGCCCAAGCGGCCAGCGAGGGTTTTGAATTCCGTTCGCTCCAATTACCCCCATCGCCACCGCGTTCTGGTGGCTGGTTATAACCAATTAAATCGGGTAATAAGCCTTTATCTTGGGGTCTCACAGGATCGTTAGCTGCTATTTGATAGGAAAATACGGCATCAATGTTGGCCTTGGCTAAATCTGGTGCAAATAGTCTCAGCGCTGACGCTTGTTTCCAACTGTCCCAAGGCCAAGTTAAATTGCCGGAAAACCAGCGAGCAGTGACCGAAGGCGATACGGTATCAAACACGATTGCCCCTGCAGGAGATCGCCAGTTACCAATGAGGGTTTCAACGGCTTTTATCGCCAATGTTTGTTTATCTCGTGGTAAGGTTTGATAGCGTGCTAAATAGCCCATCCAGCGAGCTTTAGAGCGTTGCCAATACGTAACAGGGGATGAGAGAATTTTGGCAACGGCCTTTGCTGTTTGTATGCGTTCCTGTTGATTATGGACATAACTTATGGCGGTATAAAACTGCAGATCACCAGAGATTTGTGTCTCGCTATAATAACGGTCATTTTCCACCACATTTTTGAAAGGGATTGTGCGGGTGATTGAGTACTCGTTGCTACCAGAGGTCAGAAGCGCCCACGGATCGCGAACACGACCAAAAGTGGTACTGATCCCACTTTCGCTGGCAACCATGGTTGGAGCGAGCTTAGGGTATTGTTGGTCCAGTGCTTGTTGTTGATTAAGTTGGTGGAGTAATTTGCCGTCCAATTTTAAAGTAAGTCGTTGCTTAGTATGAATAGTGGTTTGAATAAGAGAAGTGCGCTCGCTAACAAAGCGTAAGCGGATCGTCACCGTCGCGAGCTCATGTCTGAGCGTTTGTACCAGCTCTCCTGGTAGGCTGTACTGCGCTGCATCAAATTGCAATTTGATATCACCGTGAAAAACCTGTAGACGCTCAATACGTTCAAATAAATAGGTTAAATACTCTTCGGTGATAATCGCGTTACCCGTAAAACCACCAAATTCCGCCGCGCTATCAGGAAGTAAGTGACCATGCCATGCGCCGTTGTCAAACAGTGGTGAATAGGGACTATGGCCAAACTTGTCTGCGGGCTTCATCACCTGAGGGTGGCCAAAGCGTGAAACTGCGTTGATGATCTTTGGGCTTGCGTGTGTTTCGCATGCTACAAAGAGCACGAGTAATACCATTCCTGTGAGTACTTTCATTTGTTTTTTTGAATAAAGTATACAATTTTGAAAATGCTATCACAGCGACGTACAAAGTTCAGTAGCAAACGATGAATTACTCGTCAATGGGGCAGCCGACATCAACCTTTTTGCGTTGCATCTGCACTCGTTCAGCGGCGGCGCGTAGCCGATTTATATACTCTGGAGGGGCGCTCGGGTTGGCGGTTAAATAGAGGGTTTTACTTAACTCAGGGACTTCTAGCACTTTGTCCCATTGCTCCACTAAACCCATTCTAGCAGCCATTCTATCTACAAAGTTTTCGGCACCAAAAATAAAGTCTATTCTGCCTCTTTCAAGCAGCTCACCTGCACGACTAAAACTGGTTACTGATAGCATATTCTTATCGGCGACAAAGCCTTGTGCTTTTAAATAGTTTTCGGAGAGCTGATCAGCCGCAACAGCGACAACATGTTGTTTGATTTTCCATATTTCCCACACCTGCTGATCGGCAATATCAGCACGCTTATAAAAGGCGACCTTTAGCTCACAAAGTGGCGCAATCCAGATATGGTTTTCTTCACGTTGCTCCGTTCTGGCGATCGAGTAGAGCAATGAATAAGGGGATTTTTTGGAGAAGGCTTTTGCGCGAGTCCAAGGCAACATATAAATTTGATAGCTTAGCTCTGCTTCCCACATAATGAGGCGCACGATATCAGTGGCAAGCCCAGTAATGGTGCCGTTCTTTTGCTCTATCTGGTACGGAGGAAAATGCTCGGTATAGATATCTACTTTTGTTGGTGCTGCGGCTAAGGCACTGAATACACTAAATATCCCTATAACGCTCCCAATTATATACTGCATACCACATTCTCAAGATCGTTTTTAATAGTATAACTCATAATTTGTTATTGGTTTTAGTTAAATTAATGTACCGATTAAAACTTCAAATTGGTGCTTAAATGGCAATTATTATATGGTCTTTTGGTGTCTTTTAAGAATTAAATAACGGCGTAGAATTGCTCTTGTTGTAGAGGAGTCGTTATGCGCTTAGTTTTATTCTTGCTTATGTTGTTTGTGTCTACTTACTCACATGCTAGTGAAGTTGCAGTTGATTATGTGATGGGAGAGGGGGATGTAAAAGGACTGCGGCTTGGGTATCGTCCCTTGCATTATAGTTTAGCGGATTATGGTTTTGGAGAAGGTGCCTATGTTTATTTTGAGCTGAGCACCAACTATTGGGAATACGGCAAACCAAAACGCTCAGACACGACGTTTGCTATTGCATTGTCACCAGTGCTTAGTGTTCCACTGAATGAGTTTGCTGGAAAGCCGGTAAATTTTGAGTTTGGAATTGGCATGACCTACGTCAGTGATACTCGATTTGCGGGTAAAGACATTGGTGTTCACTATCAGTTTGAAGACCGCATTGGACTTAGTGTTAATTTGAACCCCAGTACTAAAGTTGGGATCCGATATCTACATTATTCTAATGCTGGTTTGAGCGACCACAACCCCGGTCTTGACTTTTTTAATGTGTTCTACGTTAAGCGGTTTTAACGCTTAATTTCATTGAGTTAGTTTTATCTCCCTTTGTGATTTCAAGGATGAAATTTTTTCTTCATAAAATTCCAGTATCCAAGATAATAGAATGCAGTTAAACGCTTGACCTAAACTAAGGTTTAGGAATTAGGGTTCTGTGTAAACCAATAATAATCAAGGAACATCAATGGAGAATAGCTCTGCAATTGAGCGGTTAAAGCGCTTTACACCTTTAGTTTGGGTAATGCTTGTTGGTAACTTTTTCGTTCGCGCTAGTTACTACATGGTATGGCCTTTTTTGGCTGTTATTCTTTACGAAAATTATGGACTGAGTGCAACAGAGGTCGGTTTATTGCTGACGGTGTCAGCGACTTTCGCCGTATTTTTGGGGTTTTATACGGGGAATCTCGCTGATCGCTTTGGTCGCACCAAAATGCTCTACACGGCAGTGTTTGTTGGTGTGATTTCTTTTTCTCTGTTGGCTGTGGCTGAGTCGTTGTGGTTGTTTGCAACCTCAGTGTTTTTAGCTTGTCTACCTAGGACGCTTTGGGATGCGCCTAGTAAAGCGTTACTTACTGAAGAACTTGCCGACGCAAAAGACAGAGAGCTTGCACTGCATTTACTCTATTTTCTCGTGAATGTGGGAGCGGCTTTAGGACCATTGTACGGGCTATGGGCGGGGCTTAATGGTGAGCAGTTTAGCTTTATCTATACTGGCATTTCGTATATTGGTTTGTTGCTCGCGCTGCTTTACTTTAGACCTAAACTGAGTGAAGCGCAGACTTTCGCTTTGCAGTCTGCCGCTCAGTCGGTACCCAAGTTTGCAAAGTGGCTGAGGATCTTACGAAAAGATAAAGTTTTTTTAATTGTGCTCATCGCTACAACTTTAGTGTATTTGGTTTATGCGCAATGTGACTCTAGCTTAGTGCAGTATTTGACGCGTGCAGAGGTCCCCGATCTAGCTTGGCTAATTTCTAGCTTAATCATCGCAAATTCTAGTGTGATCATCGTTTGTCAGTTTCCATTACTACATCTGATGCGTAATTGGCGCATTGAAAATAGGCTTTATGCGGGTGGTGTGATATTGATTATTTCACAAGTCATGATGGCCTTGAATGATGTACACAATATTTGGGGATGGATTGCAGCCATGATGGTGTTGAGTCTGAGCGAAGCAATTATGTTTACTAACATCAATGTCTATATTGACAGGTTGGCACCAGATAACCTGAAAGCTAGCTATTTTGGTGCTGCTGGCTTATGTTCATTGGGGTATGCATTAGCGCCCATTTTAGGTGGGCTTATTTTAGATTTTTACTCCGGTATGATGCTTTTTATCACCATGACCTTAGTATCTATCACCGCACTTGGTTTTTATCGTATTGCTGAGCTGAGGCCTAAGACGACGGCTGAAGCGATATAGCTTAGCTAACTCGGTGACCTAAAAAGGGTCACCGTTTAATTATCCAAAGCAAAGGTTAGTTGCTTTACTTACCGGCCATTTTTTGCAAGTAACCCAGACGTTGACGCTCGGCAGCCGAGGGCTTATATGGGCGCTTCTCCAGTGCGTCAAAGTAGAAATCAGTGATGTGGTATTCGGTTATTTTGCTATCACCAAACTGCGCAAGCTCTCCCGGCATTGGCGACATTCTCTCAATCACAAATGTCTTTAACGTGAACTGGGATGGGCCGGATTTAGCTGAAAAAGGAGCAAGCACCGACTGATGTGCTTTTAAGTTGAATACCTGTTTCCCTTCGCTTAACTTTTGCTTTTCAACCAAATGACTGATTGGTGTGCCATCGGGAGTAAATAGGTTTGCACGGATACGATAAGTACCACTTTGCTTTACTTCAAGTTGCAATGGAATTATCAAGTCAGCTTGCTCGGGGTAAGGTTCAGCAATGGCGAGCAGTGTGGCGCTGGGTTGGTAATAGCGGATACTTGCTGTTAATGCAACGGCCTTAGCCGAGTTTGGTTTAGCACGCACAACAACATTCAGCTCTTGAGGCCATGTTGTCTCGCCATCGATTGCACCAAGCCAAATACCATTAGACTCTTTGAGGCGGGTGGTAGATAAGGTTTGCTGCGATGTAGGGTCAAGTATCGTTGCGGTTGCATTAGAAAATTGACTACCAGATAAACTTATCTCGATAGTAGCGGGGTGTACAAAGCGATATTGATTCAGCGACAAAGACACTTGTTCGTTGTTTTTTTCAATTGGCATTTCGATGGCATAGAAATGATTTGGATTGAGCCTATCAAAATCACCTTTGCCAAGGGGCTGTGAATAAGGCGGTAGAGAAATAGTATATTCATAGTGTGCCGCAGCTGATTGCGCAGCTTGTGCCAGTGGTAGCGATTCGATCAGTGATTGTTTTTGTGTTATCGCAGTTTTAGGTGTGACTGGTGGTGTTGTTGGTGGTGTCAAAATAGGTGTGGTGACTTGTGGTGTTGCTGCTAACTCAGGTGAGGGCAGAGCTTCGCGCTGCAAGGCAAAATATCCTACAGTGATACAGATCACAATAAGAATGGCGCTAATCAACAAAAACTTTTTCATAGCAATACTCGGTTAATATAAGGAACTGCATGGAGCAGTTCCTTGGGTATAGAAATTAGCAAAATAACCGTTAAGTTACAGTGAGTTTAGTATTAACTGTGAAAAACTTTGTGAGTTAGACTCGCTAACATAACGGTAAGTTTTTTTCCAAAACCAGCTACCCGTTGTTTCTTCATAGGTGTTGTAGCTAATCGTTTTATAACCCGCGTTAAACTGAGTACGAGCCGCTGTTACTTTGCCTTGGTATCCAGCATCTGGCAGGTTACCGTGGCTATATTCCGCGCTCATTAGTAGTGGATAGTGATATGGCATAAAGCTAGTTACTGCATCATCTTGGGAGGCTAACTGACCGTTGATAGCAACGCTTGTACTACAACTACCAAAGTCACCTTTTGCTGATGCACCACAAGAAGAGTGCGTTGATACAACACCATCGTCGTTACCTGGTAAGAAGCCTGAAGTTAGGCCGTAATAGTCGCTTGCATCAGCAACAAAGCGTAGGCGAGGCGCATTGTCACTCGGATACTGAGCAACTTGTCGCGCATTATTTACTTTTAAATCCCACATGATACCAAACTCTTCAGGCATGCTGCCCAGCCATGCCTCAACTGCTTGGCGAGTTAGTTCACCTACTACACCACCAGAAGTCGCAGCGTTGATAGCTGTGTCTGCGAGTTCGCTTCCGCCACCCGCGCCTGCAAGGTCGAAAGTAGCAACGATATTAAGTGGTTGAAGGCCCGCATTTTCAAGCCAAGTTGCTTGGTTATCTAAGATATAGCGCGCGACTAAATCACCCGTTGAGTGGGTAACAAAGACACAGCCAGGATTACAAGTGCCATTTTCTGCAAATGCTTTTAGCTTTGGCCAAATATAATCTGTTGCGATTTTGCCTTGCAAACGCTCATAAGAAGGCCAATCAATACGCTCATCAGCGTGGTTTATCCAAAAAGATGACCAGTATTCTTCACCTTCAAGTTCGACATTGGTGCTGTTAGGGCGGTTAAGTTGGTCTGCTTGAAAGCCATGAATTAGAATTGTTTTATATTCTGAGGCCTGTGCGGGAGTTGCAAGTGCAGTGCCTGTTAATAACGCTGAAAGTGCAGCAGTGTATACAAAGTTAGTTTTCATTGTCTAAGTCCTTTAAAGCGCCAAGTGCCACATCTATGGTCGGCCTACAACAAAATTCCCCACTTTGTTTAATCGCAAATAAGGGAAACTATAGGCATCGCACAACTACTTTCACTACTACTGAAACGCATCTTTGTTAGTATATTATGTGGCGTGAGAAGCTATTCCCACGCCGGTCTCAAAAGCTAAAATCACGCCATTTCAGGGTTATTATGGAGATCAGATAGCAAGTTCAAAGTTTTCTCGCTGCGGTTCACAAATGGGTTAGTCTCATCCCATACATAACCCGCAAGCACAGAAGTGATTTGGCTCTTAATTTTTTCAGGCTTGTTGTTTGAGAAAAATAAACGGCGCAAGCGCCCGTCGTACCAGCCTTCAATATAGGTGCGCATGACAGCAATCCCTTTAAGCATATGCGCTTCATATTCTTGCTGCCAATTTGCTTCTTCGCCATTTAACTGCGCAACAATGAGATCAGCAGCGCGTGCGCCTGACTCAATGGCAAACATAACACCGGCTGAAAATACGGGGTCAATAAATTCGCTGGCGTTACCGGTTAGGACAAAGTTTTTACCAAACAGTTGTTTGATACCTTTAGAGTAGCCTTTGATCTCCTTTGGTTCCATACACAGCGCCATTCCTTCCAACATTGCTGATGCATGTTGGTCGCGAGCAAGGTAGGTTAAAAAGCGCGCTTTAGCATCGCCTTCTGCACTCTCCAAATACTCAGGGTTACCAACAAAGCCGACTGAAACACGACCGTCAGAGAAAGGTATTAGCCAAACCCATACATCCTCTTCGTGAACCAGAATCGTTACTTTATTGTTTTCAGCCCCAGTTTCTATGCCATCAGCTGGTTTAAATTGCGCGAACAAAGTTGCCCGAGTCGGTGCTGACGAAGGTTCATTTAAGTCAAGTAGATTTGCTAGTACTCGGCCATAGCCGCTTGAGTCAACAACAAATTTGGCTTGGATCTCCTGCTCGTCGCCAGCCTCATTGACTACCTTAATGATAGGTTCTTCTAGATCCATGTTGGCATCGACTACGGAAGTGCCAAATTCGATGGGGGCACCCATTTTTTGCACTTCTTCAGCCAGTACATTGTCAAAGTCATCTCTTGGAACTTGCCATGTCCATGTCCAGCCATCGGTATAATTTTTAGAGAAATCAAAAAACTCCTGGAAGTCATCTTGTTTAAAATTAGCACCGATTTTCTTTTGGTAATTGCGTGCGACTAACGCATCCATAAATCCAGCATCTTCTAAATGCTGCATACTTTGTGGTAGAAGACTTTCACCGATAACATAGCGTGGAAAGTGGCTACGTTCAACGATCTTCACGGTTAACCCTGCTTGAATTAGCTTTGCAGCGGTCATTGTCCCAGCAGGTCCAGCGCCGATAATAAGTACATCTACATTTTCCTTAGCCATTTTGTAATTCCTTAATCATATATTGTGAGAAAATGTGGCAATTAATTAATTCTAGAGTGAAGAGGGGAGCTCCCTTTAATGCCTCACTCTAGAAAATATAATTTAACATTATATTAACGAATAAAATGTTAAAGAGTGTTCATAATTTCTGACATTTTTATTAAGTCTTCCGGTGTTTTTACCCAACTGTTGTGCGACCCTTTCATGGTGAACACTTGAACCTGACTGGGTTGTATTGCTTCTTCGATAAGATTTTGATTCTTATCAAGGTATTGGTTGATTATATGACTGGAAAGTTGCAACTCTAGGCTATCTGACTGAGCCACTTCAACCGCACAACCAGCACTAAATAGCGTCACCTTTGCGGTGCTAGAAAATGCCGGATCATTTTGGTAGTGATAATTAATTCTATCGGGCTCAAGATGACTGAACTCTGGGTGTAGAGCAAAAACTTCATCATGCATCGTGGCATAGTCAAAACAAGGGTCGACGAACACCAAGTGTTCGACTGTGTCCCCCTCATTTTGCAGCAGTTTGGCAACCTCAAGTGCCAGCGTTGCGCCAAAACTCCAACCAAAAATCCGATAAGGACCACTAGGTTTTAGCTTTTTAAGATGAATAGCATACTGCAACGCCAATGTTTGGAACTGATAATAGTCATAGGCGAGCGAGCCCTTTGGTTTTTCCTGTGCGGCATAGATGTTATTGAAGCAATAACAAGGCGCGGAAATCTTGGGAGCAATGGATTGCAAGTAACTCTCAGCACCACCGCCACCCGGAGGGAAGAAAAACCATTCAATAGGAGCATCGGCTTCATTCACCAATACGCCGATCTCAATATCGCTTAGGGTTTTTATGCCTTGGGGGCTTGCTGCTGTAATCGAATGTGAAACGACGGCTCGAAGGGCAGCATCGAACTGCTCTATGAATGCGGCGGTTTGCATCTCATCTAACTGACTTGCAATGCTCACTTGTAGTTTCATTTGACGCACTTCGGCATTAACGATGAGTGCCATTTCATCCTGATTATCCTTGCTGCTGGCATCGCCTGAGTGTGCATTTAGCATTCGTATGCCCTGATCTTGTGCATCATTGTTGCTATCAAGTTGTCCCAAGTAATTAAAGCTAACTTTAGGTAATTGATTGAAGGAAAATTCCCCACGTCTGACCAATTCGCTGAAACCTAAACCTTTATCTGGAATGGCACGAAGCGTTTCTTTGCTTTGAATAATCAGCGTCGATAAATCCGTGTCATTTTTCAGAGCAACCGGAAACATACTAGTAAACCAGCCTAGTGTTCTTGACGTATCAATATGGTCACTCAGATGTTCTCGGCCGTGGCCTTCTAACGTGAGGTGGCAATAGTTTGTAGCAAAGGTATTGCACCAAGCCCGAGTAAACGCACTCATTAAGAGATCATTGATTTCTGTGTTAAATCCAGCAGGAGCAAGGCGTAGCAATTGCTCAGTAAGCTGAGTATCAAATTGATGCGTAAGACGCTGTTGTGATTTACCGTAAGGTATGTTTTGTTGTGTGCTTAGCACGTTTTGCCAATACGGTATTTGTTGTTCAAAAGGATGCTGGGCCACAACGTCTGACCATTGGCGATAACTGCTGGTTTTGTCGCTTAAGGTGTCGCCTTGTAGCAAGCGGCTTAAGTCTTCGACCAAAATACGCCACGAAACACCATCAATCACAAGGTGGTGAACGATAAGTACGAGTCTAGTTAGCGGCGTATCATCGCTGAGTAAAACCGGTTGCCACAAAGCACCTGAACCGAGTTCAAAACGGGCGTGTATTTTGCTCAACGCCAGTCCAGTTTGCTGCTCATCAAGCCCCAAGGTGTCCAGATGGATAAGCTTTGGTGCTGGGCACGCTTCAATACTTTGATATTGGGATTGCCAAGTCTCGGTTTTGCTAAACTGAGCACGCAACATGTCATGTTGTTGATGCAGCTGCACGAGTGCACGCTCCAAAGTATCTAGCGCGGTATTGTGCGGAAGTGCGAGCATGACCGACTGATTAAAATGCGCTTTATGACGGTAGTGGGAGTTGAGGAACCATTGCTGGATAGGTAATAACTTGATTTCTCCGCTGAGCTCACCTTGTTCAGCCACAATTTCTACCTGTTCATTATTTGCCAAAAATGCACAAAGCGCTTCTAGGGTTGGATACGTAAATATGTCTTTGGTCGACAGCGAATAGCCAGCACGTTTGAGAGCCGACATGAGCTGAATACTCATAATTGAGTCCCCACCGATATGGAAGAAGTTATCTTCCAAGCCAACCTGCTTAATCCCCAAAACAGCACACCAGATTTTAGCGATATGCCGTTCCAGTTCTGTGTTTGGAGCATGGAGGGTCTCAGTTTGGCTAAAATCGGGCTGCGGTAGTGCTCGGGCATCAATCTTGCCATTAACCGTAACGGGTAGGGCGTCTAATGTGACGTAGGCACTTGGCAGCATATAACTCGGCAGCATGTGAGAGAGTGTTTGCTTAAGCTTTGCCTCATCCAGTGACTCAGTATTTGCCATGACCAAATAGGCCACGATACGTTTAATCCCATCTTGTTCATTCACGTTTACAAACGCAGTATGAATTTGCGGTTGTTGTTTAATCGCAGTTTCAATCTCGCCAAGTTCGATGCGGTAACCACGAATTTTCACCTGAAAATCATTACGACCAACATACTCTAATAAACCATCTTCACGCCATTTAACCAAATCACCCGTTTTATACATTTTGTTCCAACCGCTTGCGAGATACCTATCCGATGCGAATGGATTAACTAAGAATGCTTGTTCGGTTAAATCTGACCGGTGTAAATAGCGTCTTGCCATACCCGCGCCGCCAATATAAAGCTCTCCTGCCACGCCCGGTGGAAGTATTTTGCCGGCAGGCGACAACACGTAGGCAGATTTATTGGCAATGGCACGGCCAATAGGTGCTCCGTGATTTACAGTGTTGAGTAAGCAGCAAGTCGCATAAACGGTGGTCTCTGTTGGGCCATAGGCGTGGTAAAGCATCAGCTCTGGCGCTTGATGCTTTACTCGCTCAACCATAGCTAAGTCGACTGCCTCTCCACCAAAATTAATCTGTTTAAGTCCGGCGTGTAAGAAGAAGTCTTCGTTAGCTAAACGATTAAATAGCGCAGTGGTTACAAAACACGTATCAATCTGCTGTGCTTGGCAGTATTCAATCAGTCGTTCTGGATCAAGTTGAGTCTGTTTATCTATCAGGTGTAGTGCTGCGCCATTACTGAGTGTGACAAAGCAGTCAAAAATAAACGCGTCGAAGCTAATACTCGATAAGCTAAGGACCTTGCTCAGTCGTGTGGGATCGATAAAGTGGTCGTCAGTGGCATAGTTTAATAGTGCCGCATGGTTGATTTCTACGCCTTTAGGGTTACCTGTGGTACCAGAGGTATAGATAATATAAGCCAAATCAGACGTGCTCACCGATACCGCTTGGTCTAAGCTTGTTTCCTCCATTGGTGCATCGCTGAGTACATGTGTCAGTGAGGCAAGTGTTGTACTCGCAACTCTATCCATTAATCCCGATTGGGTGACCACGATTTTCGCACCACAGTCCTTGGCAATATATTCAATCCTTGAGTCAGGAAATTCCGGTGATACAGGAACATAACCACCGCCTGCTTTAAGAATAGCGAGGATCGCAACGATAGAGTCCAACTGTTTTTCATGCAGCAACAAGACTGGAAAATCACCTTGATACTCGTTGCCGTAAACCTCAGCCTTAATCACCAATAATTGCTGGGCAAGCTGGCAAGCCTGGCGGTTGAGTGCTTGATAGCTTAGTGCTTCATCTTGCCAGAACACAGCGGTTGCATCCGGGAATACGGCGACTCTTTCACTAAATAAGTCGTTGAAGTTCTCGAAGCCACATGACTCGCGCTCGGTTTTATTCCACTCGTTGAGAATACGGGCCTTTTCCACTGTATTAGCAATTTCAATGTGCTGATGAGGTAAGAGAGTATTGTCAGCGACTTGCTTGAGGATAAGTAGCAGTTGAGATTGCAGTTGTGCGGCACGTGCAGGCGAAAGCAAGCTGGCGTCGTACATCAGCTCGAGTTGCAACTCTCCTTGCTCCTTTGCTATCAATGCAAGTGGGTATTCAACTTGCTCTGGTGCGGCGTCAAACTGCCAGCGAGCTTGTTGTGCCTCTGCTTGTTCATTTTCAAGGCTTGGGTAGTTTTCGAAAACGACTAGGCTTTGGAATAGCCGATTACCACCTTGTTGCAGTGACGCGAGTGACACATTCGCATGGCTATTTAAGTCCAAAATGGCAGTTTGGATCTTCTCGAGTTGTTGCGCGATGGTAGCATCTGTAGGCCAATCAAGATAAAGCGGTAGCGTATTGATGTAAGCTCCAACACTTTGCTCTATGCCGTCAATTGGTAAGTCGCGACCTGCGATAGTTGTACCTACTAAAGTAAATTCGTCGCGAGTATAGATTTGGATAAGCTTATGCCAGGCAAATTGTACCGCAGCATTGAGCGTGACAGAATGTTGCTGACATGCTTGCTGCAACTTACTTAACATCTCGTTTGGTAGGGCAAAATGCAGCGCCTGCGGGTCATGATTATGACGGAGCGTTTCTAAATCTGTTGAGTGACTAAACAGGGTGTTAAGATCGTTTGCTTGTGATAAATCAGCGACATGATATTGCCAAAATGCTTTGGTGGCGGCCTGATTATCTCTTAGGTAAGCATGGGCATCTAAATAGGCGTTGTCCACCTGTAAAACAGGTTCTTGACCTTGTAGTAATTGCGTATAGTTCTGGTGAACGGTCTGCATAACTAACGGGCCACTCCAGCCATCACAAATGCTGTGATGCTCTGTTTTTATTAGGTGATAATGCGCTTCACCGCGTTTTACCAAATGCAGTGTAAATAACCCCGGTCTTGCAAAATTAAATGGCTGATTTAGCACTTGGTTTGCAAGCTTTTCTATGTGTGCTTGTTGTTCTGCTTTTGAATATTGACTGATATCAATCACGCTAAAGTTATCTTCATCAACACAGGTGTGATCCACGATAAGTTGCAGCATGGTTTCTTCAACATCAAAAGCACAGCGCAGCGCTGGATATTGCAGCGAGGTTAGTTGCCACGCACGACAGTAAAGCGCAGTGTCAATTTTATCGAAATACTGCATCTGTGACTGCACCCGATAGGCGGTATCTTCTGGACTATTAAGCTGGTGGAAGATAAAACCTTGCTGCAAGTTTGTTGCGGGATAAACCGCGGCTAGGTCGTAGCGTGTGCGCAGTGCATCTAAGTGGGCGAAGCTGACGCCTGTCAGGTTATAGTCGCTCGGCGTTTGTTTGGCGCCAAGCGCTTTGGTATGTAATGCCGTGTCCAGCACCGCTTGTAGACTGGCAGTGAACTGACTTTGGAATAGGGCAAATTCGGTTTCAGACAACGCCGTGGTGCAATTTAAGACAAGCTGACCTTGAATAATTGCCGCGTTGATATCAAGAACGTAATGACCATTATTTTCGCTTGCGACTGGTTGACCTGTAATGGCTTCAGTTAAGTAGAAGTCACCACTGGGTTGCTGCGTTTTTGTGCCACCGATTTGGCCTAAATAGTTGAATGCAACGGTTGGTAAAGTCCCCGTCACTTGTTTGGAAAAATAGAATTGACCAAAACCAACGCCATTGTCTGGCAATTTACGCAGCTGCTCTTTGGCATTGACAATAGCGCTTTCGAGACTAGAACCCACATGGAGTGCTAGTGGATATAATGACGTAAACCAGCCCACGGTGCGTGAATGATCTATATCTTCGGCGATGTGTTCACGACCATGTCCTTCAAGCGCAATAACCTGATCATTACTACCAGTGATATGAGCGAGAGTTAGTGAAAGCGCAGCGACGACAAGGTCTCGAGGCTCTGTGTGGTAGCCTTGATTAGCATCAAACAGCAACGTTTGTGTAAATGCAGAGTCAAGTTTAATCACTTGGTTTGTCGGTGTGTTCTTCGCTGTTAAGTGTGTTTGACAAGTATCAAGTACTTCTTGCCAGTAATCGATTTGTTCGGCTTGAACATGTGCGTATTGGTTTAAGGTCTCAACCCATTGACGGTAGCTTGAGGTTTTTTGCGCCAATTTTTTGCCTTGATAAAGGCTATTTATGTCCTCAATTAGGATCCGCCAAGAGACAAAGTCAATGATCAGGTGGTGGAAGGCCAGTACCAATACATCTTGGCTTTGGCGTTTGACACGAATTGGCTGCCATAAAGGGCCTGAATTTAACTCAAACTGTGACTGCAAGCGGGTTAATTGCTTGGCAAGCTCGTCGTCACTAAGTGTGTCTGCATCAAGTTTAACTAGAGGTGCCATGGTATTATTTTGTTGGTACTGCTGGGTAATGTGCGCCGTCTTTTGATTGAAAACAAGGCGGAGCACATCATGTTGCTCAGCAAGCTCGGACAATAGCTCAACTAATCTCTCATCACTGATTGCGCTTGGCATTACAGTGGCAAAAGTTTGGGCAAAGTGTGCGGGGTTAGCAAACTGATTTGCGAAGAACCACTGCTGGATAGGCAGTAGATCGAACTCGCCTTCAAGCTGGCCTTGTTCAGTTTTTATCGTAACCTTCTTGTCGCCATTCGCACTGATAAGCTTTGCCAGCCGCGCGGGAGTTGGGGCGGCAAATATTTCTTTAACTTGTACCGTTAATCCTGCTTCTCTTAAGCGTGAAACCAGCTGAATACTGACAATTGAATCGCCGCCGATTTGGAAGAAATTATCCTCAATCCCCACTTGCTCAAGGCCAAGTACCTGTTGCCAAATCTCACAAAGTTGGGTCTCTAAGGCATTGCGTGGTGCCACATAGAGGTTGTCAGCTTGAAGCTCTGGCACGGGGAGTGCTTTGCGGTCAAGCTTACCGTTACCCGTGAGTGGAATATGCTCGATTAGAGTAAAGTGGCTGGGCACCATGTATTCAGGTAAAGCAGCACTTAGGGCGAGCTTTAACTCGGTAATTTCAAGGTCAGGCTCTGCGACAAGATAAGCGGCCAGCGCTTTGCCTTGCGGTGCAGGCACGTCAATCACCACAGCGTTTTGTACGCCTTGTTGGTCGACAATAGCAGCGGCAATCTCGCCTAGTTCGACACGATAACCACGAATTTTCACCTGCTCATCGTTACGACCGAGATACACCAAGTCGCCGTTGTCTAGGAAGCGGGCAAGGTCACCGGTTTTGTACAGCTTGCTATGGGCGGGGTCGTGACTAAATGGATTATCAATAAAGCGCTCAGCATTGAGTTCAGGGCGGTTTAAGTAACCCCGGGCAACCCCAAGGCCTGAAATATATAACTCACCCGGCGCACCAATGGGCATGGGCTGCAGCGACTCAGACAACACATGAAGATTAACGTTAGGGTAGGCTTTACCTATGCCTTGATGAAGACGTGGGTAGGCCTGTGCTAGCATCGCACCGACTGTGGCTTCCGTTGGGCCATATTCATCGAAAATAGCGTTTACATGGTCGCTTAATGCGGCAATGGCCTGCTCAGTCAGTGCCTCACCACCGAGCATTAGGGCATCGACTTGTGCGTCGCTGCCAGGCAATAGCGCCATGGCAAGACTGGGTGTGGTTTTCACAAAGCCAACGTTCGCGGCATTTAGATGAGCTCTAAAGGCGGCGGCATCAAGAATATCGCCTTCATAAACACACACCGTTTGTCCAGCAAGAAGCGGGCATAAGGTGGTGGTCACCGACAGGTCAAAACAGTAGTTAG
>NZ_JAKKCW010000014.1:0-120262 GCF_021728455.1 Pseudoalteromonas sp. L23 | reverse complement strand
CACCACCGTATACTTTTGCAAGTACGTTAGTGATTGCTGCAGTTAGAGTTGTTTTACCGTGGTCAACGTGGCCGATTGTACCTACGTTTACGTGCGGTTTTACGCGTTCAAACTTTTCTTTTGCCATTTTCAAATTTCCTATAAAGAAATTAAAGTCCAGCCCTAAGACCGGACCGAACTAAAATTACTTAACAGCGCGAGCTGCAATTATTGCATCAGCTACGTTTTTAGCCGCTTCAGCATACTTTAGGAATTCCATAGAGTATGATGCGCGCCCTTGTGTAGCGGAGCGTAAGTCTGTTGCATAACCAAACATTTCAGAAAGCGGTACCTGAGCATTAATTTGCTTCGAGCCACCAAATGCTTCTTCCATGCCTTCAATTATGCCACGACGACGGTTTAAGTCGCCTACTACATCACCCATGTTTTCTTCAGGGGTGATTACTTCTACTTTCATGACAGGCTCAAGTAGAACCGGACTTGCTTCAAGCGCGCCCTTTCTAAAGCCCATCGAACCTGCGATCTTAAACGCCATCTCGTTTGAGTCAACATCGTGGAACGAGCCATCAAACAGAGTAGCTTTAACACCCAATAGCGGATAACCGGCAAGAACACCTTGCTTCATCTGCTCTTGAATACCTTTATCAACCGCTGGGATATACTCTTTTGGTACTGTACCACCTACGATTTCGTTAACGAATTCGTATATTGGCGCATCATCATCAGAGACATCCATTGGTTCTAGCTTCAACCAAACGTGACCATATTGACCACGACCACCAGATTGGCGCACAAACTTACCTTCAGCTTCAACAGAAGCTCGGATAGTTTCGCGGTATGCAACCTGAGGCTTACCAACGTTACACACAACGTTAAACTCACGCTTCATCCGATCGACAATGATATCTAAGTGAAGTTCACCCATACCAGAGATAATCGTCTGACCCGATTCTTCGTCCGTTTCTACACGGAATGAAGGATCTTCTGCTGCAAGTTTACCAAGCGCAACGCCCATTTTTTCTTGGTCAGCTACTGTTTTAGGTTCTACTGCGACCGAGATTACAGGCTCAGGAAACTCCATACGCTCTAACGTAATAGGCGCTTCTTGAGCACAAAGTGTATCACCAGTAGTTACATCTTTTAGGCCGATAGCAGCCGCGATGTCACCCGCATGAACTTCTTTAATCTCTTCACGCGAGTTTGAGTGCATTTGAACAATACGTCCAAAACGCTCTTTTTTACCTTTAACAGGATTTAGTACCGAATCACCTTGGCTAACTTTACCAGAGTAAACTCGGAAGAAAGTAAGTGTACCAACGAATGGATCGGTTGCGATCTTAAATGCAAGCGCCGCAAACGGTGCATTATCGTCAGCTTCACGCGTATCTTCGGTTTCGTCTTCTAAGACACCTTGGATAGCTTTTACTTCAGTAGGCGAAGGCATGAATTCAATCACAGCGTCAAGCACAGCCTGAACACCTTTGTTCTTGAATGCACTACCTGTCGTCATTGGCACAATTTCATTGGCCAATGTGCGTTGGCGAAGGGCTGATTTAATCTCTTCTTCGCTCAACTCACCATCTTCAAGATATTTTTCCATTAGCTCTTCAGAAGCTTCTGCAGCGCTCTCAATTAGATGAGAACGCCATTCTTCAGCAAGCTCAAGAAGATCTGCAGGGACCTCTTCATAGTTGAAAGTCATTCCCTGGTCTTCTTCATTCCAGTTAATCGCTTTCATCTTGATAAGGTCAATAACACCTTTAAATTCATCTTCAGCACCAATTGGTAGCTGAATAGGCACAGGTGTAGCACCGAGACGTTTTTTAACTTGTTCAACAACAGACAAGAAATTAGCCCCCGTACGATCCATCTTATTGACGAAAATCATACGTGGTACTTCGTATTTGTTTGCCTGACGCCAAACGGTCTCAGTTTGCGGTTGCACACCTGATGAAGCACATAACACAACAACAGCACCATCAAGTACGCGCAATGATCGCTCTACTTCGATAGTAAAATCTACGTGTCCTGGAGTATCGATGATGTTTACACGATGCTCATCAAACTGAGCATCCATCCCTTTCCAGAAACACGTTGTTGCAGCAGAAGTGATCGTGATACCACGCTCTTGCTCCTGCTCCATCCAGTCCATAGTTGCGGCGCCGTCGTGTACTTCACCAATCTTATGAGAAAGACCAGTATAGAAAAGTACACGTTCGGTTGTAGTTGTCTTACCCGCATCTACGTGAGCGCATATACCGATGTTACGGTAACGCTCAATCGGAGTTGTCCGTGCCATAATATCCTCTTAAAGGGTGTTAGCAGATTACCAACGGTAGTGAGCGAATGCTTTGTTCGCTTCAGCCATACGGTGAACGTCTTCACGTTTCTTAACCGCAGTGCCTTTGTTTTCAGCAGCGTCGATCATCTCTTGAGCAAGACGAAGACCCATTGATTTCTCGCCACGCTTACGTGCAGCTTCAACCAACCAACGCATACCTAGTGCGTTACGACGCACTGGACGTACTTCAACTGGTACTTGGTACGTTGAACCACCAACACGGCGAGATTTAACCTCTACCTGTGGGCGAACGTTATCAAGTGCAGATTCAAAGATTTCTAGGTGCGACTTGCCTGATTTTTCAGCAGCCACGTCTAGCGCACCATATACGATTTTTTCAGCAGTAGATTTCTTGCCGTCAAGCATTACTACGTTAACGAATTTAGCAAGAAGCTCTGATCCGAACTTCGGATCTGGAAGAATTTTACGTTGACCTATTACGCGTCTTCTAGGCATTTTCTTTCTCCGGTATCTTCAGGTCCGTGCTAAACACGGATTCCCAAAACAATATATAAAAATTTAAAACTTAAGTGCTTGGCCTTACTAACGGAGAACCATTAGCCCTTAGGACGTTTTGCACCGTACTTAGAACGAGCCTGTCTACGGTCGTTTACGCCTGCACAGTCAAGTGCACCACGAACAGTGTGGAAACGCACACCTGGTAAGTCTTTAACACGACCACCACGGATTAGGATTACACTGTGCTCTTGTAGGTTGTGACCTTCACCACCAATGTATGAAGTTACTTCGAAACCGTTAGTTAAACGTACACGCGCTACTTTACGTAATGCAGAGTTTGGTTTCTTAGGTGTTGTTGTATATACACGAGTACATACACCACGCTTTTGTGGACAAGCTTTAAGAGCAGCTGAGTTGCTCTTTGTAACCTTGCTACGACGTGGCTTACGCACTAGCTGGTTAATAGTTGCCATTAAATAGCTCCTGAATTAATAAATTACTACTGAAAAATAAAATCTTACCATTTAGGTCAAATCCAATTTTCTTGAACGACTAAAATGGGTGGCCGAATTTTAATGACCAAAGTTTAACCTGTCAACCAAAAGTCGTCATCAGCGCTAAGTAAATGCATGCAATTCGGATGGTTTTGTCTGCGAAGCTATTGAAAGTTAACAAAAGTTGACGATTGCATTGAAAAACCTTTGTTGCAGTATACATATTGATGTGACGCTTTGATGGCAATTCGACCAGCGAGTTGAAAAGGCATAAAAAAACCGCTGCATTCACACAGCGGTTTTTCAATTAATTAGCTAAATGGCGAGGATTACTCGTTGCCACCTAGTAAATCAGCGTTTAGTGCGTCTGTTAGCGCTTGAGTTGCCTCTTCAGCACTTACTGTTTGCTCTTCAACAGCTGCTTCACCTTGCTTACGACGGTTGATGCGCTCTTCATGGTATGCGAAACCTGTACCCGCAGGGATCAAACGACCCACGATTACGTTTTCTTTCAAACCACGTAGCTCATCGCTCTTACCGTTAACCGCAGCTTCGGTTAGAACACGTGTTGTTTCCTGGAACGATGCCGCAGAAATAAACGATTCAGTCGCAAGTGACGCTTTAGTAATACCCATTAGTTGGATTTCAAACTTAGCTGGGATCTTACCTTGCATTTCTAGTTCACGGTTAGCGATGTTTACACGTGCAACTTCAGCTTGCTCGCCTACTAGGAACTCACTGTCACCACCATCAAGGATGATACACTTACGAAGCATCTGACGAACGATAGTCTCAATGTGCTTATCGTTAATCTTTACACCCTGTAGGCGGTATACTTCTTGTACTTCGTTAGTGATGTAGTTAGATACATCAGTAACACCACGTAGACGTAGGATGTCGTGCGGAGACTCTGGACCATCGGCGATTACTTCACCTTTAGCCACTTGCTCACCTTCGAACACGTTAAGCTGGCGCCATTTCGGGATCATCTCTTCGTATGCATCACCCTCTTCCGGTGTGATCACAAGACGTTTCTTACCTTTAGTCTCTTTACCGAAGCTAACGGTACCTGTGATTTCTGCAAGAATTGCAGGATCTTTTGGCTTACGCGCTTCGAATAGGTCAGCAACTCGAGGTAGACCACCCGTGATGTCACGAGTCTTCGAACCTTCTTGTGGAATACGAGCCAGTACCGAACCAGGTAGTACTGTTGCACCATCTGTGATTTCAATCGTTGTGAATGAAGGTAGACGGATCTCTTGAAGACCACGTTCTTCGTTCTCAATGATTAGTTTAGGCTCTTTCGCGTTTACTTTCGCAAGATCCTTAACAACCACACGTGTTAGACCAGTTAATTCATCAGTCTGTGCTTCAGTGTTTGAATCATCAATATCGCTGAACGATACTTTTGACTCATGTTCAATGATGATTGGGTGACTATGCGGGTCCCAAGTAGCAACGATATCGTTACCTTTAACGTCAGCACCATCTTGTACAGTTAATACTGCACCGTAAGGAACTTTATAACGCTCTTTCTCACGACCGTGCTCATCGATTATCGTGATCTCAGTTGAACGAGACGTGATAACGATTTTGCCATCAGCATTGATTACAAACTTCGCATTGTGAAGTTTCAGATTACCATTGTTCTTAACTTGAACACTGTTCTCTGCAGAAGCTCGTGATGCCGCACCACCGATGTGGAATGTACGCATCGTAAGCTGTGTACCCGGCTCACCGATTGACTGTGCCGCGATTACACCAACTGCTTCACCAGGGTTGATGATGTGGCCACGTGCCAAGTCACGACCATAACAGTGTGCACACACACCAAAGTCGTTTTGACAGGTGATTACAGAACGTACTTTAACTTCGTCTACTGAGTGCTCTTCTAGAAGGTCACACAGTTTTTCGTCAATCATTACGTTACGTTCAACCAGTACTTCTGTTGTACCAGGCTTAACCACGTCTTCAGCAACAACACGACCTAGTACACGCTCACGAAGCGGCTCTACAACGTCACCACCTTCAATTAGCGGCTTCATTACTAGACCTTCTTCGGTACCACAGTCTGATTCATTGATAACCAAATCTTGTGCTACGTCTACTAGACGACGAGTTAGGTAACCCGAGTTCGCTGTCTTAAGTGCCGTATCCGCTAGACCCTTACGCGCACCGTGCGTCGAGATAAAGTACTGTAGTACGTTTAGACCTTCACGGAAGTTCGCTGTAATTGGCGTTTCGATGATTGAACCATCTGGACGTGCCATTAGACCACGCATACCCGCTAGCTGACGGATCTGAGCAGCACTACCACGAGCGCCAGAGTCTGCCATCATAAACACTGAGTTAAATGACGGTTGCTCTTCTTCGTTGCCTTCAGCGTTGATGACCGTTTCTTTTGAAAGGTTAGCCATCATCTCGCGAGAAAGGTTTTCGTTTACACGTGACCAGATATCGATAACTTTGTTGTATTTCTCACCGGCAGTTACAAGACCTGATTGGAACTGTTGGTTGATTTCTGCAACTTCAGCTTCCGCACGATCGATGATCTCACCTTTAGTTGGTGGGATTACCATGTCATTGATACCGATAGAAACACCTGATTTCATCGCGTAGTGGAAACCGGTATACATCACTTGGTCAGCAAAGATAACAGTATCTTTAAGACCTAGACGACGGTAACACTCGTTAAGAAGACCAGAAATTTGTTTCTTACCTAGTGGTTTGTTGATCAGTTCAAACGGCAAGCCTTCAGGGATATTCAATGAAAGGATTGCACGACCTACTGTCGTATCTACTAGGTGAGTTAACGTGCCGCGCTCACGTGTTTCTTCGTCGATAGTCACTTCTGTGATACGCACTTTAACACGAGCGTGAAGCTCAGCTGCACCTACACGGTATGCTTTTTCTGCTTCTTTAGCATCTTTAAATACAGTGCCTTCACCTTTACCGTTGATACGATCGCGAGTCATGTAGTAAAGACCTAGTACAACGTCCTGTGAAGGAACGATGATTGGTTCACCGTTAGCTGGTGCTAGGATGTTGTTGGTAGACATCATCAATGCACGCGCTTCCAACTGCGCTTCAAGCGTCAGTGGTACGTGAACAGCCATTTGGTCACCATCGAAGTCAGCGTTATACGCCGCACACACTAGCGGGTGCAGGTGAATCGCTTTACCTTCGATAAGTACAGGTTCGAATGCTTGGATACCTAGACGGTGAAGTGTTGGCGCACGGTTAAGTAAAACCGGGTGCTCACGGATAACTTCGTCTAGTACGTCCCAAACTTCTGGTACTTCACGCTCAACCATCTTCTTCGCAGCTTTGATGGTTGTCGCCATACCACGGCGCTCTAGTTTACCGTAGATAAATGGCTTGAATAGCTCAAGTGCCATCTTCTTAGGTAGACCACACTGATGTAGTTTCAGCGTAGGACCAACGGTGATAACAGAACGGCCTGAGTAGTCAACACGCTTACCTAGAAGGTTTTGACGGAAACGACCTTGCTTACCTTTGATCATGTCAGCAAGCGACTTCAGTGGACGCTTGTTAGAACCCGTAATTGCACGGCCACGACGACCATTATCAAGTAGCGCATCAACCGCTTCTTGAAGCATACGCTTTTCGTTACGTACGATGATGTCTGGTGCAGCTAGGTCTAGAAGACGCTTCAAACGGTTGTTACGGTTGATCACACGACGGTAAAGGTCGTTCAGATCTGAAGTCGCAAAACGACCGCCGTCTAGTGGTACTAGAGGACGTAGATCTGGTGGAAGAACCGGTAGCACGCTCATTACCATCCACTCAGGGTTGTTACCTGATTGGTGGAACGCTTCCATTAGTTTAAGACGCTTAGTGATTTTCTTACGCTTAGTTTCAGAGTTGATTGTTGGCAACTCTTCACGCATTTCAGCGATTAACTGACCAAGGTCTAGGTCACGAAGTAGATCAAGTACAGCTTCTGCACCCATCTTCGCTTCAAACTCATCACCGTGCTCTTCAAGTGCATCTAGGTACTCTTCTTCACCTAGTAGTTGACCGCGCTCAAGCGTAGTCATACCTGGCTCAGTTACCACGAATGATTCGAAATAAAGTACGCGCTCGATATCACGAAGCGTCATATCTAGCATTAGGCCGATACGTGACGGTAGTGATTTCAAGAACCAAATATGCGCAACTGGGCTAGCCAGCTCGATGTGACCCATACGGTCACGACGTACTTTTGTTAGCGTTACTTCAACGCCACACTTTTCACAGATAACACCACGGTGCTTCAAGCGCTTGTATTTACCACACAAACACTCGTAATCTTTTACTGGGCCGAAGATACGGGCACAGAATAAGCCATCACGCTCAGGCTTGAAAGTACGGTAGTTGATTGTCTCAGGTTTCTTTACTTCACCGTAAGACCATGAACGCACCATGTCTGGCGAAGCAAGACCAATGCGAATTGCATCGAATTCTTCGGTCTTATTTTGTTGCTTCAGAAACTTAAGTAAGTCTTTCACCTTAGCTCTCCTGTCGGAGGTTAATCTTGAGGGCAAGCCACGCTCACCCCTACATTCTTTTCAGTCCGGTTGCAGTTATGCAACGCCGCAGCGCACTGCGGCGGTCGGATTAAATTTCTTCCAACTCGATGTTGATACCTAGCGAGCGGATTTCTTTCAACAGTACGTTGAACGACTCAGGCATACCCGGTTCCATCTTGTGGTTACCGTCTACGATGTTCTTATACATCTTAGTACGACCGTTAACGTCATCCGACTTCACTGTCAACATTTCTTGTAGTGTGTAGGCAGCACCGTATGCTTCTAGTGCCCATACCTCCATCTCACCGAAACGCTGACCACCGAACTGTGCCTTACCACCCAGCGGCTGCTGAGTAACTAGGCTGTAAGAACCTGTTGAACGCGCGTGCATCTTGTCATCAACAAGGTGATTCAGTTTCAGCATGTACATATAGCCTACTGTTACTTGACGCTCAAATGCATCACCAGTACGACCATCATATAACGTTACCTGACCACTTCTTGGATAACCACCAAGCTCTAGCATGTCTTTGATTTCAGCTTCACGTGCACCATCAAATGCTGGTGTTGCGATTGGAAGACCACCTTTAAGGTTATCTGCCAAGCGACGGATTTCATCATCAGAGAAGTTAGCAATATCTACTTTCTGACGGCAGTCACCGATTTCGTAAGCTTTCTTGATGAATTCGCGTAGCTCGTGAATTTCGCGTTGCTCTTTCATCATTTCTTCAAGACGTTCGCCGATACCACGAGCAGCTAGACCCATGTGAGTTTCTAGGATCTGACCGATGTTCATACGAGATGGTACACCCAGCGGGTTAAGTACGATATCTACAGTACGACCTTTATCATCGTAAGGCATGTCTTCAACAGGAACGATAGTTGAGATTACACCCTTGTTACCGTGACGACCCGCCATCTTATCACCAGGTTGAATACGACGTTTAACAGCTAGGTATACTTTAACAATCTTAAGTACGCCAGGCGCTAGGTCATCACCTTGAGTGATCTTACGACGCTTGTTCTCGAAACGCTTATCGTAGTCAGCTTTAAGCTCGTCATACTGTGCAGCTAGTTGCTCAAGCTCTGCTTGGTGCTCTTCATCAGCAAGACTTTGCGTTAGTAGCTTCTCAGTGTTAAAGCCAGCAAGCTGCTCTTCACTCATACCTGATTTAATCAGTAGGTTACGAGCGTGAGTCAGGATACCGCCTTCAAGGATTCTGAACTCTTCGTTGAAGTCTTTCTTCGCTTCGCGAAGCTGCATATCTTCAACTTCTAGTGCACGTTTGTCTTTTTCAACACCGTCACGCGTAAACACTTGTACGTCGATAACCGTACCAGATACAGAGTTTGGTACACGTAGTGAGCTGTCTTTAACGTCAGACGCTTTTTCACCGAAGATAGCGCGTAGTAGCTTTTCTTCAGGTGTTAGCTGCGTTTCACCTTTAGGCGTTACTTTACCTACAAGGATGTCGCCGCCTTTCACTTCAGCACCGATATATACAACGCCTGATTCGTCAAGCTTACCTAGTGCAGATTCACCTACGTTTGGAATATCCGCAGTGATTTCTTCTGGACCAAGCTTAGTATCACGAGCAATACACTGAAGCTCTTGAATGTGGATAGTCGTTAGACGATCTTCTTTTACAACATTCTCTGAAAGTAGGATTGAATCCTCGAAGTTGTAACCATTCCAAGGCATGAACGCTACACGTAGGTTCTGACCAAGTGCTAAATCACCTAGGTCTGTTGAAGGACCATCAGCAAGCACGTCACCACGTACCACCGGCTCACCAACCATACAAGTTGGTTTCTGGTTGATACAAGTGTTTTGGTTTGAACGTGTGTACTTAGTTAAGTTATAGATGTCGATGCCCGCTTCACCTTGGATGCGCTCATCTTCATTAACGTTAACAACAATACGGCTTGCATCAGCATACTTAACGATACCGCCACGCTTAGCAACGATTGTTACACCAGAGTCTTTCGCTAGTGTACGCTCAATACCAGTACCAACTAGCGGCTTATCAGCACGTAGTGTAGGTACAGCTTGACGTTGCATGTTCGATCCCATCAATGCGCGGTTCGCGTCATCGTGTTCTAGGAATGGGATAAGCGCTGCAGCCACAGAGATTACCTGCTGTGGAGATACGTCCATATACTGGATGCTGTCGCTTGGCATAAAGGTTGATTCACCTTTAAAACGACATGGAATCAATTCTTCAGCAAATTGGTTGTCATCGGTTAGCGTTGTATTCGCCTGTGCGATAACGAACTGACCTTCTTCAATTGCTGATAGGTAATCAACATCGTCAGTAACGATACCGTCTACTACTTTGCGGTATGGAGTCTCTAAGAAACCATAGTCGTTTGTACGCGCGTAAGTAGATAGCGAGTTGATTAGACCGATGTTTGGACCTTCAGGCGTTTCGATAGGACAAACACGACCGTAGTGCGTTACGTGTACGTCACGTACTTCGAAGCCAGCACGCTCACGAGTTAGACCACCCGGACCTAATGCAGAAATACGACGCTTGTGCGTTACTTCTGAAAGCGGGTTGTTCTGGTCCATAAACTGTGAAAGCTGTGAAGAACCAAAGAATTCTTTTACTGCTGCAGAGATTGGCTTAGCGTTGATCAAATCCTGTGGCATAACGTTATCTAGGTCACCAAGACTTAGACGCTCACGTACCGCACGCTCAACACGTACAAGACCTACACGGAATTGGTTTTCAGCCATTTCACCTACAGAACGGATACGACGGTTACCTAAGTGGTCGATGTCATCAACATCGCCTTTACCGTTACGGATGTCGATCAATACCTTCATCACGCTCACGATATCTTCTTTAGATAGCGTACCGTCACCTTCGTCTGAATCATAACCAACACGGCTATTGAACTTCATACGACCAACAGTTGAAAGGTCGTAGCGCTCTTCAGAGAAGAATAGGTTATCAAATAACGCTTCTGCAGCCTCTTTTGTTGGTGGCTCACCAGGGCGCATCATGCGATAGATTTCTACCAATGCTTCTAGGCGATTGTTAGTAGAATCAACACGTAATGTCTCTGACATGTACGCACCGCTGTCTACTTCGTTGATGTAAAGCGTATCGATCTTTGAGTGACCTGCCTTCACCAATTCAGCCATAAGCTCTAGTGATAGTTCAGAGTTCGCTTCTGCAATCACTTCGCCTGTTGATTCGTCGATATAGTTTTTAGCAACAACACGACCGATGATGTACTCATGCGGTACTTCAAGAGTGTCGATGCCTTGCTTTTCGATGCTCTTAATGTGGCGTGCAGTAATACGACGGCCTTTTTCAACCAATACGTCACCGTTTGCATCTTTAATATCAAATGCAGCGGTTTCACCACGTAGGCGTGAAGGCACAAGTTCCATCAACACTTTGCCATCTTTTACTTCGAAACTTGTCGTTTCAAAAAATAGTGCCAAGATTTCGTCTGAAGTGAACTCTAGCGCACGTAAGATGATAGATGCTGGTAGTTTACGGCGACGGTCAATACGAACGTAAAGGTTATCTTTAACGTCGAATTCAAAGTCAAGCCATGAGCCACGGTAAGGGATCACACGTGCGTTATATAACACTTTACCAGATGAGTGTGATTTACCACGGTCGTTATCAAAGAATACACCAGGTGAACGGTGTAGCTGAGAAACGATAACACGCTCAGTACCATTGATTACAAAAGTACCGGTGTCTGTCATGAGCGGGATTTCGCCCATGTAAACTTCTTGCTCTTTTATGTCTTTGACTGTGCCAGGTGCATCTTTGTCCATTAGCACAAGACGTAGTTTAACGCGAAGTGGAGCAGAATATGTCACACCGCGAATTTGACATTCTTTAACGTCAAATACTGGCTCGCCAATACGATAACTGACGTATTGAAGTTCAGAGTTGCCCGAGTAGCTCTTGATAGGGAATACAGAACGGAAAGCAGCTTCCAATCCAGTATCGCCATCGGCATCAGGCGCAATGAACTTATCGAACGATTCCAACTGCATTTGCAGTAGGAAAGGTATGTCCAAAACCTGTGGACGTTTACCAAAATCCTTACGGATACGTTTCTTTTCAGAATAAGAGTAAGCCATGGGGTTCCTCAGCTTGCTGATCTTTGACCCAACCTGTCCAAAATTGAACAGACTTCACTGGCATCTAAGCCATGATAACAACATCTAAATTGTCACACTAACTTGCTTAACTAACGGCTTAAATGAGCACAATTCAGGCTATATTCAAATCGTTAATGTCATCAAATTAGTGTTACTTCAAATGCCATTGCGATTTTCAACAAAAACTTCTAAGTTATTGAAAATTACAGTGAAATTCGAAGATTTATGCACGATAGAAATGCATATCTCTATAGCGCAAAAGGGCCGGTGATTAAATAATCACCAGCCCTTGCCTGATTTCTCAGGCAGCGAACCTAGCGGGAGCTAGATTACTTGATCTCAACTTCAGCACCAGCTTCTTCAAGATCTTTCTTAAGCGCTTCAGCTTCTTCCTTAGATACACCTTCTTTGATAGGTGCAGGAGCAGACTCAACTAGCGCTTTAGCTTCTTTAAGGCCTAGACCTGTTGCGCCACGTACCGCTTTGATTGCAGCAACTTTGTTACCGCCAGCAGCAGCTAGGATTACGTCGAACTCAGTCTTTTCTTCAGCAGCTTCAGCAGGACCAGCAGCAACAACAGCAGCAGCTGCAGTTACACCGAACTTCTCTTCCATAGCTTCAACTAGTTCAACAACTTCCATTACTGACATTTCAGCAATAGCGTCAAGGATTTGGTCTTTAGTTACAGACATTTCAAATTTCCTAATTATTTACGAACCCATGCGGTTCAAAAAATTTATTAAAGAAAGGAGCGTTGCTTAAATTAAGCAGCTTGCTCAGCTTTCTGTACACGTACCGCTTCAATTGTTTTACACAATTTGCCAGCAGACGCTTCTTTCATAGCGCTCATTAAGCGTGCAACAGCTTCGTCGTAAGTAGGTAGCTTAGCAAGCATATCTACGTCAACGATTTTGCCTTCGAATGCAGCAGTTTTAAGCTCAAATGCTTCGTTCTTTTTCGCGAAATCTGCAAAGATACGCGCAGCAGCACCAGGGTGCTCTGAAGAAAAAGCGATTAGGCTTGGACCAACTAGTGATTCATTTAGGCATTCGTAATCAGTGCCTTCAACCGCACGTCTAGCTAGGGTGTTACGAACAACTTTCATCCATACACCAGCTTCACGAGCTTCTTTACGAAGAGCAGTGATTGCACCTACTGTTACACCACGAGAATCAGCAACAACTGCTGAAAGAGCACCTTTGGCAGCTTCGTTGACTTCAGCAACAATTGCTTTTTTGTCTTGAAGATTTAAAGCCATGGGTGTTACTCCTGGTTTATAGAAAAACAAACATGTTTTTCAGTTCTACTCTACCCTGCTAAAAACTTTAGCAGAGATGCTTTTTACGGCGAGAGCCAGAAGATTAGGAAAATCTAGCTGGGATTCACACCGTCTACGTAGGACGATTAAGGCCGAAGCCACCTACGGTCTTGGACGGAAGCGCAATTTATCGATTCATTGTAGACCATGATGGAAACAATTTTCGAAATTATACGCTTCAACCCGAATTCTTTGCTTTGTAAAGAAGCACACTTCTCTACAAAATGGCGCAAAATTATAGTCTAATTTTTACGCCATGTAAACGCTAAACTCTAAATTATACTACTTGAGTATTTAGAGTAGCTTGGTCTAAAGCAACACCAGCACCCATCGTAGTAGAGATGCTTACTTTCTTCACGAAAGTACCTTTTGCAGTAGAAGGCTTAGCCTTCTTAAGCGCGATGATTAGCGCTTCAAGGTTTTCTTGAAGTTGGTTAGCGTCAAAGTCTACTTTACCGATAGTAGTGTGGATGATACCGTTCTTATCGTTACGGTAACGAACCTGACCAGCTTTAGCGTTCTTAACAGCTTCTGCAACGTTAGGCGTTACAGTACCTGTCTTAGGGTTAGGCATAAGACCACGTGGACCTAGGATTTGACCTAGCTGACCAACAACGCGCATTGCATCTGGAGAAGCAACAACAACGTCAAAGTTCATTTCGCCTTTCTTAACTTGCTCTGCAAGGTCTTCCATACCTACTAAATCAGCACCAGCTTCTTTAGCAGCTTCAGCATTTGCACCTTGAGTGAATACCGCTACGCGTACATCACGACCAGTACCGTGAGGTAGTACAGTTGCACCACGTACGTTTTGGTCAGATTTACGAGCATCAATACCTAGGTTTACAGCAACGTCAACACTTTCAACGAACTTAGCAGTAGCAAGTTCTTTTAGAAGAGCAACAGCTTCGTTGATTTCGTACTCTTTAGTCGCATCCACTTTCTCGCGGATAGTACGCATACGCTTAGTTAATTTAGCCATTCTCAATTACTCCTCTACGTTCAAGCCCATTGCACGTGCAGAACCTGCAATCGTGCGTACAGCTGCGTCCATATCAGCAGCAGTAAGATCTGGACGTTTCGTCTCAACGATCTCTTCAAGTTGAGCACGAGTAACTGTACCAACTTTTTCAGTGTTAGGACGACCAGAACCAGACTTGATACCAGCAGCCTTCTTAAGAAGGTATGCCGCAGGTGGAGTCTTCATTTCAAAAGTGAAAGAACGGTCACTGTAAACAGAAATAACAACAGGAACAGGTGCGCCTTTTTCGATAGACTCTGTACGTGCGTTGAACGCTTTACAGAATTCCATGATGTTTACACCGTGTTGACCTAGTGCAGGACCTACTGGAGGACTAGGGTTAGCCATACCAGCAGCAACTTGTAGCTTGATTAGAGCTTCAACTTTCTTAGCCATGATAATACCTCAATTGTGGGTCTTTGCCTCGTGCGCGTGAGGACGCGTACTCAAACGGCTTCCCAGTTAAAAAATTCAGTCTTTTTGCCGCATATTTTTGCGTACAACAAAAAGGCCGCTGATTATAGATTAATCAGCGGCCTTTGACAACTTTTTCAAGTTAGAATTTATTTGTCTTTCTCAACCTGACCAAATTCTAGATCTACAGGCGTTGAACGACCGAAAATAAGTACCGAAACTTTCAGGCGACTCTTTTCGTAATCCACTTCTTCAACCACACCGTTGAAGTCAGCAAATGGACCATCTGTAACACGAACCACTTCACCCGGCTCAAATAAAGTAGCAGGTTTCGGTGCTTCAGCATTTTCTTGCAGACGGTTAAGAATACGATCCGCTTCTTTTTGACTGATTGGTGCAGGACGGTCTGACGTACCACCAACAAAGCCCATTACACGCGGTGTACTATTCACCAAGTGCCAAGACGCATCGTCCATTACCATTTGAACTAATACATAGCCAGGGAAGAATTTACGCTCAGATTTACGTTTCTGACCTGCACGCATTTCAACCACTTCTTCAGTCGGCACAAGGATCTCACCGAATAGGTCTTCTAACCCTTCGATTTTAATATGCTCGATAATGGTTTGTGCTACGCGTTTTTCAAAACCCGAAAACGCTTGGATCACGTACCAACGTAATTTCTTTTCTTTGTTCTCATCCGACATGGGATCAGATCTCCAATCCAGTTAAAAAGCCTACTGCACGGAAAAGTATACCATCTAATCCCCATAGGATTAATGCCATAATCACCGTTGCAATGATCACGATGAAAGTAGTGTGAGTCGCTTCCTGACGCGTTGGCCAGATAACTTTACGTACTTCAATACGTGATTCTTTAGCAAAAGCGATAAAGGTACGGCCTTTTTCAGTCGTTACCAAAATGCCCAAAGCCGCAGCGATAGCTGCAACTACGCCAACAGCGCGTACTAAAACAGATAAATCGGCATATAGATAATTACCAACTACGGCACCAGTTAGAAGTGCAATAGCAGCTAGCCACTTTACCGTGTCCATCGAGCTTGACGAGTTTTCAACATTAGTGCTCATAATCAATTTTACCTTAAATACAGACACAACAACCCCGCATAGAACAGGGTAAATCCATTCAATCCAAATTTACAAATAAGCGACTTAAGTGGTTTTGGGTCACGTTATTTTAAATGTGGACTTGTTGCTGAATTGGCAGGGGCGGCAGGACTCGAACCCGCAACCATCGGTTTTGGAGACCGCTGTTCTACCAATTGGAACTACGCCCCTGCAAAGTGGATGCCCATTATACTGACGAAGCAAACGAAAACAAGTGTAAAAGATATGCAAAGTAACATTTAATCTAAACTTGGTTTTACGACGTCTTCAGAAAAGACGCAATAAATCTCCGTGATAAAAATCACAAAGCACCCAAACTTGCTCAAATGGATGACAATCAGGGATCTCCCAAGTGGCTTTTAAGCGCTTAAAATCATCAAGATGATAGATGGGGCTAGCATTTCGAATTAACAACCAAACACGTTGTGAATCATAGTATTTTTTGGCTTTTTGATTGAGCAGCCGCTGTAAGCCGATACTCAGTTGATCGGAGTCAGCGGCTTGACTCATTGCTGCCAGCTCTCTTTGCGTGGAGAGAGACAGCTGACGTCCAAGCACAGCCATCGCTTCTTTCTCACTTGCATAAAAATGGGCTATTTCTATATCAAGCTGTATTTTTCCTTGATAACAACTGACGTCCGGTTTATTGGGCTCATTGTGCCAAATATGGCGCATATGCACTGCAAACTGCTTTTCATAACTGCGTAAAAACAGTTTAGCCGCGTCATGCTCAAGTTTTATTTTTTCTGCTTCACTCGCTCTGTCCATTCACAACCACTGCTACATCACTCAATAAGCTTGAAGCACCGAATCTAAAATTCTTGGCATTGAGCCACTCGGCCCCCATAATTTCTTCAGCCAATCGTAAATATCGCTGCGCTTCAACTACTGACTTTACTCCACCGGCCGCTTTAAATCCAACCGATTTACCGCTGCTTTTGATTGTCTTAAGGATAACTTCAGCCGCTTCAGGTGTAGCATTGACAGCAACCTTTCCTGTACTTGTTTTAACAAAGTCCGCGCCCGCCATAATGACAAGCTGCGCGGCTTCCGCAATGAGCTTTGGTTTAGCCAATACGCCACTTTCGATGATGACCTTGAGCTTTGCTTTACCTTGACAAGCAAGCTTGCTTGAATGCACATATTGCCAAGGTGTATCTGGGTCACCCGCCATCAGCTGCTGATAAGGAAGCACAAGATCAATTTCGTCGGCACCATCTGCGATTGCTGAATGAGTTTGTGCAACGACCTGCTGGAGCTTTTGTTCTCCAGATGGGAAGTTGGTCACCGTTGCCACTTTTATCTGCGGCCACTCACGCTTTTCCAACTCTTCTTTTACTAACATCACAAACTGCGGATACACACAAATCGCCGCTGGTAGTCCGATATCAGGGTTAATGCTATTCAATAATGCGAGAATACTTGCCGGCGTATCGTCCTCTTTCAAAGAGGTTAAATCCATTAAACTCAGCGACAACCGAGCATCAGATTGTAAAGTCATTACCGTGTTCCTTTTCATTCTATGTAATAAGCCTAGGGCCTGTTCATCTTTCAAGTTTGTTTTTGCAGCAACTTGATTGGTATTTATACAAGGCAGAGCCTGCGTAGCATAGTTGCTCTATGTGAGTTAGGCGATAAAGACTTTGTGCTCCTGCAAAGTCACCTTACCCCACATCCTTGTGGGGCAACACAGAAGAAATGCCAATCAAGCGCTGCCCTTTGGGTTCACCTGAGTGCGCTTTGTTCATTGTTGCTCAACTTTTGCCTAGATTACTAGGCAGCAAATTGAGCGCCGCGACCAAAACCCACTCAGAAGAACAAAAATCAAACAGCAAAGGTCAACAGACCCTAGTTAAATGCATACAGCAGGACCAACAATAGGACAAATGTCCGCATACAATTACCTGTCGGACGCGGTTTTTACTATTGTTCATTAAATGAATATCTCATAACCAAACACTATAATCGTCAAATCACAGCAAAAACTTAAGTTAACCTAATGAAACAAAAAGAAAATTACATTTAACTGGTTTTTTTATAACTTTTGGTTATATGGAGTCGGTTTAAATTATTTTTTCCCACATTTGCAACTCTATATGCTGCGCTCTATTACTGATATCAATCAATATTGATATCAACCGTCGTGATGTTTAGCAGAGGTTATCGTGCAATACTTGCCAATTTTTACCAAACTAGAAAATAAACCTGTATTGATTGTAGGTGGTGGTGAAGTTGCGCTGAGAAAGTGCCGCGCCTTTTTGAAAGCCAATGCAGCAGTCACTTTGGTTTCACCTGAGTTTTGCACTGAGCTTTTATCACTAGCAGCGGATGCAAGCGTTGCACTTCGACATAAGCCATTTGATGCATCAGACCTAGATAATGCCATGTTAGTCGTTGCGGCAACGGATATTGAGGCCGTAAATGCAGAGGTAGCAGAGCTTGCTGAAGCGCGAAACCTTTTCGTTAACGTAGTCGACGACCAACCAAAGTGTAATTTTATTTTTCCGTCAATCGTGGATAGAAACCCTATAACGATTGCCATATCCAGTGCTGGAACTGCGCCCGTCCTTGCAAGACGATTACGAGAGAAGTTAGAAACCCTTATTCCACAGCATATAGGTCCGCTGGCAACGCTTGTCGGTCAATTCAGACATAAAGTGAAAGCGCGCTTTAAACACTTTGCTGACCGCCGTCAGTTTTGGGAATCTGTCTTTGATTCAAATGTGGTAAGTGAAGTACAAGCTGGTAACAATGAAAATGCACAAATTCAACTTGAAGCCATGCTAGAAAGCACTCCCTCCCCTGAAGGCGAAGTTTATATCGTCGGTGCGGGTCCTGGCGACCCTGAGCTACTGACGCTTAAGGCATTACAACTAATGCAACAAGCCGATGTGGTAGTGTATGATTATCTGGTATCTGACGAAATAATGGACCTTGTACGTCGTGACGCTGATTTAATCTGCGTGGGCAAAAAAGCCGGTAATCATAGTGTTAAACAAGAACACACCAACGAGATTTTGGTTGACTTAGCCAAACAAGGTAAAAAGGTTTGTAGGATAAAAGGCGGCGACCCATTTATTTATGGTCGCGGTGGCGAAGAAGTGCAAGTGTTGGCCGAAAATAGCGTTAAATATCAAATTGTTCCGGGCATTACTGCTGCTGCAGGATGTAGCGCATACGCTGGTATTCCATTAACTCATAGAGATCATGCTCAAGCTATTCAATTTGTGACTGGGCATTGCAAGCAAGATGGACAAGAACTCGACTGGGAAGGCTTAGCTAAGGCGAATCAAACGCTTGCCGTATACATGGGAGTGATAAAATCTCCACACATTCAGGCACAATTACTCGCTTATGGCCGCTCGCCGAATACACCTGTAGCAATTGTTGAGAATGGCACGCGTAAATCTCAGCGTGTAGTAAAAACACAATTAGATCAACTTGCACAGACTATTACTGCGCATGATATTCAGTCGCCAGCACTATTGATTATTGGTGAAGTAGCAGCATTACATGAGCAATTAGCTTGGTTTAATAAGAACAATCAAATCAGTAGCTTTGCTCAACCCATTACGCAAGTCGCGTAATAACCGTAACAGATAGTTAAATTTATAAGTAGGACATTAATCATGGCTTTAACCCATCTCCAGCAACTCGAAGCTGAGAGCATAAAGATCATCCGAGAGGTTGCCGCAGAGTTTGAAAACCCAGTAATGCTGTACTCGATTGGTAAAGACTCGTCGGTACTGCTTCATCTTGCTCGTAAGGCTTTCTACCCTGCGAAGATCCCTTTTCCTCTACTCCACGTTGATACCAATTGGAAATTTAGAGAAATGATCGAGTTTCGCGATAGATTAGCAAAAGAGTATGGATTTGAACTGCTTGTGCACAAAAACCCAGAAGGGCTAGAGATGAATATAAGTCCATTTGTTCATGGTTCATCTAAGCATACCGATATCATGAAAACACAAGGCCTTAAGCAAGCGCTAGATCAATATGGCTTTGATGCGGCTTTTGGTGGTGCGCGCCGTGATGAAGAAAAATCTCGCGCAAAAGAAAGAGTTTACTCATTTAGAGATAAACACCATCGCTGGGATCCTAAAAACCAACGTCCGGAGTTATGGAATACGTATAACGGCCAAGTGAACCCTGGCGAAAGCATTCGAGTTTTCCCATTATCAAACTGGACAGAGCTCGATATTTGGCAATATATCTACCAAGAAGGTATTGAGATAGTGCCACTTTACCTATCTAAGCCAAGACCGGTTGTCGAGCGTAACGGAACGTTAATTATGGTCGATGATGACCGTATGCCACTTGCAGAAGGTGAAGTGCCTGAAATGAAATCAGTACGCTTCAGAACGCTAGGCTGTTACCCACTAACGGGGGCTGTTGAATCAGAAGCCGATACACTTACCGGAATTATCGAAGAAATGTTGTTATCTACGTCGTCAGAACGTGAAGGACGAGTGATTGATCACGATTCGTCAGGGTCAATGGAGAAGAAAAAGCGCGAGGGGTATTTCTAATGTCAACAGCAAATGAAGTGAAAGAATTAGGCATTGAAACCTACTTAGCACGTCAGCAAGACAAGAGTTTGTTGCGCATGATGACCTGCGGCAGCGTAGATGATGGTAAATCAACGCTGATCGGCCGTTTGCTGCACGATAGCCATCAAATCTATGAAGACCAATTAGCTGCGCTACACAAAGACAATGAAAAAGTCGGCAATGCGGGTGAAGATCTAGATTTAGCGTTACTTGTTGATGGCTTACAAGCAGAGCGTGAGCAAGGTATTACCATTGATGTGGCTTACCGCTATTTCTCAACTGCGAAGCGTAAATTTATTATTGCCGATACGCCAGGACACGAGCAGTACACCCGTAATATGGTTACGGGTGCTTCGACCAGTGATTTGGCCATTATTCTTGTCGATGCCCGTTATGGTGTCCAAGTTCAGACTAAACGCCATAGCTTTATTTGTGATTCACTGGGTATCAAACAGTTCGTTGTCGCGATAAACAAGATGGATATTGTTGATTTTGATGAGGCCGTATTTGAGCGCATAAAGGCCGACTATTTGAAATTTGCTGAACAACTGAACGTACGAGATATTCGCTTTGTGCCAATGTCAGCACTTAAAGGCGACAATGTTGTAAATCGCTCAGACAAAACGCCTTATTATCAAGACAAACCATTGCTGGAACTGCTGGAAGACTCTCCTGCGGCAGAGCCTAATCATGGTTTTGAAGCGCGCTTCCCGGTGCAATATGTTGTGCGTCCTAATCTAGACTTTCGTGGTTTCCAAGGCACATTAACCTCTGGTAGCTTAAGCGTTGGCCAAGCGGTTAAAGTATTGCCATCAGGTAAGACTTCAACCATTAAAGAACTCGTGACTTTTGATGGCAATCTAACTCAAGTGGAAACCGGACAAGCATTCACTATCACCCTAGCAGATGAAGTCGATGTGAGTCGTGGCGACGTGATAGTGCCTGTAGAGTCGACTGCTCAGGTGACGAATCAGATCACTGCTAAGCTGGTATGGATGCACGAAACACCACTACAATTGGGTAAAAGTTATAACCTTAAATTGGGTAGCAAGAAAACCGCGGCAATCGTGAAAAATATCGAGCACACTATCGATGTGAATACACTTGAGCACGGCCAAGCCGATTCATTGTCATTAAATGAAATTGCTATCGTAACCATCGAGCTGACAGAAAATGTCGTTGCGGATGAGTATTTAAATAATCGTGAAACCGGCTCGTTTATCTTAATTGATCGCCTATCTAACCTAACGATAGGTGCAGGTATGGTGGAAACGGTTCAAGCCGCAACAGCAACGTCCTCAAGTCAGTTTAGTGAATTTGAGATTGAGTTTAATGCATTAGTTCGCAAGCACTTCCCTCATTGGCAAGCGCTTGATATTTCGAAGCTAAAATAATGCAATTTAGCCTGTTAGACGAGGTATGACGTCATTATGGAACAAGTCATTTTAACAGGCATTATGCTAGCGTTAGTCGTGTGTCTTTTTGCCACACGCATTAACGCTGCATGGCTATTCACAGGCGCAATCGCCACTAGTTATTTGACTGGCCTCATCGATCTTGAATCGATGTTGGTGAATTATGCGAACCCGTCTTTAATCACGCTTGTGCTACTTATCCTAGTTTCTATTGCGATTGAAAAAACAACCTTAGTCAAAAAACTCGCCCACTCAATGGCACAAGGTAGTCTCGCAAAAGCGGTGATTAAACTGGGTTTATCCACCGCCTTTTTGTCTTCTTTTACCAATAACACTGCGGTGGTTGCTTCGCTGATCACCACCGTTAAAGAGAGCAAAACACACGCGCCTTCTAAGCTGCTATTACCGCTTTCTTATACCGCTATTTTAGGTGGTACGTTAACGCTAATAGGTACTTCTACCAACCTTATTGTTAATGGCTTTGCCGTAGAAGCAGGGATGGCACCGCTGGGCTTTTTTGACTTTACCTTAGTTGGTCTCGCCGTCCTGAGTGTTGGTTTATTGACCATCACGATTATGCTCAAATATTTGCCCGACAACGGCAAAAATAATGATGAGGTCGTGCCGTTTTATTTAGAAGGGAAAGTTGAGCCAAGTTCCAAGCTAGTTGGCCGCACGGTTGAAGAAAACGGCCTGCGCGACCTCAAAGACTTATTTCTTGCTGAAATCATTCGTGGTGAACGACGGATCTGCGCCGTTACGCCACAGCAAGAAATTCTTGCTGGTGATGTTCTGCTATTTGTGGGCGACATCAACTCAGTGCCACTGTTACAGCGTTTCGATGGATTAAAGATAGTCCATGATAAACACGAGAAAGACGTTGAGCACTTGGTGGAAGTGGTCGTCAGTCAGTCTTCACGCTTTCTTGGAAAAACCATTAAAGAGATCCGCTTTAGAGAGCAGTTTCATGCTGCTATTATTGCGATACGTCGTGGTCATGATCGCCTACAAGGTGGAATCGGTCAGGTCGAATTACAAGCGGGTGACTCTTTAATACTAGCACCAAGCAGCGATTTTTATGCACTCCCCAATCTCAAACGCGAATTTGTGTATATCTCGGGCCTAGATTTACAAACACATCTATCTCGCAATAAGTCCAACACCGTACTTGCGAGTTTTGCGACAGTGGTTGGCCTTAGCATCTTTGGAGTTGTACCGCTGGTAAAAGGGTTAATCGTGTTACTCGCTGCCCTTGTGGTGCTCGGTACAATTAAAGTCCCAGAGATGAAACGCCGTTTTCCTATTGAGCTTGTCGCTATTGTTGGCAGTGCGATAGGACTGGCGAAGTTAATGATTGAAACCGGGCTGGCAGCCGAGATTTCTTCGAGCTTATTGTGGTTGTTAGGGGATTTTGGTCCTTACGGTGCATTTATCGCCATTTTTGTGATGACTGTGATATTTACCGAACTCATCACTAACAATGCCGCGGCAGCACTTTCATTCCCAGTAGCTTATGCGCTGGCAAGTGGCTTTGATGTAAGTCCATTACCATTTGTAATGGCGGTAGCCTTTGGCGCATCCGCGAGCTTTATCTCACCTTTTGGCTATCAAACTAACCTCATGGTGTATAGCGCAGGCAACTATCGAATTCGTGATTACGTCACCATGGGACTGCCCTTGTCGTTGATTTATTCAGCGACGGTACTGACTGTTATTCCATTTGTCTTTCCATTTTAATAGAGCAAAGTATGGACGAAAATATTGTTTGGCATAACTATGCCGTAGATAAAACAAAACGTAGCGAGTTAAAAGGTCATAAGCCTTGCGTGCTGTGGTTTACAGGCTTTTCTGGCTCAGGTAAAAGCACCGTGGCCAATGCACTTGAGCATGCACTGCAAGCAAAAGGCATACATACCTACCTCCTTGATGGGGATAATGTCAGGCATGGACTGTGTAAAGACTTAGGGTTCAGTGATGAAGACCGCGTCGAAAACATTCGTCGAGTGGGTGAACTCAGCAAACTCATGGTAGATGCGGGACTAATGGTACTCACCGCTTTTATCTCACCTTTTCAAGCTGAACGAGACATGGTGCGTAACTTAGTCGCAAGCGGCGAGTTTATTGAAGTATATCTAGATACGCCGCTTGCAGTTTGCGAGCAACGAGACCCTAAAGGTTTGTATAAAAAAGCGCGTGCTGGAGAAATAAAACATTTTACTGGCATAGATTCGGCGTATGAGCCCCCAATTAGTCCAGAAATATGTTTAAATACTTCCGAGCAGTCGCTGGAAGAATCTGTCCAGCAGCTAATACACTATCTACTGTCAAAAAATTTAATAGGGTAAGTCATGAATCATACGGATCTGCTGGAAGAAGTATTAAATCTAAGTATTCGCGCTGGTGAAGCGATTATGGAGATTTATGCCAAGGACTTTAATGTTGAATATAAAGAAGATGAAAGTCCCGTCACTGAGGCAGATCTCGCTGCACATAAAATTATTGTTGCAGGCCTAAAGACTCTAACTCCCGAAATGCCGATATTAAGCGAGGAAAGCGCGGGTATAGATTGGCAAGAACGCCAACAATGGCAAGAGTATTGGCTGGTTGACCCCATTGATGGCACCAAGGAATTCATCAAGAAAAATGGCGAATTTACGGTAAATATTGCACTTATCAATAACGGTGAACCCATTCTTGGTGTTGTTCATGCTCCAGCACTTAATGAAAGCTACCTTGCAGAAAAAAGTATTGGCGCGTTCAAGCAAACGGGTGAAGCTCGCATAGAGCTCAAAGTCACCACCAAGCCCAATCAGGGTTTAATCAAAGTAGTTGGCTCGCGCTCACACCCTTCACCAGATTTAGCCGAGTACCTTACCCGCTTCGAGCAAGTCGACATGGTGCCTAAAGGCAGTTCACTTAAGTTATGTTTAGTGGCCGAAAGTAAAGCCGATGTTTACCCTCGTCTTGGCCCAACTTCAGAGTGGGATACCGGAGCAGGACACGCGGTGGCGAGTATCGCAGGGGCAAAGGTCAGCCAAGTGAATGGCGAGCCTCTGCGCTATAATCAAAAAGCCGAGTATCTTAACCCCTATTTTGTGGTTTCTAGGTTGGAAGACTAAGCTAGAAGGTGATAATACCGTAAACTAATTCACGTACAACCAGTCGAATTAACGTTCGACTGGTTTATTTGCGGCGCGAGTTAGGACTTTATCGTATACGCTTTTTAAAACTGCTCTTGGCGTTTCAAGCAAAAATGTCTCTTTTACTAACTGCTCTAGCTGAGCAAAGCTCTCCACTTTAGTTTCAGTAACACTGCCATCACATTCATGCCATTCGAAATAACTCTGATTACGCAGTAAATAACGGTGGCGATCTGTAATTCGAGAGACCACTAAGTTATTCACAAACGCCGCTTCAGGATGTTGATGGGAATAAAAGTGTGCCACTTCACAATCGGATTCGAACACTTCAGCAAGGTCGACATGATATAAAGTGAGCGGAGCTTCTCCTTCCTCTAACAGAGTCACTTTGACTGTGTCTGCTGTTTTTTGTACCTGATAAGTCTGCCGGCCTTGGATAGTTAAGGCCTGATTGATGTTAATCGGTACACGAGGCGACTTCACTCCAAATCCTACATCAACCAAGTACTGCTCACCATCCAAATTTAACAATGTCATCCGATGAGAACGAGGATTGGAGAGGTTACCATTTAGCATTACTCTCGCAAGAACCGGCCTTACCGTAAACCCAAGCTGTTGCAACGCTAAAAATGCCACCTTGTTATGCTCAAAGCAGTAGCCTCCTTGTTTGTTGATCACTAAGCGGTTAAATAATGGTAATGGGTCAAGCAACAGACGCTCACCATACATGGCATTAATACTTGAGAAGGCGTAACGAGAGAGGTGTTTTTGTTGTAACTCGGTGACCAGCTCAATCCCAGCAAAGTGCTGTAACGATAAGCTGCTAAGATATTGATTGATATTCGCTTCTAATTCCATGACTGACTCCTAAAGTTGATGAAGGCAGGTTAAAACCTCAACCCATGTTAAGGTCAATAGGTATTTTTACTTTTTCAACCATTGTTTCTATCACCTCATAAGATGTCACTTTGTTATCCAAACCTCAGGTTAACTAGGCAAATAACTGATGCACTTTTTTGCTCGGCAAAGCGAGGCGTTTAGCTTCTGCCACAACCAGCGGCTTCGACATAAGATAGCCTTGCGTTTGATGGCAATAAAGCCTTGATAACGTATCAAGCTGTGCTGCCGTTTCAATGCCCTCGGCTGTCACTACTAGATTAAAACTGTGCGCAATCGCGCAAATCGCTTCAATGAGTTGCGTCGCCTTACCACCCAGCTCAATGCCGGACATAAAAGCTCTATCTATTTTAATGCCATCCACGGGAAGATGATTGAGCCGGGCAAGGCTGCTATAACCTGTGCCAAAGTCATCAATATAGATGCCAAATCCCGCTTGATGAAGTTGCTCCAGCGGCCCTATAAGCATGTTTTCCTCTGCCATCATGGCGGATTCTGTCAACTCAAGCTTAATTTGTTTCATCGCAACATTTTCATCCTCACAGCGAGACACTAACCAATCGATAAATTCCTGCGACTGGAGTTGCAACGGAGAAACATTAACCGCGACAAAAAGGGTACTGTCTCCTATGGCATTGATAAAATTGAGCGCCTGATCAAATACCCAGCGACCAAGCTCTGAAATCTTCGCACATTGTTCTGCGATGGGAATAAACTCTGCGGGACTTACTTCTCCGAGCATTGGACTATTCCAGCGTAGTAGCGCTTCAAACCCTTTTAAATTCTGCCCTTTTTGACAATAGATGGGCTGCAAATTCAGGCTTAATTCGCGAGACATGACTATTGCCTGTAGCGCTTGCTCAATCTGGATCTTTCGACCCGCTTCGCAAGCGATAGCATTAGTGAATATATGATAAGTGTTCTTACCTCGCTTCTTTGCCTCATACATTGCAATATCGGCATCATGTAGTAGTTTCTCTGCATCGCAATGTAGACACGGAGCGGTAAAGTGACGTACGCCAACGCTACCACTTACACAATGACTGTTACCCTGATACAGAAATGGCGCTCGGATCCGCGCAAGAATATCTTCAAGCACCCCCTCAATTGGTTCAAGTAGATGCCCATCGTAAATAAGGACGGCGAATTCATCACCACCAAGCCGGGCAATATCGGCATAGCTACTAAGCAGCATACGCATTCTTGTTGCAAATTCAATAAGCAGCTTATCGCCGGCTTGATGGCCTAAGGTATCGTTTATTAGCTTAAAGCGGTCTAAGTCAATATATAGCAAAGTAAACTTGGCGCGTTTACGCTCACGAAGCTTATCAACCAAAGACACAAAGCTCTGACGATTTAGCAGATCGGTCAAGCTGTCATGTTGCGCTTTATATCGCAATTGCTCTTGGAACAGTTTAGCCTGAGTAATATCCGTCACTCTCCCCTCATACAGGCAACTATCCGGTTGATGCAGCCAATGCCCTGAATGTCTAAGCCAGATATGCTCTCCCGATTCTGCTTTTGCTAACCACTCCATTTCTTGGTGAGCTTGCTTCGTGGCAACAATCTGGTTCCACTGTTCATGACACTCAGAGTCTCGCATAAGCGCACTAAAGTCTGTATTTGGCGAAGGAATACGCCCACCAAAAAGTAACGCATTGAAAGCGGGGTTGGAGTCAATGATATAGCCCTCGCGGTCTAGTACAAATAAACCTTCATGGCTATTAACGAATAAACTCTTATACTTACGCTCTGCAGCGACCTGTTGCTGCAAAGCCCCTAAGCGCTTATTAGATTCGACTTGTAACCTGTGGTTAGACACCTCTAGGCTTTTAGTTCTTTCAACAACTAAATTATTGACAGTTTCATTGCGGTTTTTCAGTTGTCTTAGCTGGATCCACACCAATAAAATACAGGCGGCCAAAATACCTAAAAAGAGTATAATCAGTACGCTATGGTTATTTAACCAACTTGGATGTAAACACGCCTCATCATACAACTGCATGGTAATGGGCAAACCATAAAAATTAATGGTGTGTACCGCACTTGGCGTTAAATTCTGAAGGTCGAAACGTGTCTGCCAATCGGAGCTATAAATAATTTCTTTTTTTGAAGAGACCAATAAGTGTTGCTTACGCTGCTGATATAATTGGCCAAATAGTGAATCCAATAAAAAAGGTAACTCAAAACTTAATCCCAGTAGCGTTTTAAACTCTCCAAAACGCGGTTGCTCTATCAATACACTGAGTTTTTGCCTATTTGGCCGGACATAGGTCGTTAAGTCATTCTCATCCCGCTCTGCAAAAATATCTCTCTCAAGTACCTCCGCCTGCCCGACTGTCTGGCCAACTTCAGACACAGGTGCGGCACGGGTAACCACCAGCCATTGGTTAGCCTGATCATCTACATTGCCTCTAATTTTAAAGTCAAAATACCCTCTTTCTCGCTGCACTTTCTCTAATGTAGAGAATTGCTCAGGTGAAACCACTGCGTATGTTTCCATACTCAACCCTAAGTTCGCCGTGGTGAGCTGTGATTGCGCTATCTCATAAAAATCTGCATCTTGATGGGTGTTGAGGTAGGCATCTATCGAATACAGTAGGTGGGCAACGTGTTGCAACTTACTATCCAGTAAGTATTCTAATCGTGTCAACTCCTGCGCACTTTTGCTTTCTGATTGGTTCTGGTAGTAAATATTCGCTATCAAGCCAACATATATCAAACAGGCGAACAGCAAGATGAACCCCAACACAGGAAATCTTTGCTTAAAAACCTGTTGAGCACTATGGAGAATGGCATTTGTAAAAACGCGTCGTTTAAGTCTGGACATCTTCATCGAACATTGTATGCTACACCTATTCGATAATAATTCTTATTTGCAATGAATAAAAGTAAACTTTTTCTTTTTTTACTCTTTTGGGTACATTTTGGTCAAGCGGTTGCGAAGCAACCCCACACCTCGCAAGTAAACGTCTATTCATTTAGAAAATATGAATTAATTCAACCTGTCCTCCAGGCATTTGAAAAAGAGACTGGGATCACCGTAAACCTCGTAAATGGTAAATCAGTACAACTGCTTGAGCGTCTCAAAAGCGATGGCGCGGACTCAAAGGCCGATGTGTTGCTCACCTCCGATCTAATTCAGCTGCATGATTACAAAGCACTACTGCGTCCTATCGACAAGATCACAAATTGGCAAGCAGTAAACCCTGAACTCAAGGATGATGATAAGCGTTGGCTCAGTGTTTCGATAAGGACACGCGCATTATTCCGTAAAAAAGGTGTTTCTACACCCTTGCCCGAGCACTTTTCGGATTTAGATAAATCGCTTTACAAGGGTAAATTTTGCATTCGCCAGTGGTCTCATAGTTATAACTTGACGTTAGCATCGAGCCTCTACGCTTCTTCAAATAGCAATGACTCCTCATGGCTCAACCACGCTAATACGCTATTAGCAAAGCGTCCTGCTGGAGGAGATAGAGATCAACTGCGAGCGCTTGCACAAGGCCAATGTGAATTTGCGCTGGCGAATCACTATTACTGGAGCATGATGCAGCACTCCGAGAATAAGCGCGATAAGGCACTTGCCGAACAGCTAGAGATCCACTTTCTGAAGATGCACTCGGGAAAAACGCCTATTTCTACCACCACGGTTGCGATAGCAAAGCATTCACCCAATGCACACAATGCCGAGCTATTTATTGATTTCTTGCTGAAACCGAGTACTCAATCCATGTATGCTAATTTGCTTCATGAATATCCTGTGATTCAGAGCTCGCAAACGGCTCCTACTCCATTTGTCCCCGCCACGAAACAGGTGAAGCTCGGCCTGCAGCAAGTGTCACGAGCCCAACGAGTTATTAACTCACTCAGCAAAGATCACTTGTAAGTCACAGTTAAATACAGGCACAGGCCCATCGAAAAGCTGCTGGCGGGCAAATGTTTTTGCAGGCTTGGGTCCCTGTAATGTCTGCACTGTATGTTCACGCTCGGCATACACTTGCTGGTAGGGGTGCTGCTCGGATTTCTCATGCCACGTGAGCGTAAGAGAATTACTTTTATAGATCCAACGCCCCCGATACTCAGTGCCAACCTGCTGCCAATGACCATTGGGTTTCAGCTGCAATTGGATAGAATCATCTTTACATTGGTGGGCAAACAATAGATCTGGCAATGCTTGAGCAGCTCTGTTTTGCACCAGATACAACCCCGCGTTATTCGGTGTATAACGGTGCCCTTCCATATTAAATTCTGAAATTGTCAGCGTATCAAAACCAATCTCTTTCACTACATATTCAATATCCCTAAGCCAATTGTCGCCTGAAGTCATCGGTGGAATATTTAATTGTGCACTCTCATATTGTAGCGGTACGGGAAGCTCGGTAAAACGATAATGAATATCTCGCTTTTCCAATGCTTGAACTAAGTTAGCTCTAGTACCTTCATCGAGGCCGGATTCAAAGATATGTAAAGTTTGGGTGCTACAGCCACTCAACAATAAAGTAGCAATTGCGAAAATACGTTGCATTGTCATCCTTGGTGTTACGCCTCGGTTTGAAATGCACCTTCCTAGGGAAGTATGCTTCAACCTCAGTCTTATTAATGCTTCAAATTAACACCTAGACAACCAATTTTCAACAGAAGATTTAGGGTAAAGAATATCTTTAAACAATCGATGCTGTTGATGACGTAAGTGCAGTTCCTGACTTGGCAGCCCTGCTTGCACCTGACTATGATGCTCATTAAATCGGGAGATGACAGAAAGCTTATCCTTGGCTTGTGTGAGAGACTCATTGACATAGTGACGTACATCATCCGCGGTCATTAGATCTGTCTTATCTACATTCATAAGCTCTTTTCTTAATGCTGTGCGAATACCCATCGTTGCCTCCATAAAATACTGATAAAAACAAATCGCGTGGACGGCGTGCAAGATACACACCAAATGCTTCAGTAATGTTAAAGACCCCGGATTTAACGAAAAAGTTTCGTCATTCACCGCAGTAATTTTATATACTGTCGTATAAGGCAATAAGACACTGGCTGTGTTAGGTAAATACGGCATGTTGAGGTTATGAAAATGCAAGATGGGTTTATTGAAATTGAGCTCGAAGAAGAGCCGATAGAATTGTGTAACCTTTTGAAAGTACTCGACTTAGCAGAAACTGGCGGACATGCTAAGTTATTGATCACTGAAGGTTATGTAGCAGTCAACGATGAAATATGTACGCAAAAACGTAAAAAGATTTATTCAGGCGATATTCTGCATTTTGATGGTGATGAATTTCATTTAACCTTAGCACCTGATGCAACGCCGCAACCGCGTGCAGTTGCCACTCCACGCGCCGAAACGGCACCAACGCCGAGTAAGAAAAAACGACAAAAGTCAGGAAAATCTTACACACAAGTGGACAAAAATACAGGCCGAAAACCCATTTCCTTTGGCTAGCAATCTCACACGTTGACGTATTTAATTACAAAAACGCTCACCTTTTTAGTGCACCGATGCTTCGCGAAAGTGCACTTCCCCCTTGAAAAAGTGTCCAATCAACACTAGGACTATAGCAGTACAAAAAAACGGCAAGTCTGCAACTGGTACATTCTATGCACCTTGTTATGCATTTTTAGAACAAAACCAATTCATTTAATTGGATGCTCTACTCCCCTCTTATATGGAGCAAATCTTAAGTGCAGTTGGTATAAGGAAAGGGTCAAGCATGAATAATTCATATAACACCCTGACTCAGCTTACCGTCGGCGAGCGTCAGGTCCATATTCACTCACTTCCAGCTTTAAGCGATAGGGCAAGAAGATTACCGTTTTCGCTTAAAATTTTATTAGAAAATTTACTGCGTCATGAAGATGGCAAGAACGTGACTGCTCAAGACATCGATGCCTTACTCAACTGGAAGCCGGAAGATAAACCCAGTAAAGAAGTTGCATTTACGCCCGCGCGTGTCGTGATGCAAGATTTTACAGGCGTACCAGCCATCGTGGATCTTGCAGCAATGCGTGACGCTATGGCAAAACTCGGTGGCGATCCAAATAAAATCAATCCCTTATCACCCGCTGAAATGGTCATAGACCACTCTGTACAAGTAGACGAATATGGCCACGATGGCGCCTTTGATCTTAATGCAAAGTTAGAGTACCAACGCAACAAAGAGCGCTATGAATTTTTGCGCTGGGGGCAAGGCGCGTTTGACAATCTAAAAGTGGTGCCACCCGCAACCGGGATCGTGCACCAAGTTAACCTAGAGTATTTAGCACGTGTCGTATTCGAAAAAGAAATCGATGGTATGCCATTCGCCTACCCTGATACATTAGTGGGAACTGACTCTCATACCACAATGATCAACGGTCTTGGCATTTTAGGTTGGGGCGTAGGCGGCATTGAGGCCGAAGCCGCCATGCTTGGTCAGCCAATTTCGCTGCTCATTCCTCAGGTCGTTGGTTTTAAACTGGAAGGACAGTTGCCTGAAGGCACAACCGCAACTGATTTGGTACTCACCGTGACACAAATGCTACGTGAACACGGCGTAGTGGGTAAGTTTGTCGAATTCTTTGGTGATGGCTTAGCAGACTTACCACTTGCCGATCGTGCCACCATCGCCAACATGGCACCTGAATATGGGGCAACCTGCGGTATTTTCCCCATTGATAACGAAACCTTGGAGTATCTACGACTAACCAATCGTGATGAAGAAAAAATTGCATTAATCGAAGGTTATGCCAAACATCAAGGCATGTGGCGAGAACCAGGAGATGAACCACTTTACACCGACGTACTGACACTAGACTTAGCGACAGTGGTTCCAAGCCTTGCAGGTCCAAAGCGCCCACAAGATAGAATTCCTCTCAATGACGCAGGCAAAACAATTCAAGCCCATTTAGGTGAACTCCAACATGAGCGCAGTGAAAAAAATGCCGTGTCAGATCAAGATGAAGCTCGCACTGTTGGTGAAGGCGGGACTTCTCGAGTTGATCAAGATGAGCCCGCGACGCTTGGCGTCGGTAAGGTTACATTTAAAGATCAAGAGTTTGAATTAGTCGATGGCGCCTGCGTAATTGCCGCCATCACAAGTTGCACAAACACCTCTAATCCAAGTGTTATTCTTGCCGCAGGCCTTGTTGCACAAAAAGCAAAGACACTTGGCTTAAAGCCTAAGCCTTGGGTAAAAACCTCATTGGCTCCTGGCTCAAAAGTAGTTACCGATTACCTAAAACAAGCCGAGCTATTGGAACCTCTTGCTGAACTAGGTTTTGATTTAGTGGGCTATGGTTGTACGACTTGTATCGGCAACTCAGGTCCCTTACCGAAAGAAATTAACGAAGCCATCGTTAAACATCAGCTGGTTGTCAGTTCCATCTTATCAGGAAACCGCAACTTTGAGGGGCGGATCCACCAAGATGTAAAAATGAACTTTCTCGCCTCGCCGCCACTTGTTGTTGCCTATGCACTTGCAGGCCGCACTGATATCGATGTCTACAATGAGCCATTGTGCCAAACCGATGATGGCCAAGATGTGTTCTTAAAAGACATTTGGCCATCGGTCTCAGAAGTCAGTGAACTTGTGTCTCAGACAGTCACACAAGCCATGTTTGAGAAGAACTATGCAGACGTTTACCAAGGCGACCAACATTGGCAACAAATCGCGGTAAATCAGAGTGAGCGCTATGATTGGCAAGATAGCTCTACTTATATTCAAAAAGCCCCTTTCTTTGATGATATGAGTAAAGAACCACCAGGGATCCCAAGTATCAAAGGCGCACGCTGTCTCGCTAAACTGGGTGACTCAGTAACGACTGACCATATTTCTCCAGCAGGTAATATCAAGGCCTCGGCCCCAGCTGGGGAGTATTTACAAGCGCAAGGAGTGAAACAAGCTGATTTTAACTCTTACGGTTCGCGTCGAGGTAACCACGAAGTTATGATGCGAGGTACATTTGCAAACGTGCGCTTACGCAATCAATTGGCTCCAGGTACCGAAGGTGGTATTACTCGCCTATTGCCTGAGGGCGAACTTATGAGTATTTTCGATGCTGCGGAGCATTATCAGCAGCGTAATACGCCACTCGTTGTGCTCGCGGGCAGTGAGTACGGCACGGGTTCATCACGAGACTGGGCTGCTAAAGGGTCTTTACTACTTGGGATTAAAGCCGTACTTGCTAAAAGCTACGAGCGTATTCACCGTTCTAACCTCATTGGTATGGGGGTATTACCGCTACAATTTAAACCAGATGATGGCCACGAAGAACTGGGACTAACTGGCGAAGAAGAGTTTGAAATTGAAGGGATATACGACACATCAACCGAAGTGGTAGTCACGGCAACAAATGCGGATGGCAAAGAAATCAAGTTTTCGGCGGATATCCGGATCGATACCCCTAAAGAGTGGGAGTACTACCAACATGGCGGGATTTTACAGTACGTCTTAAGACAAATGCTATAGGCCTCATTTGGCAATACTTTAATGGAAAAGACGGCACCGGCCGTCTTTTTTAAAACCTTTGAGTGTAAATCAGCGTAATTGTATTGATGCCACCATCATCAAGCGCACTGCCAATTCCAAACTTCAGCGCCGATTGTGAACTAAACCAATAATCAGTCTGTAACTCCACTACGGATTGATCAAAATCATCTTCACGTAATCGAGCTGATGCAGAGATCTGCCAATTCTTAGCCAAATAATAGCCAGCATGGATCTGCCAAAAGTCGATGTCGGCTGCGACTTTTTGCATTTTTACATCCCATCCAACGCCATTATCAATCTCTGTATAACGAAAAAATGGCGCTATTGCCGTTTCTGTATCTCGTTCATCCACTCCGTAGTTATCAAATTCTGAGCGCTCACCAATGAGCGTAACACCAAGCTGCATATTCTCACTAACAAAACGTCCCACTTGTACCAGCGCTATCGTATCTCGCGTCGCAGTAAAAAGTGCAGAGTCATCTCTAAATTGAGTTACATCAACGGCAACTCGCCAGTCTCGTCCAATAAAGAACTCAGCATCAGCTTGATAAAGATGCCAATCATCATTTTTAAAACCACCTACAGAGAAGTTATTACTCTTTTGCAGATACCCCTGTAAACCATAGGGTGTACCATCATTCTCTAACTCAGTAAGGTAGTGTCGATACTGAACACCTAAGAATCCATCCTCAATCTCTAAAAACTCTCCGAAACCAACACTTACTTCGTGAGAGTTGGCCATACTGAAACCTGAATAAAATAACAGTCCTATCAGTGATAATGCTTTCATACTTTCCCCTTTATGTTAATGAAACGATTGTAACTACGAAAAAAAATCGCCATAGTAAAAAAATGTAAGCATATGTATTCAAAAGAGAGACAAGTATGGCAATCTGGTTTAAACCCGTAAGTGTAGAGTTATGCAAAAAGCTGGAAGATGGCATGACAGGTAAAGGTACGCTTATGAAAACGTTAGGGATAGAAATCAGCGAGGTGGGTGACGACTACTTAGTTGCTACTATGCCTGCGATTCCTGAACATCATAACCCCATGGGTATGGTCCATGGCGGCGCAAACGTTGCTTTAGCGGAAACCGTTGCAAGTTACGCAGCAAACTTTGTTGTAGATACCGAACAATTCTACTGTGTAGGGCAAGAGATCAATGCTAATCACTTAAAAGCATCGAGAACAGGCATGCTCACAGCTATAGCTAAGCCAGTGCACCTAGGAAAACGTTCATCTGTATGGGAGATCCGCATCACTAACAGTCGCAATGAACTATGCTGCATTTCCAGAATGACCGCCGCAGTAGTATCACGCTAAAACTTGATCTATCACAACTACAAAAAACCAAATCCACCTCATTATTATTGCAACACACAAAATAGTGAGGTGGTACTGTGTCAACTCAAAAGCTTTGGCCTCTGCATATGCTCATCGTAGCGGGATTGATTTTAATTTTCACGGGCCACACCATGTTAACGACCGACTGGCTGAATGATCTTGGTCCGAGCGGTTTTATAATTGGTGCGAGCTGTGTCGCGCTTGGTCTCATTTGTTCTTTACCGACTAAAATATATCTGACCATTTTGCTAATGCGTCGAGAGCACCGAGATTAGCGTATACCAGCTTGATATTGGGTTGGTTTTACTGCACCCTGAGCGTCTACGTTTATGAAGGTACTCAGTTTGTGGAAAAGGTCGACACCCTAATTATTGGCGCAGGCGTTGTAGGCTTAGCGATAGCAGCAAAGCTCAGCCAGAGCCGCAGCGTTATTGTTATCGATAAAGAATCTCGTGTTGGTGAGCATACGAGTAGCCGTAATAGTGAAGTGATCCATGCGGGCATTTACTATCCTTATGGTAGCTTAAAGCACCAGCTCTGTGTTCGAGGAAAAGCACTCCTTTACACGCACTGTGAGCAGCTAAACATTCCCTTTCAGCGACTCGGTAAATTCATTGTTGCGACAAACGCAGAGGAAGCGAAAAGCCTAGAACAAATTAAGACGCGTGCCCATGCTAACTCTGTCACGGATATTGACTTTGCTTCATCCAAGACCATCGAGCAACAGCTCAACTATTTGAAAATACATAGCGCACTATTCTCTCCCTCCACCGGTATTTTAGACAGCCACCAATTTATACTGTCACTCATCGCTGAGATTGAAAGTAATGGGGGGATTGTTGCAATGCAAAGTGAGTTTATTCACGCGCAGCAATTAGGCAGTGATTTTATTGTTGCGATGCGCTGCGATGGCGAGCAGTTCGAAATGGGCTGTGACCAGCTGATAAACAGCGCGGGGCTGAATGCCCCCGATGTGCTCAATAAAATTACCGGCGATAGCGACAAAGCCATCGCCTATTATTGTCGTGGCCGTTACTATCGCTATCATGGTAAGCACCCATTTCAACAGCTCATCTACCCTCTCCCTAACACGCATGGATTAGGCGTACACGCGACAGTAGATTTAGCTGGGCAACTCAAGTTTGGCCCTGATACCGAATATATTGAAAATATTGATTACCAGTTTGATGACTCCCAAAAAGCGCGCTTTGTCGCCGCAATAAAGCGGTACTGGCCAAGTCTGGATGAGAGTAGGCTTACAGCGGATTACACTGGGATAAGACCCAAACTAAGCAAAGAAAAGCAAAGTGACTTTGTAATTCAGTTCGAGGCAACACATGGAATATCAGGCTTTGTTAACTTAATGGCGATTGAGTCACCGGGATTGACCGCAAGTCTCGCCATTGCAGAATATATTGAACAACGACTTTAGCGCTGGTTTTCCTCCAGCGCCTTTTCAAGCTGTTTCGTTCTATCGTCCATCAGCTGTTGGATGTTTTTCGCATCTTCCATCACCTGTTTTACCGCTTTTGGATTTAATGCAGTTGGTAATGCCGAAGCGGTTTCTTTACTTACAGCTTGCGCTGGTTGTTTATTCAGAATACTTGTGTCTTCAGCTGCTATCACGGTAATTTTGCGCTCATCTAATTGATAGTACTGCGACTCGCCGTTTGGATTGGGTTTATCAGAGTAATGCCATTGTCCTTTAGCGTCCTGCCAACGATACACTTGTACCCCAGATGTAGGTTGCTGAGTGTCGTCACTCACAAACTCCTTCGTGTGTGTTTTCACTTTATCAAACGCTGTCACACCTTGATCCGTTAATTCTGTTACCTGCTGCTCAACTTTGTTGGTCAACGAATTTACATTTAACCATGGCTTGCCATCAGGGCGCTTCAATACAAACAAACTGGCTAACGCCACCAGCATTATCATAATCATTAAGTAACTTGCGGCTTTCATCTTCATACTCTGACTTTCCTTAGAGACCATACTTTAACAGTATCTGCTTAAATTGCTCCGTTTTTTTAAAGTCAGCATAAAAGTGATTAAAGTCATCACACAATTTTTTCGCTCTTTGAGTGCGGCCAAACTGCAATTGCAACGGCGCGACATCCGAAACGCCGCGCACGCTGATAGTACTTTTTAATACTGGATATTTCAGCTGTAACCAGCGTAGTGTTGGTTCGCCAACAATAGAAAAAGCGAGACTTTTGTCACTTCCGCCCGCAAGCACGGACAAAATATCAAATTCTGAGTAATAGTCTTTGCGCTGCAGCATATTACTGTCAAAATACGGCTCTAGCTGAGGATAGGTATAACCAAACCGACCTAAAAATAAATGCTCGTTTAAGCCATTTACATCAAATTGCTCAGCCTGCTTGTGTGTAACAAATACGTCTTCAATTGTGTAAATTGGCGCACTCCAACACATTTGCATAGTGCCACGATACCAATGCTCTGACTCCATCCGCACATCGACATTTCCTCGTTCGATTTCTACAGTCGAACGTTTTTCGGGATAAACAGGGTAGTTTGGTTGGTAATGATATTGTGCTGCAAACAGCTCAAAAATATCAATGAGCACACCCCGTTCTTGGGCATGTTCGATAATGAACGGAGGATAATACTGTACTGCAAAGTTGACAAACGTTTTACTTTCTTCCGCAGTCTTGGTATGTCCGACAAAAGATAGAGTACAACTAAATAGCAATAATATCGTCTTTGGAAAGTAGATCAAAGCCACCTCCAAGACCTTGAACAAATAATAGACTAAGTATGACCGATCGCTGGAAATTTCCAAGTCAAAAAACCAGCCACACTCAAATCTACTAAATGAACATTGCGGATCTAAATACCATCACCATCAATATGCAACCCACACTCACGATTTAGACCGAAGAAACGTGTTTCTTCCTCTGTCATACCAGGTTCAAGCTTACGGGTGGTGTGAACATCCCCCATAGAAACATAACCTTGTTCCCAGAGCGGGTGATAAGGCAAATCAAACTTCGTAAGATATTGATACACGTCACGATTATGCCAGTCAATAATAGGGTAAAACTTGACCGTGCCGCGACTGAGCTCAACGATTGGCTTATCCGCACGCGTTGAAGACTGCTGACGACGTAAGCCACTGAACCAAGTGCCTGCGCCAAGTTCCCGTAACGCTTGAGTCATCGGCTCAACTTTGTTTAGGGTATTGTATTTTTTAATCCCTTCTTCGCCTTGCTCCCATAACTTACCATACACCGCCTCTTGCCAAGCAGGACTCTGCTTAGCACGGTATATCTTAAGATTGAGTGCCAAACGCTCTGACAGTGATTCAATAAATTGATACGTCTCAGGAAACAAATAGCCCGTATCGGTAAGTACCACGGGGATATCAGGCTGCTGCTGAGTCAAAAGATGTAACATAACCGCAGCTTGAATACCGAAACTAGAAGACAAAAAGTGAGTATCCGGTAAGTTTTCCAGTGCCCAAGCCACTCTCTGCTCGGCAGTTTTATCACTCAGTAGGGCATTAGCATCCGCGAGTAGCATCCGCTGAGTTGCGCTGTCCAGAGTCAATATTTGCTTAAAATCACTCATTTTCTCATCCAATGGGCAGCCTAGCTGCCCGTTCTAAATCAAGCGTGGAAATCAGTTTTTGACACTTTGACTTCCGCAACGATTTCTTTGCGGATGACATAGTCACCAAAACATTCATCTTCGTTGCGCTCACTGACCCACTGACCAATCAACTCATCTAGCGCTGGCAGGAAGACGTCTTCGCCGACATTCTCCAAGTACAGCTTAGGAATGCGAGTACCAGCACGGTTACCACCTAAATACATATTGTATTTACCAGGTCCTTTACCCACGAATCCAACCTCGGCTAGCATCGCTCGACCACAGCCGTTAGGGCAGCCAACTACACGAAGGATAATATTCTCTTCAGCAACCTCATGCTTGGCGAGCAACCCTTCTACCTTTGTCACAAGCTCAGGTAAATAACGCTCCGCCTCTGCCATCGCAAGTGGACACGTCGGTAGCGATACACACGCCATCGAGTTTTTACGCTGCTCTGAATGCTCGCTATCTATCAAACCATGCTCGCGGGCAATTTGTTCGATTTGCGCTTTATCCTCAGCTGCAACTCCAGCAATAATTAAGTTTTGGTTTGCAGTCATGCGGAAATCCCCTTTGTGGATTTCTGCAATTTTGCGACAACCTGTTTTAAGTGGTTTATCTGGGAAATCTAAAATACGGCCATTTTCGATAAACACCGTTAAGTGATGCTTACCATCAATACCTTCAACCCAACCAAAGCGGTCGCCACGGTGAGTGAATTCATAAGGACGGCTTGGCTCAAACTTCATACCGGCACGGTTTTCAACTTCCGCTTTAAACACCTCAGTACCAAATGTATCTAGCGTATATTTGGTTTTTGCATTTTTACGGTTTACTCGGTTACCCCAGTCACGTTGCACAGAAACCACATGCTCAGCAACGGCAAGTGTATGCTCAAGCGGAATAAAGCCAAGGTCATCAGCTTTACGTGGATAGGTATTAACGTCACCATGGGTCATCGCCAAACCACCACCCACTAGCACATTAAAGCCAATTAGCTTGCCCTCATCTGCAATAGCAACAAAGTTGAGGTCATTGGCATGCACATCGACTTCATTGTTCGGAGGGATAGTCACAGTAGTTTTGAACTTACGTGGTAAATACGTATCACCCAAAATCGGCTCTGCCGTTGTCTCTGTTTTTTCACCGTTCAGCCAGATCTCAGCGTAAGCTTTAGTTTTTGGTAGCAAGTGCTCTGAAATTTTAGCCGCCCACTCGTACGCTTCTTGGTGTAACTCAGACTCGACCGGGTTAGTTGTACATAACACGTTGCGGTTTACATCCCCCGCCGTCGCAATAGAATCGATACCTACGCTATTCAGCAGCTGATGCATCCCTTTGATGTTTGGCTTCAGTACACCGTGGAACTGGAAAGTTTGACGTGTTGTCAGACGAATGCTGCCATACATGGTTTTATCCGCTGCAAACTCGTCAATCGCCAACCACTGATGTGGTTTAATGATACCACCAGGCATACGAGCACGAAGCATCACGTTATGCAGTGGCTCAAGCCGTTGCTTAGTACGCTCTGGGCGGATATCGCGGTCGTCTTGCTGATACATACCGTGGAAACGGATCAATTGGAAGTTATCCGCAGTAAAGCCGCCGGTTAGTTGATCGGTCAGATCCGTTGAAATTGTGCCACGTAAGTGGGCACTTTGTGACTTCAAACGCTCATTATCAGAAAACTTTGCGTTTGCATCGAGCTTACTATTCGGTTTGATTTCAGAGTTGCTCATTGTCTTTCCTACATTAAAATTGGCTGACGGTATAACAAGACGCGTTAGTAAACGTCTTTCTGATAACGGTTTGCGCTACGCAATGCTTTAAGATATTGCTCAGCTTGTTCATCATCTTTCCCTCCATGGGTTTTAATGATGTCGATAAGTGCTTGGTGTACATCTTTGGCCATTCTGCTAGCGTCACCACAGACATAAAAATGAGCGCCCTTTTCAAGCCATGCAAATACAGCTTCGCCCTTCTCGCGCAGTCTATCTTGCACGTAAATCTTTTCTGCCTGATCACGACTAAATGCCAAATCTACATGTGTTAATAAACCCGACTTTACATACTTTTGAATTTCTACTTGATAAAGGAAATCTTCTGTAAAGTGTGGATTACCAAAGAACAGCCAGTTTTCACCCTCTGCGTCACGCGCCTCACGTTCTTGCAAGAAGGCTCTAAACGGTGCGATACCTGTACCTGGGCCAACCATGATCACAGGTGTGGCATTGTCGACAGGTAATCTAAAGTTATCGTTGTGCTCACTGAATACTTTCACTTTCGTGCCTTCTTCAGCACGATTCGCTAAATAACCTGAGCAGCCGCCAAAATGCTTTTCACCAAAGGTATCAAATTCAACTAAACCTACGGTTAAATGCACCTCTTCTTCCACCTCAGCTTGGCTTGACGCGATAGAGTACAAACGCGCTTGTAATTTGCGACAACAATCAACTAGCGCTTGCGCCTCAATGTTGGCAGGGTTTTGCTTTATCACATCAAAGATTTGACGTTCTTCGATATAAGCACGCAATGCCGCTTTATCGTTTGCAAGTGCGCTTAGCTCCTCATTCCCAGTCGCAATCGCATACTTTTCAACAAAGCCAGGATACGACTGTGTTAGCTCAAGATGTTCAATCAACGCCGTTTCTAATGAAACGGTGAGTTCACCTATTTTAACGGTTTGTGCTTTGTCGAGTTTTAAGACATCGATCACCGCCGCCACTTCTTGTGGGTCATTTAAGAAATACACGCCAAGTGAATCACCCGGCTGATAGGTGATATCAGAGCCTTCAAGGGAAATTTCAATGTGACGCACATCTTTACTTGAGTTTCTGCCAGTGATCTTTTGTACCACACTCAGCTCGGCCGCGAATGGGTTTTGCTTTGTATATTGACTAGCTGCGGCCTGAGGAGCACCAAACGGCATGCTGATAACGTTACCACCACCTGCTTGCTGCTGAGCTTTAAGCGCAGGCTCTAATGCATCTAGCGCCTGTGCGATCCACGCCTCGGCTTCAGCTTCATAATCCACATCTAAGTCAGCTCGCGGCACAACAATTTCAGCACCAAGGGCAGCCAAGCGCGCTTCAAAATCCTTTGCCGTTTGGCAGAAGAATTCATAACTTGAATCACCAAGGCCAATCACAGCTTGCTTTACACCTTCCAGTTTAGGCGCCTTCTTACCCGCTAAGAATTCATGCAATGCTTCTGCATCTTCTGGTGGCTCACCCTCACCGTAAGTAGAGACAGCAATCACTAAGAACTTCTCTTTCTTCAGGTTGGCAGGTTTGTAGTCAGCCATATTGACCAACTTAGTCGTCAAGCCACGCGCTTCCGCCTGAGCTTTAATTTGGTTTGCAACCCCTTTTGCGTTACCAGTTTGTGAACCAAATAAAATAGTCAGAGGTGCAGACTCGTCAGCGCCCGCTGTTGCTTGTCCAGCAATACCTGATAATGCAGCTGAATTTGCGGTTGCAGCTAAATAGCCACTCACCCATGCCTGTTGGATTGGATTTAACTCTCCAACTAAGCCTTGTAGTTTTTGCAGTTGTTCATGTGTCAGCGGACTTGCTGCAGCATTAAGTTGACTTAACAACATCATGGATCCCCGTACCCAAAAGGTTTTGCTTGCTCATTGCATAACTGGCTCGCACGCAGCGTAGCCTACTTTTATTAGCGTGAAGCATACGTGGCAAATTGAGAGATCAAAAAGAATAGAATCTGCTTTTATATTCCTTTTAGTTATTGAAGATTGAAAAGTCCAAAGAAAACAGATTAAAAGAAGTTCGATATTTAACCGTTAAAAAGTTTAACATTGCCGTAACAGTTTTGATGCAAAATCAAACTGTCATACACAGACAAATCAATAATACAGATAATCATAATAATGAGACTAAAAATGAAACACGGGAAATATATAAACCTAATACTCAGTTCTTATTGCTCAATACTCAGCTTAAGCGCTGCTGCAGAAGTTACAAATGGCAGTTTCGAGAGCTGGAGCGGTCAAGTCCCTAGTGGATGGACGACGATAGACTCGGGCATCACACTTAGCTCGGTTACGACACCAATAAAAGACGGTAATCTTGCCGCAGCGGTGCAGGTAACTACTGCAACACAAAGTAGCACAGACTTACAACAGCAAGTAAACGTTGAAGCAGGTAAAAGCTATCAATTTAGCACTTGGGTCTATCACACGGAAGGTGGCGTCAAAGCACGATTAGTGGTGGACGGCTATCATGGTTATTCAGATCAGTTTAATGTCGGGCAGTGGCAACAACTTAGCTATACCTATACCGCAACTGCAACCACTGCGATTAATGTTGGCTTACGTTTTTACGATGGCAGTGGTTTTGACGGTAATGAAACTGTCTACGTTGACGGCTTTGGTCCAACTTCTACCACACCAGAGCCGCCTCAGAGCTGTCAAAATAATAGTGTCACTCTCGCTTTGATGACCGATAATTATGGTAGCGAAACAAGCTGGCAAATCACTAATACAGCAAACACAACAGTTGCTAGTGGTAGTGGCTATAGCAATAATCAATCGGTAAATGAAAACTTATGTCTTAACGACGGTAGTTATACCTTTACGATTTTAGACAGCTATGGCGACGGAATTTGTTGCACCAATGGTAATGGCCAGTATACCTTAACGCACGCTGGTACAACGCTCGCTTCCGGCGGCCAGTTCAGCAATCGTCAAGATCATACCTTTACGCTTGGCGCAACCACGCCTCCCCCTTCAGGTGATGGTTACTATGCCTCTACTACTGGACTGAGCGGTTATGCACTGAAAACAGAGTTACACCAGATTATTCGTAACCACCAATCACAAGGTTATTCTGCTATTTGGGGCTTTATCGATCAGAACGAGCGCGATCGCCATTTTGAAAAAGATAACAGCATCTTAGATCGCTACTCTGAGAAGCCAACGGCAAATGATAATGTTAGCTATGTGTCTACAGGATCCCAGTGCGGCAGTTACAGAAGCGAAGGCGATTGCTATAACCGAGAACACTCCTTCCCCAAATCTTGGTTTGGCGGTCAAGTAGAACCGATGAATTCGGATATCCATCATATTTTTGCTTCTGATGGCTATGTAAATTCAAAGCGCAGTAACTATCCATTTGGTGAAGTAGGAAGCGCTTCTTATACCTCTAGTAACGGGAGTCGTCTAGGTTCAGCATCTGGTATTAATTACAGTGGCACTGTATTTGAGCCAATTGACAATTTCAAAGGCGATTTTGCTCGTGTCTACTTTTATATGGCAACACGTTATCAAGATGTGATTGCAAACTGGCAAAATAATACCAGCTACAGCAATGCAGTACTCAATGGCACACAACACCAGGTATTCGAAACTTGGGTCGTCAACATGCTAAAAAAATGGCATAACGAAGATCCTGTCGATGCCCTAGAGCAAGCGCGCAACCAAGCGGCTTATGAATTTCAGGGTAACCGAAATCCATTTGTAGACCATCCAGAGTTTGTCGAAGCAATTTGGTAACTATAAATAAAAAGAAATAAAAAAGGCCAGTAACTGGCCTTTTTTCAATAACATATTTGGCTAATATTTAGCGAGGGTTAATTGTAAGTGGCTCAATCGTCACTTTCGCATTACCACTTGCGCCCATATGCCCGTTGTAAGTTTGTCCTTCAAACAAGGTGTAAAATACATCAACATAGTCATCATCGTTAGTAAACCAATGGCTTGGCATTGCTTTGATCAATTGATTCGTCAGTTGCGGGATAATCGCATAGCCTTGAACATTAGGATCAGGAATAGCACGCATCACTTGCGTCACAATATCCAAAAGTGTTGTTGCTAAGTCTTGATAGTTAGTATTGTCGTCTTGCTCCATCAGCAATAAATCTGCCGCTTGCCAACGATATCGCTCCCAATGAATGATAATTTGGTTAGGCGTATAGTCCGTACCATCGTGGTCCAAATATGGCATATCCACAATATCTAGAACAGGCTCATCTCGGGATGGGTTGACGCCTGTTACAATGCCGTAAACTTCCGCAGCCCCAGATACCCAAGGCTCTTCATCGTCATTTAGTCTGATTTTCTTCAATACACTGGTTGAAATCGGCTCTGCATCATCGTTGCTCTGCACAGCTGTTGATGGCATTGCCAAGCCTTGCTTGGCAAACACTTGCTTCATTACCTGAATGCCTTCTTGTTTTACCTTATCACTATCAAGTTCAACGATTAGCACAGGTCGCTCTGGCATTGTATGTGCGTCAAGTAAATGCAATTGACCGTGCTCATCAAAAGCCTCTACATATTGCCAGTGCTTATCATCACCTTTAGGCGCAAAAGCAATTAATGGCGCTTCACCTTGTTGCCACTTTGTTAGCATTTCGCTAGAAGCAATACGCAGCTGGTATAGATTAGAGCTATAGTCAGTCAGGCCTTTTAATGAGCGAGTGTACTGGCTCGCTTCTGTCATGAGCTGCTTAGTTGACCCCTGAACTTGTAGCTGCTCCAGTGAAACTGCATCCTGATACTGGCTAAGTTGAGTTTGAACTTGGGGACCTAAGTGATTAAGTGATAGCGCTAATTTTTTCGCAATTTGCTTTTTTATATCAGCAACTTGAATTGGTGCAGCGTTAAATTTATCAAGCTGCTTAAGTGAACTGTAGGTATTAAGATTAACCTTGTCTGCCGCAGAACTTGCGAAAGACATTCCGCCGAGCATGGCTATCATTAGTGTAGAGAGGGTTACATGTTGTTTCATCTTGCGTTCCTAGAAATAATCCGTGTTATGGAATAAACAAGATAAAACAACAAAAGTAAATTATCAACACGTTAACATAGTTAACATATAAAACAATTTAATCTAGCTTTTAGAGTTTTTATTCTTCTACTGGGTAGATAGTAATTTCTATACCGGCACCTATTGCAGAGATCCTAAGCAACGTATCTGCCTGTAGTGCTTGCGAAAAGCACTTTGGCGACTTGCCTGAGTTAAAGCCAATGTCAAAAGTTCGCTTGGTACAACCTAGCCATTGCTTAAGTGCCGCTTTAGAACAAGACTCAATTAACTCACACAGTTGGTTAATCGCTTTATCAGGGGTTAATTCATTAGTATTTGCTTCGATTCGAGCCAATTGACGATAGTCATCTTGATCGTAATGCAGCACGATAGCATTTTTCTTTAAATCCGAAACTAGCGCACTGATATCCTGCTTTGACTCCAGTTCCAAATCGACATTTAAAAATTGAATTTCAGACATGTATTAAAAGCTACCTTGTAAAGCTAAATCTAGTAATGACTTATTTATCAGTGTGATAAGGACATTACTTATTGGACAATGCGACAATTTGTCACATTCTAAGCACCGTGCATTATAGTTATCATACTCACGAGCAACTAGAATAACATATTGTGATGATTAAAAAACTGCTAAAACCCGCACGTAAATTCCACAAGTACCTTGGCTATTTATTGTTTTTACAGATCTTTGCTTGGCTATTAGGCGGGCTGGTCATGAGCGCGATCCCATTGGCAAAGATCCATGGTAAACACTTAGCGCATAGAAGCTTAGACAACCCCTTTCCCACCGCCGCGTACCAAGCTGATCTCAATCAGTTAGTACAAAGCACGGTGCAAGTGCGCCAAATCCAGTTCGGCCATTTTCTCGATACTCCCATCATCAAGCTAAACCAAGATGAAAAGCTCATTTTCAACGGGATAACAGGCGCACCTTTTACCACTCCAAATCAACAGCAAATAATACAACAGGCCAAGCAACACCTATTAATTGCAGCGGATGTGAGCCATATTGAACGACTTGCCACAGCCCCCAGAGAAGCAGGTTACAAGGAAGATGTTTGGCGAGTCGAATATAACGATATCCTCTCCACCACGCTGTATCTAAGTGCAACTAGCGGTGAAGTTGTGACGGTGCGTAGCACGTTGTGGCGCATCTTTGATTTTTTTTGGATGCTACACATTATGGATTACGACGAACGAGAGGATTTCAATAACCCCTTGCTCATTTCCTTCGCCGCTACGAGTGTACTCTTTTGTCTAACAGGGATATTGTTATTATTGCAATCTCCACCTTGGCGAAAACGTCGCCCTGCACCGAATAAATAAAGGGACTTACTGTACACTCTTGTTGGTATTGATGATTTTTTTGATATAGTGACATTCCCTGTATTCCACCATTTGGTGAGAGGTTATGTCACGATATTGCTATATCTTAGCGCTTAGCTTATTTGTATTAACAGCTAACGCTCAAGAGTTCACGTCTTTCTCAAAAGCAAAGAAACATTTATCACAACAAGTTACCGACAATACCCGCACGCTTTATTGTAATTGTAATATCAAAAAGCAAGGCAAAAAGCTGGTGCCTGATCCCGCAAGTTGTGGTTATACCCCGAGGTTACCTTACACTCGCAATGGCAAAGAAAACGCCCGAGCTCAGCGCATTGAGTGGGAGCATATCGTGCCCGCGTGGGAATTTGGACATCAGTTGCAGTGCTGGCAAGATGGCGGCAGAAAGCACTGCCGTAAAGTCAGTGAGCAATTCAGGAAGATGGAAGCAGATATTCACAACCTTGCTCCAGCGATTGGTGAAATCAATGGGGATCGGTCTAATTTTCGTTTTGGCATGTTACCAAGTACTGAAGCAAACTATGGCGCGTGTCCAGTAAAGATTGACTTTAAGTTACGCCGAATTGAACCACCAGAGTACGCTAGAAAACGCATTGCTGATGCGTACTTTTACATGGAAAAAACCTACGGGTTAAAAATCTCTCCACAACAGCGGAAATTATTCACGGCTTGGCAGAAACAGTGATTGCGAGATAACCCAAGCGGTGCTAGTTTTTAGTCATACAACTAAAACAGGAACGTGAATACGATGCAACGTATTACTCTAGTTTTCGCATCAACAGCAATGAGCTTGTTATTAGCCGCTTGTGGTGGCGGTGGCAGCGATTCATTAGGCACCGATAACCCAGGTAGTAACACTGGACAAACCGAGCCGCCCACTTGGACGTTTAATCAATTTCCTGCGTCAAGTCAGTTAATTAACTATTGCGCCTCCCCAAGAACGGGTACAGACAAATATAACAACGACCAACCTTATCCCGATAAGGTTGGTACGGCGATGCATGAAAAAATGTGGCTCCGCTCTTTTACCAACGAAACCTACCTTTGGTACGACGAAGTACTAGATAACGACCCAACACAATTCGATACTGTTATTGATTACTTCGAGCAATTAAAGACAAACCAAACGACGGCGTCGGGCAATGCCAAAGATCAATTTCATTTCTACGAATCTTATGAAAGCTTCCAAAAAGAAGCGCAATCGGGTGTTGCAACCGGTTATGGCATTCGTTGGGCGGCCATATCCACATCACCACCACGTAACTTTACTGTCGCCGCAGTAGAGCCTAATTCACCAGCCGCGAATGCAGGGATCGTACGTGGAGATAAGATCCTCTCGATAGATGGCGTCGACTTTATTTCAAGTGATAATACCGCTGCGCTGAATGCAGGCCTGTCACCAGAGCAAAGCGAGCCACATAACTTTGTATTTGAAGATAAATCAGGCAACGAAAAATCCGTCACCCTGACTTCAGTCGATATTGAAACCTCACCGGTGCAAAACGCTAAAGTCATTAGCTATGGCGGCAAGCAGGTTGGGTATGTGCAGTTCAATCAATTTATTCCAACAGCCCAAGAAGGATTAATTGAAGCATTTAATCTATTTAAAACACGGCAAATAGACGACCTGGTACTCGACATGCGTTACAACGGTGGTGGTCGCGTCATTATGGCAGCGCAACTAGGCTATATGGTTGCGGGCAACAGCAGCCTAAACAAAACCTTCACTTATAGCACCTTAAATGACAAGCGTACTGCTGAAGAAGAGCGCACCGCTTTTGAGTCTAGAACAATTAACTGGGCTGAAAACAAGTTTACAACCACCTCTTTACCCACGGTAACTTTACCTAGAGTTTATATCCTCTCGACACGAGGCACGGCCTCTGCCAGTGAAAATGTAATTAATGGCCTGCGCGGCATTGATGTTGAAGTCTTTTTGATCGGTGGTACCACTCGAGGTAAGCCCTATGGCTTTGTGCCCGCGCAAAACTGCGGCACGGTTTACTATACCATTCAGTTTGGTTCGGAAAATGCGAAGGGCTTTGATGCTTATGCCGATGGCTTTACCCCTTCAGGAGCGTCAAGCAGTGGTGAAATTGGCCTAAGCGCACAAGTGCCAGGCTGTATTGTCGCAGATGACTTCTCTGCACCGCTAGGCAGTCAAGAGGAAGATCTTTTCGCCGCAGCACTGACACATATAGATACCGGTCGTTGCCCAAATGTAGCGCAATTTGCGCCTACTGCTCTGCCACAGTATCAAAATAAGGAGCATGCGGTTACGCTTCCAGTCTATCCACTGCGGGAAAATGCAATTTTAATGAAGCCTAAGGATCCGCAATAATGGCGCCGCTAAAAGCGGTGAAAATCATCGCTTTGGCTTTATTGATGCAAGCATGCAATAGCGCGCCTGCATCAACTTCGGTTAATGAGGCTGTACTCTCAGCTTCTACGCCCGAGGTGTTATCACAACTCAAGCAAGCTATAGTAAAACTCAAAGGCGGCGTACCACCGACGCTCGCAAGCACCGTTTTTCAACGTAGTCCAACACTACTGCTTGAGCATGGCCAAAGCCTAGATGGCAATGGCAGTCCAATTTTAGGTGCCCATAATCTCGCTTATGAGAGTTTCATCTTGCAGCTTCGTGACACCCAGTGTGTACTCTACTATCCGAAAAAGGATACTTATGTCGTGCTCAGTAAAGTTAGCTGCAAAAAGCTGGAAAAATAGCGCCTGATCTCAATCTATTAGCCTCAACTCAAATTAGCAAAATGGCGCTTTAACACGTCACACAATGCCTGTACTTTTGCAGTTCGGTGAACCAGTACATGGGTAACTAGCCAAACTTGGCTTAACCATTTTAACTCATCATGCAACACCGGCTGTAAATCTGGATAACGTTTTGCCACATCATGCTGTAGCCCACCAATACCTAAACCGTTAACAATGGCACGCGACGCGTCTGACGTTTCAGATACCCTAAGTGTCACTTGTGTCTCAGGGATATGTTCATCTACCCAAGCGAAATATGGCACTCTTGCATTAAACCCGGCCACACCAGAGACAAAGTAATGCGTCTGTAACGCTTCAAGTGTTTTGGGGATCCCCATACGCTTGATATAGCTTGAAGACGCATACAAGCCTGCTTCTAAAGTATTTAGATGCTGCACTATGTAGTCGGGCTCATCGGGCTTTGGTCCTGCCCTCACCGCAACATGCGCCTGTCCATGATCTAAGCGTAAACGCTTTTGGTCGAGAATGACTTCAAGTTGTACCTGTGGGTGTAATTGCTGAAAAGTCAAACAAGGCTCCGACAGCATATCCATAAAACCACTGACCGTTGTCACCAAAAGCTTACCTCTAAGCTGGCTGTCCGAAGCAACAATAGAAGTACTCAACTCCATCAAGCGCTCGTCTATTTGACTCGCCGTCGCAAGTAACTTTTCTCCTGCCTGTGTTACCTGATAACCTCGGGCATGACGGTGAAATAACCGCGTTCCCAGTGCTTCTTCTAAGCTATTTATTCGCCTCAGTACCGTGCTGTGGTGGATCTCTAAATGCTCTGCCGCCGCTGATAAGGTACCAAGCTTGGCAACCGTATAAGCGACCTTAAGATCCTGCCAATCTGTGAATTTATCCATAACCACCTCTGTGCATATATGCACATAAGCTTTGCGTTTATTTCGGTTTTGTGCAAGTAAAATTTTGCTACTATCACTTTAACGAAACAAAATAAGGTATCAGCAAGATGACTACAGCAAAAATTATCGCACTCGCAGGCAGTTTAAGAAAAGACAGCTACAACCAATTACTCATCCAAGCCGCGGCAAACTTTGCACTAGAAAGTGGCGCAGAAGTAGAAGTGATCAAGTTACAAGATTTAGATATTCCAATGTTCGATGAAGATCTTGAAGCGCAAGGCACACCAAAAGGTGCTCAACTTTTAAAAGACAAGCTGCGCGATGCCGATGGTATTCTATTAGCAAGCCCAGAATACAATGGTTCTTTCACTGCGGTGCTCAAGAACGCAATAGACTGGGCCTCTAGAACAGAACAAGGTGCAGTGCCAGCATTTAGAAACAAAGTAGTGGCACTCTATGCGGCCTCACCAGGCGGCTTAGGTGGATTACGCGGTCTAAACCATGTCCGCGATGTGTTATCTGGCATTGGCAGTTTAGTACTCGCAGACCAATTGGCTGTACCTAGCGCATTTAATGTATTTGATGACCAAGGTAAAATTAAAGACCCAGAGCTTGCTGAAAAAGTATCAAGCCTAGCTCTGCAACTGGTGTCAGTTGCAAGTAAGTTAAAATAACTTTCAATCTCTCGTTCATATCTTGCTATGGACGCTTAGCTCATGCACACTAAGCGTCCAAAGCGAATTAGAGGCGCAATATCAGCCTTGTAATAATGGATACGAATAACGGGAGTCAGCTTTGCAAAGCACTCAGAGTCACCTATTTACCCCCTATCTCTCACACCATTTTCATTGCATTCAGTTTGACCCTGACAGCTTTAACGCGCATTCCTTTGAACAGCAAAATATACTCCTGCCCGCTTCACTTGATAAAGCGGTAGCGAAAAGGCGAGCCGAGTTTTTAGCGGGACGAATATGTGCCAAGACTTGCCTAGCGCATTTTGGACAAGGTGACTTTACACTGCTTAACGGCTCTGATCGGGCGCCTATCTGGCCTGCTAATATTGTTGCCAGTATCACGCATACTCGAGGGATCGCGGCTGCAATTGCTACAGATGATATCGCCGTGAAAGGCTTAGGCATTGATATCGAAAGAGATATGAAACCGAAGCAAGAAGTCGAACTACAACGACAAATTCTACATCCTGAAGAAGCTGAAATTTTTACACTATTCGGCGAGCAAGTGCACTGCCCGTTGACTGTTATTTTCTCGGCCAAAGAGAGCGTATTTAAGGCACTTTATAGCACGGTGCAAAAGTTCTTTGGTTTTGATACTGTCAAGCTGACTCAGTTTGATGACAAGAAACTTATTTTCACTTTGATGGAAACACTACACAAGAATTTAAGCAAAGGACAACAAGTGGAAGTATATTACCAATGCAAAGACGCCTTAGTGCTGACCGAGTGTGAATACATCGCACAGTAAAATCATGACTATTTGACTTAATACTTACTCAACTTGAAGGAGTAAACCTGACCCTAGGTGGGTTAAAAATTTCTCATTTGGAACTAAAAACGCCCACTTGGGGCGTTTAATCTGAAGTTTGGATAAAGATTCACTCAGCCGTTTTCCAAAGCCAACTTACTGAAACACAACATTTTCACTGCCAGCAGCCGCTTTAAAGCGCGCTATCAGCTTTTCACAGTCCTGTAAGATCTCCGCTTCTAGGCGCTCTTCAGCACGCCAACGCTGGCTATCCATTTTGAAAATCTCTTTTTTAGAATACTTCTTACGCGCGTCATGAGTTGGCATTTCTTTGACTTCATCATACATCTGATAAACACCAGGATAACTCTGTTGTAAGTCAACTTCCTCGTCAAAGCTATATTGCGAGATGAGTACCCAAACTCGTAAACACCCTTCAGAATATTCACATTGTTTTTCCTTCATCGCACGCGCGATCAAGTTAACGCTATCCGCAATTTTTCCATTGCGCTGCTGCCGTGACTTTTCAAGCTCAGCAGCCTTTTGCTCGCGATGTTTGGCAATCTGCTCTTTTTGTACCTTCAGCTGCCATAGTAATTTACCCGCGTAAAACGCCAGTCCAGCAATAATCAGGGCACCAATAATGATTGCGATGATCCATGCAGTATTCATTACTTATCATCTTCCTCAAAGTCGTCGTCTAACCATTCATTTGCTAGATCATTACTCATAAACTGATCCATTGGATCATCTTCTAGCATATCGCCTTCTTCAAACTCATCATCAATTCCTAAGATCTCACATAGCTCCTGATGACGTGCAATGCCGCGATTGAAGTATTTCGCATCTTTACCTGTTAGCAGTTCACCGCGCTCATGGCGTTCAAGTAGCGCCATCAAGCGTTCATCATTTTCTAACTGCTCAAGTTCTTGCTCTGGAGTTAACGTCTCAACCGCTGTAGTTAACTTAACTTGCGGCTGTAGATGACGCTTCATCTCTGGTTGTGTATTCGACTTAGTCGGTTGTGGCTCTGCAACCAAAGAAATGGGCTTTTTGCTACCAACACGCGGATCTTTATTGGTCGTCGTGTTTGATTGCTCTTTCACTAGGATCTCTGGTGCATTTCTAGAACCCGGCTTTTTACCTTTGGTTTTTTTGCTACGCTGCTCTTTGAGTGCACGTAACGCTTGTAGCTTTTCTTTACTCAGCCTTGGTGTTCCATTGGCTGCAACTTTACGTGTCTTTTTCTTTCTGGTCATAATTGGTTATCCAAAATTCTCGCGTTAACTACGCTTGGTGAGAATGATGACATCATTCCCAATAAATTCTAATTCACAATCCTGCTGCGCGGCAAAATACGCAAAGCTTTCTTGACTAAAAAATGAAATATGCGTCAGGTCATTTTTATAGTGCCAATTCGCAAAGCGTGCTTTATCAATGACGAGCTTGGTCATCAAGGCTAGCGGCTTTCCCACTTTTAAGCATGCTAACAATTGCGTTAATACTTTTGCAGGTTCTGCTAAATGTTCCACCACTTCTGTACTGACGATAAAGTCGTACTGACGAGTCAGTACACTGGCATCATTAGCATAGTACAGGTCAAACAAAGCAACTTGATGCCCAGCTTCTTCAAGCATTTTCGCAAGCAGCGGCCCTGGCCCACAGCCAAAATCTAAGCCTTGGCTTGGTATCACCAAACGTGCCAACAGTGGATCCGCCACTCGTGCTAGAAAGCGACGATAGCCTTCATCAGCCAGATCGTTTTCATGGCTATCATAAATGGCCTTTTCTTGAGCTGGTGTTAATCTCGACTTGGGATCAACCATCACCAACTGGCAGGTTTGACATTGCCAGTACAGTCGATACTTGTCTTGATGGTAGGCTTCAAGCTGATTACCTTGGCACAGGCCACAACTGAATAGAGTTGAATCTTGCAATAGTCAACAGTGATTGCTTAATAAGGCGGCTATTGTATCAGGTATAATAGAGGCAACCAAATAAAAAGGCGGCAGAGATCACTCTCTACCGCCTACTAATCTGAGCGTCACAACTGGACACTTCTCCCTTCGACTTTTAAGTCTTATTATTATTCTTTTTATTTTATTGTCGTCCGTATTGTTTTTATTTTAGACTTCCGTGACACTTTCCATATTGTTTTTATTATGAGACTTCCGTGATTTTCTTATTCTCGGCCTTCCTGACGCTTTCTTGATAGTCCTTCGTATCTAACTAGATACATAACTTTGCCACCTACGCTTCCGTATCGAATTGTCCCTTTTTTTGTATTGCTTGGCGACAACGAATAATCTACGCTCCTGAGCTTGAGTTACAACTGTTTAATAACAAATTTCTTACCTTAATTTTTTTAATTAAACAAAAAAAAGATGAATTACATAAACTTACACTGAACAACAGCTTAAAAATAAGCTAAAACTCACATGTTGCACGAGCAAATATCTCACATTAAAAGTGAGATATGTCTCACAACTTCAACAACAAAAAAAGGCAGCCTATGCTGCCCTTTTTTCAATAGTAGGAGTTTACACTGAGAGAGGTAAACTCACTATACGACTTTAGTGTAGACCACCTAAGTACTTAGATAATACTTCGATGTCTTTATCCGTAAGCTTCTTCGCGATATCACGCATCATACCATTCATGTCATTGTTGCGAGTGCCATCACGGAACTTCTCAAGCTGTGATTTGATGTACTCAGGGTGCTGGAATGACACTTTCGGGAACTTAGCTAAAGAAGTACCATTACCACGAGGACCGTGACACGCAGCACAAGCAGGAATACCACGCTCAGCATCACCCGCTTTGTATAGCTTTTGACCTAAAGCAACAACATCTTCAGGCGTTGAACCCGCAGACATAGGTAAAGAAGAGAAATATACAGCTAAATCTTTCATATCTTGATCTGACAGCGGCATAGCCATACCACTCATCACAGGATCCATACGCCCTTCTTTACCACCAGACGTCATACCTAGCTTAAACTCTTGTAGCTGCTTATAGATATAATCTGCATGCTGACCTGCGATTTTAGGATACATAGTCACAGGGGCATTGCCATCTGGACCGTGACATGCTGCACACGTTGCAGACTTTGCTTTACCTGCTTCCGCGTCACCATCGAATGCCGATGCGTTGCTTGCTGACAACGTACCAAGCAACATTGTTAAAGTTAATGCTATTTTTTTCATGGTAAATTCTCTGTTTCCGACCCTGTAATTTGTACCCTCGCGAACAAAGTCGCTCTCTTTATTGCTCGGGCAAATAATACCAATCAGTACTAATTAGGTTGTTATGTTAATCAGATGAATCATACATGCAAACTTAGCAAATATAACGCCAAACAGCACCGATCCATCTAAATACGCCTTGCTCAGTAGTGACTACTGATAGGTATACACTTTAGATTGACATTGCAATTTCTACATTCTACACGATATTACTTTCTCTGGCACGTTTTCTGCCCATATTAAGCTTATAATTTATAGGGACTTGACCTAGATTAATTAATATTGGGACGACGGTTTGGTCAATTAGCGACAAAAGCGGCGTTTAGAACAAATCTCACAATGCTTTTGGTTTCCGTCATACTGTTATAAAATACGCAATTCCATCCGCGAAAGTTTAATCAGTTAGGAGTCAGCGTGCTAAAATCTCGCGTTAAATACAATCAGGCACAATTTATCACAAGTGCCCCAGATATCAGTAAACTGCCACCAGACACTGGAATTGAAGTTGCTTTTGCGGGTCGTTCTAACGCTGGTAAGTCGAGCGCGCTCAATACGCTTACAGACCAAAAGCTGGCACGCACCAGTAAAACACCTGGCCGGACTCAGCTTATTAATACTTTTTCTCTAGGTGAAGATCAGCGTTTGATTGATTTACCTGGCTATGGCTTTGCGAAAGTCCCATTAGAGATGAAAAAGAAATGGCAAAAAGCATTAGGTGAATATTTACAACGCCGCAAATGTCTTAAAGGGATTGTGGTATTAATGGATATTCGTCACCCTCTTAAAGACCTCGATATGGATCTCATCAACTGGGCGACTGGCAGCAATATACCGGTATTAGCGTTGTTGACCAAAGCCGATAAGCTAAAACAAGGTAAACGCAAAGCAGAAGTACTACAAGTACGTCGAGCGCTAGCTGAAATAGACGGTGATATCACCGTTCACGCGTTTTCTTCTCTGAAAGGTATCGGATTGAACGAATTGGCGTGGAAACTGGATGATTGGTACTTAGGTCCGTTTGTGAAAGAAGCTCAAGAAGAAGCGAGCGAATAATCAAGCGTAGGGCGCGCTTAGCTAAGATAAAAGCGCGTCTTTGCCGACATCAGATAAAGACCTTTTTCATCTTCCTCGAGCAATTCAGCCCACTGATAATAGACATTTCGTGAAATTCTAGCGGTTAAACCATAATTGAGTGTGAGAAATGGAATATCTCCTCCATTAACATGCTCAAGGGCTAGTGGAAACACATCACAAATGGGCCACTCACGGCCTAAATTATCTATCGCGATAATACAAGGTGATAACTCCAAAGCCGATGCTTCATCACAATAACGCCATTGCTCGATAATAAAAGGATGAGCAAGCACCTCAATCTCACAACTTTCTGCTGGTGTTTTTAACCAATACTGTTGACCATCAAAGGTTAAAACACTAGCAAACAAGGCAACAAGTGATTGCCGTTTAATTTCACGCCCTTGATGAAACCAACGACCATCCGCAGCAATTTTTATGTCAGAAAAACCGCACGACGGCGCCGACCAATTTTCGGTCGGCGCATGAGTCGTAACATACTGTTTGATTAACGAATCAATTTTGTTCATCAAAAACCAAGTTGAAGCTAACAGGCACACTAGTCGCGATAGTCTTCAGACCCGCAATTTCTCGTAGCGCTTCAATTCCTTTATCTAACCCAAACTGCTTAGAATCGAGAATAAATGCATTTACCGGTGTAACCACCAAGCCATTAGCACTTTTCGTTATCAATAAGTCTAGACTGATCTTTTGGATCTGACCATGCAGTGTCAATGTTGCTGTTACATCATTGATTTTTTGTGTACCAGCTTTAAGTTTAGCAAGCACTTCAGAAACATCAGCGTTAACTTTCGCCTTTGGGTGTTGCGCTACATTGAACAGCATCTTTTGCATGCGTTCATTACGGATCGGGATCATCGTTTCAACGCTTGCCAAGTCAATATTAACCTCAAGCTCGCCTTTAGCAGATAATGTACTATCTATCGTTTTAAAATGATGTACTTCTGCAACGCTAGTCTGTTTCACAGACACAAAACTAACATCGCTTTGTTGTTGATTAAATTGCCAAGCTGCGAACGCCTGAGAAGAAATAAGTGCACTACCTAAAAGAAGGTACTTTAGCATGACGACTTCCTTATGAAATGAGAGTGAATTGCATTTGAGCGCTCAGTGTAAAACGCAGTGCAAATTAAATAAACCTTTAATCATAAACTCGTCGTTATGTTGGAATACTTTTACGCCCATCGTATTCACTTTATAGCGAGAAAATAGCCTTAGTAGCCAAGCAAAAACGTTGTGATTTAGCTACCCTAAACGATCAATTTTTAACGAAGTTAATAGGGGTTTCATATGCACATTGATTGGGGAGTTACATCAATTGCTATCATCTTTGATAAGAGAAGAAAAAGACGGCCCGTAAAAGTTACGAGCCGCTATAGCAATCTGGGGAGAAGCTATCAATACACTGTATCCTCTTTCGAGAGATACATCATCAACAGGATGTCCTACAGGATGAGGACGGCGCGAACTCTAACAAATAGACGTCCAGAAATAAACACCAAAAAGCAAAACTTGAGCCAATTTGATAAACTTTCAACGTTAATTTGTTTTTTGTTACTAGGGATTAACAGGAGCTACAAAATTAAGACGCTATGCTGCTAGTGTATACTTGCCAACAAAGATGAATGAAGTTGCACTAGGGCCTGTTGACCTTTGCTGTTTGATTTTTGTTCTTCTGAGTGTGTTTTGGTCGCGACGCTCGACTTGCAGCCTAGTAATCTAGGCAAAAGTTGAGCAACAATGAACAAAGCGCACTCAGATGAACCCAAAGGGCAGCGCTTGATTAGCATTTCTACTGTGTTATCGCCAGACTTACATAGAATGACTATGCTACGCTGGCTCTGCCTTGTATAAATACCAATCAAACTGCTGCAAAAACAAACTTGAAAGATCAACAGGCCCTAGTCTAATCGAATAGTGCAACTCGGGTAGATTTTAATATCAACTAGTGTGCTTGTTCCCAGTTGTCACCACTGTCGGCTTCAACTAGTAACGGTACATCAAGTGCTGCCGCAGCGCTCATCAACTCACAGATCTTTTCACTGTATTCAGCAACTTTATCGCTGTGTACTTCAAACACCAATTCATCGTGCACTTGCATGAGCAACTGGATATCATTGCTATCACAGCTTTGTAGCCATTCATCCACTTTAATCATCGCTTTTTTGATGATATCCGCCGCAGTGCCCTGCATCGGAGCGTTGATAGCTGCACGTTCTGCTGCTTTTCTGCGAGCGCCATTACGCGCATTGATATCCGGAAGATACAAGCGGCGACCGAATAAGGTTTCTACATACCCTTTATCAGCAGCCTCTTCACGCGTACGCTCCATATACTCTAATACACTAGGGAAGCGTTCAAAGTACATATCCATATAATGTTGCGCTTCATTTCTTGGAATATCTAACTGACGTGACAGACCAAACGCACTCATGCCATAGATCAGACCAAAGTTAACCGCTTTGGCTTTGCGGCGCATATCAGAAGTCACTTCCTCAAGCGGCACGGAAAACACTTCAGACGCCGTTGCACTGTGTACATCTTTACCTTCAGCAAAGGCACTCAACAACCCTTTGTCTTGTGACAAATGTGCCATGATCCTAAGCTCGATTTGGCTGTAATCCGCCGCAACGATTTGTTTATTATTGTCGGCAACAAATGCCTGACGAATACGACGTCCCGCTTCATTACGGATCGGAATATTTTGCAAGTTAGGATCACTTGAGCTTAAACGGCCCGTTGCGGTAACGGCTTGATGATAAGAAGTGTGCACGCGACCGGTATCCGCATTAACCAATTTTGGTAATTTGTCGGTATAGGTTGATTTCAGCTTAGCCAAGCCACGGTGCTCAATAATAAGTTTTGGCAGTGGATAATCATGCGCCAACTCTTGTAGCACTTCTTCGGCCGTTGAAGGCGCGCCTTTTGGCGTTTTCTTAATCACTGGCAGCTCAAGTTTGTCGAACAGTATCGCTTGTAGTTGCTTTGTTGAACTCAGGTTGAACTCCTCACCTGCAATTTCAAAGGCTTGTTGTTCAAGCTCACCTAAGCGTTTTTCAATCTCGATACTTTGCTTCGCTAGCATATCGCCATCGATGTGCACACCAGTGCGTTCAATGCGAGAAAGTACACTCAGCAGCGGTAATTCAATCTCTGTAAATACCTGCTTAAGGCGATTTTCTTTTTCAATTAACGGCCAGAGATGTTGATGCAATCTCAGCGTAATGTCTGCATCTTCCGCTGCATAAGGAGCCGCCTTTTCTAGCTCAATTTGGTTAAAGGTCAGTTGGTTCTTACCTTTGCCTGCGATGTCTTCAAAGCTAATGGTTTTATGGCCTAAATATTTTAGCGCCAAGGAGTCCATATCGTGGCGAGTTCCTACGCTGTTAAATACGTAAGACTCCAACATGGTATCAAAAGCGATCCCCTGCAGTTCAAGCCCGGCACGAGCAAGCACACTTTGATCATATTTTAAATTTTGACCCACTTTTTTGAGCTGAGGATCTGCAAGTAGCGGTGCCATGATCTCGAACACTATATCTTGAGAAAGCTGCTCAGGTGCTCCCACATAGTCGTGATTGATCGGTAAGTAAGCCGCTTCGCCCGGTGCAACCGCAAAGCTCATTCCAACTAGATCCGCCTGCATATAGTTAACGCTGGTGGTTTCAGTATCAAAAGCGATGAGCTGGGCTGCTTTTAACTTAGTTACCCAGTCATCAAGCTGTGCTCTTGTCAAAATGGTCTCGTACTGGGTGTCGACCTGCGCCGCCGCAGGCGCCGACCCTTCAGCCTCCACATCAACGATATCAGCTTGTGACTGACCATCCAGCAATTCAGCTAACCAACGCTTAAATTCACACTGACCATATAGCTCGATTAAGCGATCTTTATCCATCTCAGCTATCTTAAATTGCTCTAAGTCTTGCTCTACTTCACAATCCAGCTTAATGGTGGCTAATTCATACGACAGTTTTAGCTGCGCTTGGTGTTCCTCTAGTTTTTTCGCCATGGTTTTTGAGCCACGAAAACCTAAATCAGCAATTTTGTCTAAGTTTTCGTAAAGCGAATCAATAGAGCCTAATCCCTGCAGCATCGCCAATGCCGTTTTTTCACCAACGCCAGGTACGCCCGGAATATTATCGACCTTATCTCCCATTAACGCGAGATAGTCGATGATCAAGTCAGGACCAATACCAAACTTATCCACTACCCCTTCAGGGTCTAAGATCGTATTCGTCATTGTGTTGATCAACGTGACATGTTCATTAACCAATTGCGCCATATCCTTATCACCAGTGCTGATTAGCACATGGCGACTTTGCTCTGACGCTATTTTAGAGAATGTACCGATCACGTCATCGGCCTCGACACCACTAATACTTACCAGTGGCAGGCCCATTGCTTTAATTATTTCGTGGATCGGCTCGATTTGCGTTCTCAGATCATCCGGCATAGGCGGACGATGCGCTTTATACTCGCTATACATTTCGTTGCGGAAAGTTGGCCCTTTAGCGTCAAAGACTACTACCATATGACTTGGTTGATATTGCTTAAGCAAACTCTTAAGCATATTGATCACACCGTAGATCGCACCAGTTGCTTCACCTTTTGAATTTGTTAAATGTGGTGGCGCATGATAAGCACGAAATAAATAGGAAGAACCATCAACCAAGATCAACGGATTTTGAGGGATCTGAGACATAAATATTGGATCCTAAATTAGTCTTTTGTGGAGTAGAATGTAAGGATGCCACAAGGCACAAGATAAAACGAGTTTCGCGTTATCTCATCATTAGATAAATCGTGCTGCACCTGTGGATAACTTTGTAGACAAACACGAAAAATCGCTCCGAAACTTTGTTGTAAAAGTCAGAGTGTAAATTAAAACTTTGATTTACTTGCGCTTTTTGTGCCTTTTTTATTGTTATTATCTTTACCGCTTTGTGGATAAAGAATTTTTTTAGTCACGCTTAACAAACTAGGTGAGTAAAAAATAGCCTGATTTTCTCAAGCGGAGGAGTATACTAACACAATTGCTCAAAGATCATAGAAGATCCTTTATAATTTTTTAATTCGTGCATAATTCTTTTTATGCATATAGCGCGCATGATGTGACATTGAAGGGAGAAATGAATGAAAAAAGTAGCGGTAATTTTAAGTGGCTGTGGTGTATTCGACGGTGCCGAGATCCACGAGTCAGTATTAACACTACTCAATCTTGAAAAAGCAGGGGCAAACTATCAGTGCTTTGCACCTAATATTGATCAATTCCATGTGATCAATCACATCACCGGTGAAGAACAAGATGAACGTCGTAATGTTCTTGTTGAAGCCGCCCGCATTGCACGCGGAGAAATTGCAGATCTGGAAACATTAAGTGCTGACGAATTCGATGCTTTGGTATTACCAGGAGGTTTTGGTGTAGCAAAGAACCTTTCCGATTTTGCTTTTAAAGGCGCAGACTCTACGATCCTTGAAAGCGTAAAGCGCGTATGTCGTGAGTTCAATCATCAGCAAAAGCCTATTGCTTATTTATGTATTGCACCAGCACTCATCGCCCATATCCATACACCGGGTACACTCGCGACCATAGGTAATGATGTTGATACCGCAGCGGCAGTTAATACGCTTGGTGCAAAGCACGTGGATTGTGAAGTGACCGAGATCGTCGTTGATGATAATGAAAAAGTGATTAGTACACCGGCATACATGCTGGCGTCATCCATCCTTGAAGCCGCGACAGGTATCGAAAAGGCGGTGACGAAACTAATCGAAATGGCATAAAAGCGATCGCTTCTCCTACCCATTCGTAATAGTAAAGGAAAACGTTAGAGCCGATCGACTCACATTTCGGCCTAACGTTATTGCAAATTTAGGCGAAAAAGCTTGCCCTAACGCAATAAATTAATGGTTTTAACCATTTATACTCAAGTTTACGTTTTATAAATGAACAGGTGACGTTATAATCCCAATAATTCCGTCATCCATTATCGTGATTGAACACGTTCAAACGAAGTGAGCAAGGTAAATGAAAAAACTTTCAGCAGCACTTTTATTGCTATCAACAGCCGCAGTTGCGCAACCATACGACAATTCTTTAACTGAAGAAGCGATTAAGAAACGTCTTCAGCCTATCGGCTCAGTATATTTAGCTGGTGCTGAAAGTGCTGCAGAAGCCGAGCCATCAGGACCTCGTTCAGGTGAGCAAGTTTATCAAGCAGCATGTTTTGCTTGTCACGGCACAGGCGCACTAGGTGCACCAAAAACAGCTGACGATTGGGCGCCTCGCATTGCCAAAGGTAAAGACGTATTACTAGACCATGCGATCAATGGCTTCAATGCAATGCCTCCTCGTGGTACTTGTATGAACTGCTCGGATGATGAGATTGCAGCGGCAATTGATTTCATGACAAGCAAATAAATATTTCAACTTCTCTATATTAGGGTAAAAAGACTTATTGGACAGTGCAGCGTTTATCGCTGCATTTTCGTCTCAATATAGTGCCATAAAAGCCATGATTAACGCTGGCTTGATATCGCTCTATAAAACGAGCAGGAATGAGAAATTTACACTTGACCGCTTCGGCTAAAAGTGAAACTATTAAGCTCAATAATTAAACAACAATAAGAACTGGTTTCGTCATTGGAAGAGCCACAACAGCAGGTTAGGAGACTATCTCGGCGAACCGCCAGATTAGAGTCTTTACTTAAAAAGTATAAAAGAAAGTCTCAACTTCAATACACACTAATTCAGTTATCAGAACAGGCTAGTACTGTTGCTGAGCTTACCTTGTTGTATCCCGCAATCCACAATATTCTGTCTCAATATTTACCTAGCAAAAGCTTTTATGTTGTCCTGCAAAATCGCTTTACTCAAGCGCTTGAGCTATCGTATTTTGTTGATGAGAAAGATGGTATTTCTGTCCCTCTTCATGAAGCACATCACTTCAAAGATGGTGTAACTGGGTTTGTATTTAAAACCGGTGAAACTGTTTACCTCACCAAAGACGACATGCTATCGCGAGCCAATGCTGGCGATTTTAAGATAATGGGTAGTCAAGCAGAGCATTGGGTAGGTGTACCTATCTATCGCGATGGCGCAATTATTGGCGTTATGGTGTCGCAAAGCTACGAAGCGGAACAATCCTACAGCGATCATCAAGTTGAATTGCTTGAAGTGATGTCATTATATTTGGCCACAGCGATTGAACGCGTTAAAAAGCGTGAGTTACTAGAGTCTGAAGTGAAAATTCGCACGCGGGCACTAATGCAAAGTAATGAAGCACTTAATAAAGAAATAGAAAACCGCAAGCGTGCGCTAGAAAGACAGCAAATCTTATTCAAGATCTCTGAATTAGCAACCCAGTTCTCCGATATTGACGATGTTTACCAACAAGTTCACGACATTATTCGTTCTATTACTTTTGCCGACAACCTCTACATAGCGCTTTACGATAAAGAGACGAATTGGCTCACCTTCCCGTATAGCGTTGATGAAAAAACCAGTTACAACCCTCGCCCATTTGCAAAAGGGTATAGTGAGCTGGTCATTCGTACTGAGCAAAGCCAATTGATAGATAGTACCCGTGCCAAAGCCTTAGCACTAGAGGGCACGGTAGAGCGCCCTGCAGGCTATAACCACAAGCTTGCTGCAACGAGTTGGCTTGGTGCACCATTAAAAACGGCTACTGGCGTCATCGGTCTGATCGCATGCCAAGCTTACGAGCACAAACACGAATTTAATTATGATGATGTTGAGCTGATCTCGTTTGTATCTAATCAGATTGCCTCTGTACTACAAACGCACCTAGCGAACCAAGCACTTAAGATCAGTCACCAGCAGTTAGAACATCGAGTTGCGGAGAAGACCAAAGAGCTACAGCAAGCCAATTTACATCTACAAATGCATATGGAAGAGCGCAAAAAGATTGAGCAACAGCTTTATCATGATGCCCATCATGATTCACTCACGGGTCTACCAAACCGTAGTTTGTTTTTAACTCAGCTCGAAAAGACGCTGCAAAAACATCATCGTTACCCCGAAGATAACTTTGCCGTTCTCTTTATCGATTTAGATAAGTTTAAAGACATAAATGATGAATTAGGTCACCAAGCAGGTGATCAGTTTTTGGTGTGGGTGGCTCAGTCGTTTTTAGAGTGTATTCGTGAACACGATTTATTAGCACGACTTGCCGGTGATGAGTTCGTGATCTTACTTGATCACCTAACCGATCGTCAGCAAGCGGAAGATGTCGCCAAGCGTATTATCAAAGTCATGCAGCAACCTTTCTGCTTGAAAGGAGTATGCATGCAAAGTGGTGCCAGCATAGGTATCACCTATAGTAATAAGCTGTATCGTAACACCGATGAAATTATCAGAGATGCCGATGCGGCAATGTACTATGCCAAAAACGCTGGCCGTGGTCGCTATGAATTTTATCATCCATTACTTACCGCAAGCTCAAACGCTCAGAAGCAACAAGAACAGCATCACTTAGATAAGCTCCCTACTCACTTCCGCTGCACGGAAATCGTAAACTGGTCAGATAGCGCCCAGCCAATTGGCTTTTTGGAAGCCTTTGGCGAACATCCAGTATTAGGCAGCACCAGTTTTGATATTCTGAAAAAGTTTGCCGCAGAAAAATCTCAGCTGCTTGAAATTGAATTGCATCTACTAAACAAAGCGCAAGAAATAGCACGTAACCGCGATGAAGATATGCTATTTGGTTGTTCTGCAATGTTACTAGAAAGTGCACATTTTGACGCGTTAAAGCAGCAGCTACAGCGGCAAGACAAAACACTTTGTTTACTCTTCGAAGAGAGCGAAATTCGCTTTGCTTCTAGTCAGCAAGTATTAAATCTCAGAGCCTTGGCCGATATGGGGATCCCTATCGGACTGAATAATTTTGGTAAAGATCGCTGCGATCTAACCCTGATCAGCCAAGTTGACTTTACCTATGTCTTATTAAGCTCGACGTTTAGTAAACGCGTCTTACAACAAACGAGTTATGAGGTTCAATTGCAAGGTATTTTAGCCGTTACTAAAGTGAAGAATATTAAGGTCATCGCCCGAGGTCCTGCGATTTTAAACTTTAGAAGCTTACTGGAAAAGCATGGCTTGCAGCTATTTTTTGGCAAACAGCAAATGTTGGATAAGGGCAACGAACGTGTAGCCTTTATCCAAAATTTTGATAACGAATCAGTCCCGTCTTAGCATTGCCCGTAAATTCGCAACGTTAGATTTACCTTTTTCCATTCGTTCTGCCTGTGTCGCTACAGGCTTTTTCCCTTCAATTTGTAAATCATCTTGCGGCAATTCTTGTACAAAGCGACTCAGCTCTGGGGTGATTTGCTCACCAAATTGACGACGACTTTTGGTATAAGTCAATGTTAGGGTTTGCTGAGCGCGAGTTATACCAACATAGGCCAAACGCCTTTCCTCTTCGACATTATCTTCGTCAATACTCGTTTGGTGGGGTAGTAACCCTTCTTCCATCCCCACCATAAATACGTGTGGATATTCAAGACCTTTGGACGCATGCAGCGTTAATAACTGTACTGCATCTGAGTCATCTTCCTCTTCATTGCGCTCAAGCATATCTCTTAATGTGAGTTTGCTTACCACTTCTGGCAGTGTCATGGCGGGGTTATCAGCATCTCCCGTGAGCATATCACTTATCCAACGGTATAGTTCTGATACGTTTTTCATCCGCATTTCCGCCGCTTTAGCGCTGGGAGATGACTCGTAAAGATACGCTTCGTAATTAATTTCACGGATCATATCTTTTACCGCTTCCAAGGTATCTCCGCGGGTTGCTCGGTCGGAAAGCTCAACCACCCAGCGCGCAAATCCCATCAATGCATTTAAGCCACGACCCGCCAAACGGTCCGCAAGCTCTGACTCAAAACACGCCGCAAATAGACTAATATGACGCTCGTTGGCAAAGCTTCCTAGCTTTTCTAATGTTACCGGACCAATCTCGCGTCGTGGGGTATTGACGATACGTAAAAATGCGTTGTCATCATCTTGATTCACTAAGAACCGCAAATAAGCCATGATGTCTTTGATTTCACTGCGTGCAAAGAACGACATACCGCCACTAATTTTGTATGGAATACGGTTGGTCATGAGTGCTTTTTCAAACACTCTAGCTTGGTGATTTCCACGATAGAGCAATGCATAGTCGCGATAGCTGGTACGTTTCATAAACTTGTGTGAAATGATCTCCGCGACCACACGCTCCGCTTCATGTTCTTCATCACGAGTCGCTATCACACGGATCGGATCGCCATACCCCAGTTCACTAAACAGCTGTTTATCAAATTCATGGGGATTGTTGGCGATAAGGATATTCGCAGCCTTTAGGATCCGCCCTGCGCTACGATAGTTTTGCTCCAACTTGATAAGTCTTAGGCCTGGAAAGTCTTTGCTCAGTAGCACTAAGTTTTGCGGTTTAGCGCCACGCCATGAATAGATAGACTGATCATCGTCACCAACCACAGTAAAACGTGCGCGCTCACCTACCAGCAATTTCACTAACTGGTACTGGCTGGTATTGGTATCTTGATACTCATCCACCAGCAAATAGCGGAAACGTTGCTGCCAGCGCTCTCTCACATCAACTGACTGATTCAAAAGCAAAGTTGGGATCATAATAAGATCGTCAAAGTCTAGGGCATTGTAAGCACGCAGCTGTGTTTGATAACGCGCATAAAGCTGAGCGAATAGCGCTTTTTGCGGCTCTCGCGCTTCTCGAATAGCACGCTCAGGCAAAATAAGCTCGTTCTTCCAGTTACCAATCTGCATTTTCAGCAAATTGAGTAAGTCTTTATCACGCTCAAGCTCTTTTTCAGTGAGTTCACTTAACAACTGATTCGTGTCTTGATCATCAAACAAGGAAAAGCCAGGTTTATACCCTAAGGTCTTGACCTCTTTTTTAATGATTTCCAGCCCTAATGTATGGAATGTCGACACCCACAAACCCTTAGCTTCTTGCTTGCCCAAAGTTTGTGCCACACGTTCACGCATTTCTTTCGCCGCTTTGTTGGTAAAGGTGACCGCTGCGATATTCTTTGCTTTGTATTCACACTGCTGCACTAGGTAGGCAATTTTATTGGTAATAACCCGGGTTTTACCTGAGCCCGCACCTGCCAATACAAGGCATGGACCACTGATATATTTTACCGCTTCGTCTTGTTTTGGGTTGAGCTTCATGCAACTAATCCGGTTATCTTCTCGCTTGGCACAATGTTGGCTACAACTGTCAGTGCTGAGGGGTTGAGGAATTCTTATAAACAGGCCCTAGTTTATCGTATCCATGTAAAACTATGAAGCGAACCTTTTCCGTCTGCGGCGCATAAGGTAAGATGGACTTTGTATACTGACTCGCAAGCTAAGGTAAGAAGATGATTAATCCAGCCAAAATTGAAGAAATTGCTAAGCAAATTTCCAGTAACATGCCACAGGGCGTAAAAAATCTTGCTGAAACATTTGAAGCAAGAACGAAACAGGCGATCCAGAGCAAATTATCAGAAATGGATTTTGTTAGCAGAGAAGAGTTTGATATTCAAAGCAAAGTGCTGATCCGCACGCGTGAAAAATTGGTTGAACTTGAAGAAAAAGTGGCGCAGTTAGAAGCACAACTTGCCAGCCAAGCATCCGACTCGCAGAAATAAGCAACCACAGCTTCGGATAGTAAAGCGTGCGCTTGTGGCGCACGCAATCTCTAAACTCTGTTGACCCTAGCAATAGCGCTGGTTCACACCAAGCAGAGACTTTTCATAGCAAAGCGACAGTTGCTCCATATTTTCTACGGCGTTCACCACCTCATTTAAGAGGCCATCAGCAAGGCCATAAACCCACCCGTGTACCGTCAAAGCTTGACCTCGCTGCCAAGCATCTTGAACGATATTGCTCTGACACACGTTACGCACCTGTTCTATCACATTTAACTCGCAAAGCGCCGCACACTGCTTTTCTTTGCTCACTTGTTCAATAATCGCTTGGTGTTTCTCTTTCACATCAGCGACATGACGCAGCCAGTTATCGATAAGGCCAAACTTAGCATTATCGAGCACCGCTTGCACTCCACCGCAACCGTAGTGACCGACCACCATAATGTGATCTACTTTGAGCACCTCAACCGCATACTGCATGACCGACAAACAGTTGTGATCAGTATGCACCACGACATTGGCAACATTGCGGTGAACAAACAATTCTCCAGGCATTAAGTCAACAATCTCGTTGGCAGGCACACGAGAGTCAGAGCAGCCGATCCATAGATAATCTGGATTCTGTTGTTGCGACAGTTTTTTGAAAAACTCAGGATCACTGGCATTGGTGCGATCTGCCCACTGTTTATTATTATCGAGTAAGTGACTCAGTGGACTTGGGCTCGTATTACACATTAATGGTTCTCCGACTGACGTTCAGCCTGTATCAAAATATTCCTTGGGGTGAGCGACTTTTCGCAAAAAGTACTAAGGGTGACATCATACCCAGCTGCTTGCAGATATAAAACCCTATCCAGGACCAACCAGATCTCAATCGCACGACGAAACACGTGTCGTACTAGCTCAATTCTGTCCGTTACTTGCTTTCGTTCACGCCCAATACGTTCATATTGGTCAAAATCAATTCCGTCAGGTAGGACGAGCTGCTTCTGCTCAGCTGCCCAATAACAGAATTCACTAAACGACCCCGAAAAAATAGCCTTATTGACCGAAGGCACACTCACGTAATGTTTATCTGCGGTAAGTTCTCTGCGCAGCGCATCAAACCCTAAGCGCCAACTCACCTCTTTTTTACGTACTTGTGCCACTCTCCCGGGTGCTGTAACTGTCTCTTGCAGCGCTAACTTCATATCGTGATGAGATAAGTTGAGCTGACTCTGCTGTGCTTCAACACTCATGGCTTGATAATCAGGTGGTGTAAATAAGTGATAGCAGCATGGAGAGAGCGATAGCTTTTTCATGCCATTCGCCACTGCTTGGTGCATAAATACACGATGTAATTCACCACATGCATGCAGGGCAATACCATGGCGGTTTTCAACGAAGTGGTGATGTATGTCATCTTTCAACACGTCGGCACAATGAAAATGCAAGTTTAGATTTTGCCGCTTCGCACTTTCCTCTCCTTGTCGACACAGATCCGCTTGAAGCTCAATACTGTTCACTTCAGGCGCGCCATGATAAGAAAGCAATCGGCCTAAATGACCTTTACCTGCGCACCACTCTAGTACCGATGCTTTAGTTTCGTTTACTGCGGCAACAAAGTCTTGAAGTTGCTCTAATTTACGTCCCTTTATGCCATTGCTCAGCCAAAACGGTAACTCATCTCTACGGCCCACTTTTTGCGGTAAAGCACTTAAGACCGTAAGTTGTTCAAGTTCGGGAATATAGCGACTAAAAAAAGTAAAAAGGGCATCAGTGTCACTGTCTAATGTTGATACTGCATCGTCGCTTAATCGCAGTAATTCAGATTGTAGTTGTGGCCAAGGAATAGTGAGATGCTCAAAAGCAACGACTTGCCAATATTGTCGGGTATCGAATAATAATTTATCTAGAAGTTGAAAGCGTTTGCTCGGTTCCACAATGGCCACGGTTGTCAGGGAAACAATACCCTTATTCTAGCGTAATTGTTGATGATATTTACGAGAAAAAATTAAGTGGATATACATTGGAATACAAACCAATGTCAAAATCGCTGCAATAATCAACACCCAAGATAACTTAGGTTGTTCATTCTTCACTTCTGAATAAATAAAGCGCGCTTTGTGTTCATGAAACTGACTCACATCTAAGTGATATAGCTGTGCTATCCATTGCCATTTTGCCGTTGACATTGTTCCAATTGGAATATTAGCCACCTTTATGAACTCCCTTAACTTCTCTGCCTCAAATGCGAGCTGTTCCAAGGATTTTTGGGTAGCGTATTGCTGCTTCGTTATCGCTAAGGTTTCTTCTAGATGTAACATAGCGTATCGCCAACCTTTAAGGCTCGCACGACGAAAGCGTTTAACAAGCTCAGGGCGGTTTTCTAGTACGCTTTCCGTAGTAAAGAGCACGTCAGCATAAACGTTTAAACCAAACTGCTTTGGGCAAATTTCACGGGTTGATAGACCGCTTTGCTGTACTGCATAGGGCTCATTGGTGCTATAAACTTGCATCGCATCAAATTTACCAGCGATAAAGTCTTTCAGTGGCTCATTGCCTGAATACAAGCGCATATTTTGTGTATTGACGCCGGCACGTTGCAACATCATGAGCAACTCACCGTTTTCTGTGTGTCCTAAATGACTGAGGCGTTTCCCCTGAAAATCACGAGGAACATAAATATCACTGTCGGCTCTTACCATCCAACAATAAGGAGAAGACTGTAGTATCGCAGCAAGCGCCACAAAGGGTTTACCATTGAGTCTTTGTTTTAAGAGGCCTGAGTGAAACACACCAAACTGAGCTTGACCATATAACACACGAAAATCAACGTTAGGATTATTGGGATCGGCAGGAAGAATATGAACGTCTAACCCTTCCCTATGATAAAACCCTTTTTCCTTTGCCATATAGTAACCAGCAAACTGAAATTGATGTGTCCACTTTAACTGTAATGTGACTTTTTCAAGGGCTGCAATTTGAGTGCTCAAAAATAAAAGTAATAACGCAACATAGTACCTAAACATCATATCCTTGCGTTTTTCAACTGATAATAGCTAACTATAGTTTACAGTGCTCAGGCTGCCATTAAGATTGGATAAGTATTGAATATAACAGTAAGCTAAGTGCTACTTTAGCTGACTAGGGCTCAAAGCAGTTGTACTTTACAATTCTCTATATGTGTACCTAGTATGTTCTTAAGGTGATGATAGATCTGCTCTTGGCTGCCTTTACACATAATGTCATAGCCATTACCATTATTCTTCTCGATGATCCCAAGATAATTCTCATCGATAGCGACAGACTCAACTTGTGCTATTGGCATCATAGTTTTATTTTCCCCGTAGATGAGTATTAACTTCTCGCCCTCTTTTAATAACATCTGCTCTGGGCGTCTGTTGGTATCAAAATCGCCTCGGAATACGACCGATATCATTGTTATTACAAGCGCAATTGGCAAGAAAAGTGTGTGCTCGATCAGGTCTGGCCAAAGCGCGCTCACACCAAAATATAAGCCCGCAAACAATACAAGCCTTGCAACTAACGTGATGAAGATGTCCTTATTTGTTCTTTTTCTAATCATGTAATCCACTGATAAAATTAGATACTTTCATGACCAGCGTACCTAACTCAGTACTTATTATCCAGCCTTTTGCTTTGTTAACTGCTCGCCATGCAAAAAGCGTGTAAAACACGGGTTATTTGTTTCTTCTTGAAATTGATACGCTAACTTTGCAAGATGTTCATCAAAACGCTCATAATCACTGGGCTCAACTTCAAAAGCGGCTAACACATTACCCTGTGCCGCACCGTGATTGCGATAATGAAATAAAGTAATATTCCAATTACAGCCGAGCATGTCTAAAAAGCGCGCTAATGCGCCTGGATATTCAGGAAATTCAAACCGCAATAAACGCTCATTCATGACGCTTGGTGGTTTACCACCCACCATATATCTCACATGTAACTTTGCCAGTTCGTTATCTGATAAGTCGTCAAACAGATAGCCATTTTGATGCAACGAGGCGGTTAACTCAGTTAGTTCTTGCTGGCCATTTCTAAGCCCGACACCAACAAAAATTTGCGCTTCGCCACAGCCGGCATAGCGATAGTTAAACTCAGTGATCGCTCGGCCACCAAGAGAGTGACAAAAACGCTTAAAGCTGCCTTTTTCTTCAGGAATAGTCACCCCGAGCAATGCTTCATGTTTAGCACCTAGCGCCGTTCTTTCGGCGATATACCTCAACCGATCGAAGTTTAAATTAGCGCCTGACAAGATAGCCGCAACACTCAGCCCCTTTTCGCCCGTTTGCGCGAGCCACTTCTTCAAGCCCGCAGTTGATAACGCGCCGGAAGGCTCTGCAGTTGCTCTCGTCTCCACAAAAATATCTTGAACCGCCGCACAAATTTCATCGGCATTAACCGTCACGACTTCGTCGCAGAACTTTTGTGCTAATCGAAAAGTTTCTGTACCAATAAGCTTTACCGCCACGCCGTCCGCAAAGCCACCGACTCGCTCAAGCTCCACGGGCTCTCCCGCTTCAAGCGCGGCTTTAAGGCATGCACTGTCCTCAGCTTCTACCCCAATAATACGGATATCAGGGCGAAGTGACTTCAAATACACCGCCATTCCCGCAAGCAAACCACCACCTCCTACAGGAATAAATACGACATCTAGTTCATCAAGTTGCTGAATTAACTCTCGCGCCACCGTACCTTGGCCGATGATCACATCTTTATCATCAAACGGCGGGACAAAAACACCACTTTGCGCTGCACAAAGATCTAGCGCGTACTGCTTTGCCGCATCGAAGTGATGGCCGTGTAAGATCACTTCACCACCGAGTTTACGAACCGCGTTGACCTTGATCTCTGGCGTAGTCACAGGCATTACAATGGTGGCGTGCTGACCTAGATGCGTTGCACTTAGTGCAACCCCTTGAGCATGATTACCCGCAGAAGCGGTATACACCTGCGATCCTTTCGGTAACTGACGTAGCTTGTTATACGCACCACGCAATTTGAAAGAATAGACCGGCTGTTGGTCCTCTCTTTTCAGCCAAATTTGGTTACCAAGCTGGGCTGACATTTGCTCTAGTTGATTCACTTGCGTTACCTCAACGAGCGGTGCCACATTCGCCTGAATAATGGCTCTAAAGTAATCAAGCTCTTGGGAAACCATCGCTAGCCTAACTCCTCTAGTTTTTGTAAGTCACGTACCGCGCCTTTGTCTGCACTCGTTGCTAACAGTGCATAGGCTTTTAGTGCGGGACTCACATAACGTTCTCTGTTAACTGGTTTGTACGCTTCTTTACCACGAGCGAGTTGCTTTTCATGGCGCAGCGCCAACTCGGTGTCGTCCAATTTAACGTCAATGCTGCGGTTATAGATGTCGATGGCGACAACATCGCCGTTTTCAACCAGCGCCAAATTGCCACCACTGGCAGCCTCTGGAGACGCATGGCCAATAGAAAGTCCAGAAGTACCGCCGGAAAAACGACCATCGGTAAGTAAAGCGCAGTCTTTATCTAGCCCCATCGATTTAAGATAGCTAGTTGGATACAGCATTTCTTGCATACCCGGACCACCTTTAGGCCCTTCGTAGCGAATGATCACTACATCACCTTTCTTAACTTGGCCACCCAGTATCCCCTCGACGGCATCGTCTTGAGATTCAAATACTACAGCGGGCCCCGTAAAGCGCAGCATTTCATCGGCCACCCCGGCACTTTTCACGATACAACCATCGGGCGCTAAGTTACCTTTCAATACTGCAAGGCCGCCATCTTGCCTAAAGGCATGCTCAATGGAGCGAATACAGCCACCTTCACGGTCTAAATCCAGCTCGTCCCAGCGATACTCTTGGCTCATAGCTTGGGTAGTGCGGATCCCAGCAGGCCCCGCGCGATAGAAAGTTTGTGCCCGTTCATTATCACTGTCTGCAGCATTCCAACGCGCAATAACTTCACCTAGATTTCCGCCAGCAACGTGCCCCACCGACAAGTCCAATTTATCGCCTCTGGCCAGCTCGTTGAGAATGGCCATAATGCCGCCAGCACGGTGAACGTCTTCAATGTGATACTGTTGTGTTGCCGGAGCAACTTTACACAAAAAGGGTGTGCTACGAGATAAGCGGTCTATGTCATTCATATCAAAATCGACAAAGCCTTCTTGCGCAGCCGCTAATAAATGCAGCACGGTATTGGATGAACCGCCCATCGCGATATCTAATGTCATGGCGTTCATAAATGCGGCTTGGTTAGCAATGTTGCGTGGCAGCACTTGCTCGTTGTCTTTACCATAGTACTCATCACATAAAGCCATGATGCGATTTGCTGCGCCCAAATAAAGCTGTTGGCGGTCTTTGTGTGTCGCTAGTGTCGTACCATTACCAGGTAACGCTAAGCCCAGCGCTTCTAAAAGACAGTTCATGGAGTTGGCAGTAAACATGCCTGAACACGAACCACAAGTAGGACAAGCAGAGCGCTCAACTTGCTCAGAGTCTTCATCACTCACCGTCGGATCTGCGCCTTTTACCATGGCATCGACAAGATCCAATTTTAGATCGATATCCGCTAAACGAGTTTTTCCCGCTTCCATCGGGCCGCCGGAAACAAAGATCACCGGAATATTCAACCGCAGTGCCGCAAGTAGCATACCAGGGGTGATCTTGTCGCAGTTAGAAATACAGACCATAGCATCGGCACAATGAGCGTTAACCATGTACTCTACCGAATCTGCAATTAAGTCTCGAGACGGAAGCGAGTAAAGCATGCCGCCGTGACCCATGGCGATACCATCATCAATAGCAATGGTATTAAATTCGCGAGGTACGCCGCCAGCTTCTGTTATCGCATCAGCCATCAATGCGCTAAGTTGATTGAGGTGAACATGACCCGGAACAAATTGGGTATATGAATTCACGACCGCAACGATCGGTTTATGGAAATCACTGTCCGTCATTCCCGTTGCTCGCCACAATGCACGAGCTCCCGCGCGTTGTCTGCCCTCAGTAGTTGTCTTGCTCCGTAATTTAGCCATGTTTCACCTTTTTCTCGGCTATGCCGAGTTCCTCATTCCCACAATTTACAATGCGCTTTTGTTCGGGCCGTTTGACCCCGATACCAATAAAATTATTCGTTTACGTACTCTAACCAGCCATTTTCGTCATCAGCTTGACCTTTAACCAAAGCGAAATAGGCCTGCTGTAACTCTTCCGTAATTGGACCTCTACCACCATTACCAACCGTAATTTTATCTACGCTGCGAACAGGTACTACTTCCGCTGCGGTACCAACCATAAAGAACTCATCAGCAAGATAAAGCGCTTCGCGAGCGATCGGCTCTTCACGTACTTCATAACCGCGTTTTTTCGCCAAATGGATGATAGTGTCACGCGTAAGACCTGGTAGAATACAAGCTGTGGTAGGCGGGGTGTAAAGCACGCCTTTTTTCACAACAAATAAGTTCTCACCAGCACCTTCGCTCAGATAACCATTAACATCAAGCGCGATCCCTTCAACATAACCATTACGCTTCGCCTCACCTGAAATAAGCTGTGAAGATAAATAGTTACCACCCGCTTTAGCCGCTGTAGGCATGGTGTTTGGTGCAAGGCGGCTCCAAGAAGAAACACACACATCAACACCTTGCGCTAAGCCTTCTTCACCAAGGTACGCACCCCATTCCATCGCAGCGACTGTCATATCTGCACGGTGCGATTTCGGATTTAAACCAAGGCCGACATGACCTAAAAATGCAAATGGACGAAGGTAAGCATTGGTAAAGTCATTTGCACGGATTGTCTCTTTACATGCCGCAATTACTTCCTCTTGGGTAAAAGGAATTTCCATACGGTAGATCTTCGCAGAATCAAAGAGGCGTTGAATATGATCGGTTAAGCGGAAAACAGCTGGACCATTTGGCGTATCGTAAGCACGGATCCCTTCAAAAACTGAGCTGCCATAATGTAAAGCATGACTAAGCACATGGGTGGTCGCTTGAAAATAAGGAACCATTTCACCGTTATGCCAAATTACTTCTGATGTTTGTGTCATTGTTAACTACCTTAATTCTTCTAAATTGCCTGTTTCTGTAGTGTATGCAAGTCAACCGCTTGCACTTCTACTAGCTTACTCAGTTGTGAGGTTAATAAATAGATAGGTTTGTCACTATCTACCGTCATTTTGACGTGGAATAAGTCATCTTGACCTTGTAATTCCAAATTCGTTAAGCGAAATCCGCGATGTCTGGCTACGCGTAAAAAGCGCTCCACTGCGATGCTCTGTTGTTTTACTGCAACGGTTAAATGGTGTTTCATGAAAGGCTCTCCGTCATCATTTCATCATTGGCAGCACCAGGTGGAACAAGCGGCCATACGTTTTCTTTATCGTCGATACAAGCATGTAAAATATAGGGTCCTTGCGCATTCACTATGGCGTCAACGGCGTCATCTACTTGGTTTGCATGAGTAATTGTCTGCCCAGGAATACCGAACACGGCAGCCAAAGAGACAAAATCTGGATTGTCTGACAGGTCGGTTTCACTGTAACGACCGTCAAAAAAGAGTTGCTGCCACTGTCTCACCATACCCAGCCTTTGATTGTCTAATATCAATATTTTAACTGGCAGGTTATTACGGCGGATGGTTGCTAACTCTTGAATATTCATCATGATGGAGCCGTCGCCAGATACCGTGATCACCGTGTTGTCTGGACGTGCTATCTGTGCCCCAATTGCAGCAGGTAAGCCAAATCCCATCGTGCCTGCACCGCCACTACTTAAGTGATTGCTTGGATGACTGAATTTCATGTGCTGGGCCACCCACATTTGATGTTGGCCTACATCGCAGCACACTACCGCTGTATTGGGTAGCTTCTGGCTAAGTTGATTTAACAAATACGGTGCAAATACTTTTTCGCCAGGATAGTCATAACGCCATGCATGTTGACGTTGCAGTGCTTCGATGGTCTCTAGCCATTCGCTATTCGTAACCACACACTCAAGTTGTGGCAATGACTGTTTTAAGTCTGCAATAAGCGAAGCCGCTGCGGGTTTGCGTTTACCCACTTCTGCAGGGTCGATATCTAAATGGATCACCTTTGCCCCTGCAGCAAACTTTGCCAAATTCCCCGTTACACGGTCGTCAAACCGTGCCCCGATACATACCAATAAGTCGCATTGCTGAACCGCCAGATTCGCCGCCTGAGTACCGTGCATACCGAGCATTCCTAAGTCATAATCATAATCCGGCGTTACGCTGCCCAAAGCTTTTAGCGTCGATACGGCCGGCATATGGGTCTTTTCTAAAAATTGCATCAGCTGTGACTGCGCATCAGCGCTTTGCACGCCACCGCCAATGTAGGCAACAGGTCGTTTAGCGTCACATAATAATTGATTGGCTTTTGCTACTTCAGTTTGTGAAACCTTCGGCTGTTCGTCTTGTGGCGCAGCAAAAGGATGAAAAGGTACTTTAGCTAACTGGATATCTTTGGGAATATCGACCAACACCGGACCGGGTCGGCCAGACTGCGCTAAGTACATGGCTTCTTGTAATATCTCAGCCAAGTCTTCCGCTCGCTCAACCATGTAGCTGTGCTTAGTACATGACAAAGACATGCCCAGTACATCCACCTCTTGAAAGGCATCCGAACCGATAGCAGCGGTCGGCACTTGCCCAGTGATAGCCAATAGCGGAACTGAATCCATCATGGCATCAGCAAGTGCGGTGATAAGGTTCGTCGCGCCGGGTCCAGAAGTGGCAAAACAAACCCCAAGCTTGCCAGTACTGCGAGCATACCCAACAGCAGCAAAACCAGCACCTTGCTCATGACGAGTCAAATAATGCTTAACTGGCGCGCCATACAAAGCGTCATAAATGGGCATGATGGCACCACCTGGGTAACCAAATACGTGTTTAACGCCTTGCTCTTCTAGCACCTTGATAACAAGTTGTGCGCCGGTTGTTGAATTGCTCATGATCTGCTCTCAGTTGCCTTTTTTATGCCCTAAAACGAAAACGCCCCCCGAACCTTTTGGTGCGGGGGGCGTTTATGCTGATACTTTTCTTACAGCACTAACTAGCCCCCGCGGTAATAATAATCACCACGTTGATAATCACGACTAGTAGAGTTGCTGTTAGTAACATTGCTTGAATTCCGTAAATTTAAACTTGGCAATCATTCAGTGTAAGCACTGTGCTGCCTCTTTTTCTATTAATACCGCGCCTTGCACACTGAAGTCAACACAAAAAACTATGCTATTTAAAATTAAAAACCCGAGTTTAACGCATAAAAAAACCAAAAAACCACAAACTAAAGAATTAAAACAACCACACATTTTAAAATGCGAATTTTCTATTGGTTCAGTTTCGATATAACGAAAAATTTACTTTCCCGATTTGCCCATATGAAATTTTTTCTACCGCCCAAGCGTACTTCATTTTTTAGTGACATTCACATTTCGATATCGCAGACTGACTTTTTAAAACCAACAGGGATCATTACTATGGTTAAAGTATTTTCACCATTGTTATTTATTTATCTTTGCTTAAGCCTTTTCAGTAATCTCGCCAACGCAGAAGTTGGCCTGTGGAAAGTAGAAAAGGACAACAAAACGTCGTACTTATTTGGTACCGTCCACGTCGGTGACGAACAAATGCATGGTTTACCAGCCAAGGTAAAAAGCGCCATTGCGAGTAGTGATAGAGTCATGGTTGAAGTGAACTTAGAGGCGCTTTCTCCATTTGCGATCCAACAGCGCTCCATGCCATTTATGCTGTTAAAAAACAACCAAACACTAAAAGATCAGCTCTCTGCAGAAGTCTATCAGAAGCTACAAGACTACTTTTCCAAAAAGCAGATAGATATCGCCTTATTTGAACGCTATGCGCCATGGGCCGTGATGATAACTATGCTACAACTGGAATATCAAAAGCTTGGATTTACCGATACCAATGGCATCGATAAACAAGTAATTGCCTACGCAAACGAAAAGAAGATCCCAATTGGTGAATTTGAAACCTTAGAATATCAGCTTGAAATGTTCAGTCACCTGAGTATTCATAGTGACGCTATGCTCAAGGAAACATTTGCACAGATGTCTGATTTGAACACCTACTTCTTGGATTTAGTTTCCGCATGGCGAAGCGGCGATTTAGAGAAGTTATCACATTACTATCAGGTAAGTTTTTCGGATGATAAATATGGCAAATTAGCCGAGCAATTGATGATCATTGAACGCAATAATAACTGGGTGAAAATGCTTAAAAAGCAGCTCCCCAATGAATCAACGTTTATTGCCGTTGGTGCATTACATCTTGTTGAAAAATATGGTCTTGTTGAGCAGCTTAAAAACAATGGTTATTCAGTCACCCGACTATAACACTCAGCGCTATCTTGCCAAGAGGTAAGCAGTTTACTTTGTAGGCGTGTTAAACAGATACTTCCATTAACACGCCCTAAAAAAATAAAAATCTTTTTAAACCTTTTCATTTTTATGTGCGACTTACCTTTCAAACACTCTCGTTGAAGGTAAAAAATAATGAAAAAGGTAGCGTTAGTTTTAGCATTAAGTGCAGCGGCAATGACTGCACAAGCAGAAGATTCAAAAACCATTACAGCATCATTCCCAAGCAATAGCCTAGCCGAGTTAGAAGTGGATATTGCCGTAGGTAAAATCGACCTACAAACTTACAACGGCGACACCATAGAGGTCGAAATTTTGGTTGAACCGAAAGAGTCAGACAGTTGGTTTGGTAAACCAGATGTGAGTGAGGCCACCCTAAACAGCAACACATCAGGGGATAAATTATCACTTGAGATCAATTCGGATGATTATGAACTATCTTGGCAAGTTAAGGTGCCTGTTAATTTGGCTTTAGATGTTGAGGTTGGTGTTGGCAAAATTGATATTCAAGATCTTAATAACTCTGCTGATTTAGAGGTAGGCGTAGGAAAAATTAAAATTGAGACTACCACCACCGATTTCAAAAAAGTGTCTTTAGATTCAGGTGTTGGTAAAACGGCAATGTCAGGTTTTGGCAACGTAGAAACTTCCGAAAAGAGTATGGTTGGCTCGACAACAGACTATCGTGGTCAAGGCCAGTATTCCATCGATGCAGAAGTCGGAGTTGGAAATATTCGTTTAAGACGAGACTAAGTCTCCACACTTATTCAGTAATAGCGCCACTTTGCTATGCAGCACATCCGGTTGCAACGGCTTATACAAATGAGCCGTTGCGCCAAGTGCGTAGACCTTATCCAGATCCTCCGCATTGGTATTTGCGGTCACGACCAAAATAGGCACAGCTGGATCTAGCTTTCTCAAACGCTCAGTGGCTTCAAAGCCATCCATCACAGGCATATTCAAATCCATTAGCACGATATCAAACTTACCCACCTCATATACTTCAAGGGCACCTTCACCATGTTCGACATGCGTTACCAATTTTGCTATGGGCTGAAGCATTTTTTCAATCACGCGTGCATTTAGTAAATTATCTTCCACCAGTAAAATGCGAGCCGACACCTGCTCCATTGTATGAGCCGACACCTGCTCCATTGTATGAGCCGGTACCTGTTGATTGTCAATTTCAATAGGGACTCTCAGGATTGCTCTTGTACCGATTGGCTCCCTTGCACTAAAATCTAATCGTCCTCCAAGCGCTGAGGTGAGTAATTGGCAACGCTTCAGCCCTAACTGCGTGCCTTGAAAATGCTCGCTATGCACAGCTTCTCGTAACTGCTGATAGTCGAACCCGGGCCCAGTATCTTCAACGACAAATTCTAAATATGGTGTATCTTCATCTATAACTAAATCCGCAAATACTTGAATGCTGCCACGCTCAGTAAATTTAATTGCATTATTAACCAATTCACTGATCAACCAACCAACACGCTTACAATCACAATAACAAGTCACATCTAACTCATTACTCAATGCCAAATTAAAAGCGAGAGATTTCTTGTGTGCGGTTAGTTGAAAGGCGATACAAGCTGACTTTATTACTTCTCGCAATGCGACTTGATGACGCTCAATAACCACTTCTTGCTCGGAAAGGTTATTAAAGTCTTGAACCGAATAGAGTAATACATCCAATTGATTTGCTGCGCTTTTCACATGCTGTAATTGCTGCGTGTCTTTGCTCCTCAGATATTCATCTAAATACCCCTGAATGGCCTGCAATGGTGTTCTTAGCTCGTGACTAACGCGTGCTAAAAATCGTGATTTTGAGTGTAATGCATCGTCAGCAAGCTTTCTTGCCGCCTCTAATTTATCGAGTGCTTCAGCAATTTCTCGCGCCATTGGGCGAAATACAAGTTTCGCTTCTATAAACAGTAGCAACAGTCCAAGTAGCCAGATTAACAATTCTATTTTCCTCACCATCTCTGTTTTACTTCGCGCATGCTGCTCGAATAGTGAAACGGCATCATTCAGGTTTGGGAGTATATGCTGAGACGCAGTAAAGATTTGCTCCATTAATTGAGGAGTGGATTGCTGTAACCGAGACCTTGATAAAGTGACAAAAGTAGTACTTTGCAAATCCAACTGCACCGGCCCTTGGTAGTAAAGCGCTGTAAGCGCCTCATTCAGATAAATAGCCTCTCCACTACTTTCTGTTTTAGTTAAAAACTCATGATTACTTTCAAACTTATCAATGGCTTGACGTAGCGCTTCACTATCTCGTTGATTGTCTTGCGCACTATATAGCGCGATACGTTGGGACAACATCCGCTGCATACCCGCAATATTAATTACGTGTGCATCTAGGCTCTGCTGATACAGCAAGTACTGCATAATCCCCATCGCCATCGACAGCAATATAGCCATAGCTAGTAACGCCCCGATATAGCGATTTTTAACTTTACTTATTAACGACATATTTTTGTTTTTCATCTCATAGCATTGTCTCAGCGGCAATGTTAAGTGTAGTTAACAATCGTATTATTTACAGTCTGATGCTTGACACCTAGACGGCCAAAATGTTTCAATGCGCGTTCACCCTATTTAGATAGTTTGATGCCACGGCGTCAAATTGAGGGCTGGAAGAGGTGCGTTATTCAGGTAACTAAGTGAAGGAGAGCAAACTCCGTTGCAGCTTAGTGAGGGGAATATACGCCGAGAAATTGAGTTATTGTTTGCTAATACTCATTTCGGGCGACTGGGCTGAATCCCAGCGACTGTCACCAACATACTTGGTGGAGAGCTTCTGGTCTTAGAAAAATAAGGCCATTGGCTGCCTTATCCTTTTTAAGTCCATTGCTCTTCGAATTTTAACAGTTCGAAGTTTGGACACCCTCCTAACTCCGAACATGATTTAAGTTCGGTAGAGATGAAATCACAATTCAACTTATCTGACTATCCGTTGTGGACGGCCTTAGTAACGCCTTTTGATGCTGAAAATCAGGTTGATTTTAACGCATTAACGACGCTTGTACGCGATCAAGAGCAAGCTCGTAACGGTATTCTTTTACTAGGCAGTACCGGCGAAGGCCTTGCGCTTACCCAACAAGAACAGCAACAAATCGTTGAGTTTGTTTGCCAGCTCGCCCCGAGCGTACCGCTCATGGTTGCCGTTGGCGGCAGTAATCTTGAGCAGCAAACACAATGGGTGCGCTTTTGTAATACACAACCCATTCATGCGCTCTTACTGGGCTCACCAATCTACGCAAAGCCCGGCAAAGTTGGTCTGGCACATTGGTTTAGTACACTACTCGATGAGAGCCACAACCCTTGTATGCTCTACAATGTACCTGGTCGCAGTGCTGTTGCTATCGCCCCTGAACTACTCGGCGAACTAGCTTGCCACCCTAATCTGTGGGCACTAAAAGAAGCCAGTGGTGATATTGCCACCTTTGAAGCATTTCGTCAGGCAGCACCAGATGTCGCCATCTATAGCGGCGACGATGGCTTAATGCCCTACTTTGCACAAGCAGGTGCAACGGGTCTGGTGTCTGTTGCAGCAAACGCATGGCCACAGCAAACCGCAGAATTTGTAAGGCGCTCGTTAAGCGGCACCTCTCCTAATTTATTTACCACTTGGTCAGAAGCTGCAAATAGCTTATTTGCAGTGGCAAATCCCATACCAGTCAAAGTGTTAATGCACTTGCAAGGGAAGCTCACAAGTCCAAACTTGCGCCCGCCACTGACACATTTGGAACTCACCCATACCGATGCGATCACTCGCGCGAACGAAACGATTTTATCTTGGAATTAAGGCAGTAAACATGAGCTGGTTAACCCTACTAAACGATTTAGAAAATGGCACAGTACGTGCGGCAACACAGGATGAGCAAGGCCATTGGCATGCTAACGTAGAAGTAAAACAAGGGATCCTTGAAGCATTTAGAAATGGCGTAAATACGGAGTTCCCAGGTGGATTTGTTGATAAAGACAACTTAGCACCACGCGGATTTGCTGCCCAAGATGGCGTTCGTATGGTTCCTGGCGGAAGCAGTGTAAGACGTGGCGCTTACGTTGCAGCCGGCACAATCATTATGCCACCGGCTTATGTCAACATTGGTGCCTATATTGATTCAGGTACTATGGTAGATAGTCATGCGTTGGTTGGTTCTTGCGCGCAAATTGGTAAAAATGTGCACCTTAGCGCAGCTGTGCAAGTAGGTGGTGTATTAGAACCAGTTGGAGCAAGTCCTGTTGTTGTTGAAGACGATGCCTTTATTGGTGCAGGCTGTGTATTGGTTGAAGGGGTTGTTGTTAAACGCGGTGCCGTATTAGCACCGGGTGTGCGCCTTTCAGCAAGTATTCCTGTCTATGACTGCGTGAACGAGCGCTTGCTTGACAAAGGTGAAGCCATCCCTGAAAACGCGATAGTGATCCCAGGCTCTCGTCCAGCCTCAACTGAGTGGGCACGCGAGCAGGGATTAAGTATGTCATGCGCACTTATCGTAAAATACCGTGATGAACAAAGTGATGCATCACTGGCGCTGGAAGAGGTTCTACGCTAATGACTTGGTTGAGCACGTCACAGCGAACTGCAGCTGAGGCATTGATCCAGCAACAAGATACGCCATTCTTTTGCTACGATTTAGATAACCTAAGTGCACATGTTAAGCCCTTAGTTGATCAGCAAATCGTTAAGCTTTGGTATGCCGTAAAAGCGAATCCGTTATCACATATCATTCAAACCCTAGATAACGCTGGGTTTAACTTTGATGTGGCATCTAGCGGCGAGCTTGATCAGGTGTTATCTCAAGGGATCGCACCTGAACGCGTGCTCAACACAGGTCCTGCCAAATCGCTAAAGCAGATCCGTCATTTTGCCACACAAGGCGTACGTATTTTCGTGGCTGAAAGTCACAATCAAGTACGCTGGTTAAATCAAGTGGCCGAAGAGTTTGAGCTTCAATTTGAAGTTTTACTGCGGGTGCAGTTACGCTTTGATAAAGCAGAGCACAATCCACTTGGTGGCAATACGCTGACTCCTTTTGGTCTTGGCGCAGAGCAGTGGCAAGCCCTAACTTTAAGTGACTACACCTACCTAGACTTTGTCGGACTGCATATTTTCCAGTGGGGCAATATGCTCTGCAGCGATACGCTCGCTGAACTTTGGCAGGCTATGGTTGCACCTTTAGTTCAGCTCGCTGCTGATTTAGGGGTTACTCTAAAGGTGCTCGACTTAGGTGGCGGCCTTGGCATTCCCTATGATAGGCAAAGCCCTTCTCTCGATTGGCAGAAATTATTAGACACGCTCGCATTGATAAAATCCGCCACGCAAGTGCAAGAATTATGGATGGAGTTAGGCCGCTATGCGGTTGGCGAATGTGGTTTTTATCTCAACCCTGTGGTGGAACAAAAGCAAAACTACGGTGCACAACAACTGATTGTCGCAGGCGGTGTCAATCACCTGCTGCGTCCGGCCGTTACCGGACAAGCTTTCCCCGCTGAATTGTTACGCCAGTCTCAAGCTGAGGCCATAGACTTTCATATTCATGGCCCACTTTGCACAGCATTGGATAAATTAGGCACCCTAGCCTTACCAAGCGACAGTGCCGATGGCGATTGGCTTGTTTTCAGTCAGTGTGGCGCTTACGGCTACACCGAAAGTATGCCGTTCTTTTTATGTCATGAGCTCCCTGCAGAGTACATCATCTCAGCTGGAGAAATCAGCTGTGTCCGTGAAGCAGAGCCCGCTTCAAGTTATTTGAGGTAAACATGAATACCATTACACAACAACATATTCAGGTTGGTGAAATTGCCAATGGTCTGCCTTTGACTATTCCAGTCTATCGCATCAAAGGCGATGGCAGTGGGCCTAAGGTGTATATTCAAGCGAATATGCATGGCGCCGAGGTGCAAGGTAATGCAGTGATTTATCAACTGCTGGAACGGTTGAAGCAATTGTCATTAAAAGCGGACATCACCCTAGTGCCTTACGCAAACCCGATTGGTTGTAATCAGAAATCTGGTGAGTTTACCTTAGGGCGTTTCGATCCAATTACGGGCACGAATTGGAATCGAATGTACATCAACCATTCCGGGTTGGTTGCCGAGTTTGTGGAGCAAAACCCGACGCTATCAATAACAGAAATCGCTCAGCAATTTCGCCAACGATTAGTTGAGCGCACCCAAACACTACTTGATGGGCCCTTAGATAGGTTGACGACAGGTAAGCGCATCGCCTTGAATTTACAGCGTCTAGCTCATGAGGCTGACATTGTTTTAGACCTTCATACGGGACCAATTTCAGCAAAACACCTGTATTGTCCTGAGTATGCAAAAAACAGCGCTCGATATTTTGATATTCCACATGTGTTACTTATTCCAAGTGACTTTGATGGAGCAATGGATGAAGCCAGTTTTTGTCCATGGTGGAACTTGCAGCAAGCCTATCAGGCTATAGGCCGAGAGATCCCAGTATTAACCGAAGCGTTTACGGTTGAGCTTGGCTCTCAAGAAAAAATTGATTTAGCGGAAGCATTGAATGACGCTAATAGCATTTTGAGCTACCTGAACTATAAACAGGCCTTTCAAGATGCACACTTTATGCCGCAAGACATCACCCGTTACGTCTGTCGACTAGAAAATTATCGCGCCTTTTATGCCCCAATGGGTGGTATGGTGGAATATACGGCAAAGCTTGGAGAGCATATCAAGGCGGGTCAAACCATCGCCAAAATTCTCAGAATGGAGCGCTATTTATCAGAAACGCCCTTAAATGAGATCAAGTTAGACGAAGATGCCATCGCCATTTTGCACTTTGCCTCTGCTAGTGTGAATCAAGGTACTGAGCTTTATAAGTTTTTTACTCAAGTTGAAACGCTTTAACTTGAGTACTTTTATTGCGTGAGAGTAAGTCAAAGCAAATAAGCTCTGCTTGTTTAGCTTAACGCTTACTAAGGTATGGCGGCGATAGCCGCCACCTTTTTCTTATTCGACCGTATTTTTCTTTCTGACATTTTTGACCTTCGAGATTCATTTCCCTTTCATTATCATTGGTTAATAATGTAATCAATTGTACTTACTCTCGGCGCACACAGGATGAAACTTACACACTTATCAATACCGGCTTTGGCCTTGCTTACCTTGCCACTTTACGCTCAAGAAGCCCAACAGGAAGATGAAATCGATTTAGTCAAACAGTGCGTGCTAAACGCGGTGTTAACTGGAGAAAAAGATAAAACCATAGAGCAGGTCCGTACCGAATGTGCCGAGGCTGATGCAGATAATACCTTAAGCCAATTAGATAAACGCATGGCGCGTGAACGTGTAACGGAAAAAAACCGTAATGTATTAACACCACATAAGCGTAACTATATTTTGCCAGTTTCTTATATGACCAACGTCAACAGCAGACCATTCGACGGTCTAAAAGCCATTGACGATGAAGACGGCGAGCCAATCGACAACTTTGAAGCCAAATACCAAATCTCGTTAAAAGCGCCTATTTATAAAAATTTTTCGGATAAAGATCAGGCAATCTATTTTGCTTTTACGCTGCAATCATATTGGCAGCTGTACAACAAAGATGTGTCTTCGCCATTTCGTGAAACCAACTATGAACCAGAAATCTTTTGGATTAACTTTTTAGATGATGAAAACGTGCTGTGGGGCGATGAGATGGCCTTTGTACTTGGGATTTCCCACCAATCTAACGGTCGCAGTCAACCAAACTCCCGCTCTTGGAATCGTATCTATGCGAATTTTATCTGGGAAAACCGAGGCTTTGTATTCAGCTTTAAACCTTGGTATCGCTTACCCGAAGACGACAAAGAAGATGCCTTGGATCCACGCGGAGACGACAATCCAAATATCGATGAGTACTTAGGTCACTTCGAGTTTAGTGGGGTATATCGCCACGAAGAGCATGAGTTTGGCTTTATGTGGCGCAATAACTTAAACAGTGATAATCGCGGTGCAATTCAATTAGACTGGTCATTCCCGATTTGGGGAAGGCTGCGCGGCTACGCACAATACTTTAATGGCTACGGCGAAAGCTTAATAGACTATAACACACATACCCAAAGGCTCGGTATTGGCGTGCTACTCACTGATATTCTTTAAGCGCATTCGAATACAAAAAAAGCTCTGAAAACTCAGAGCTTTTTCGTTTGGAAAGCTGAGAATAATTCTCTACTTATTGCGGTTTAATTACCACAAACTGTCCCTCAAATTTAGCAACTAGCATGTCACCATCATAGACATTCACTGGCACCACATATTTTGCTTTGCCAGCCGTCTCTAGCGCTTGCAATTCACCTTCACAGTCCGCAATGGTAACCGTTGCCGCTGGTGCCGTGGTTAAAGGTTTTAGATATTTAATATTGGCGTCAGCCAACACAATATCTCCCTCTAACCCAAGCTCTTTAAGTGCTAAATAAGTCGCCCCCCAGCCCGTTAGCGTCGCCATGCTATATATAGAACCTGCAAACATCGAGTTGTGTAAATTGAGGTTCGCTTTTAAATCAGCCTTAGTGGAAAACTGCCAGTCTGTATAACTTTCTACTTTAATCCCCATCGCATCACTGATTGGAATAGACTCGCGCCAAGTATTTTGTAATACATGGGTCCAATCTGGCTGCCTAAACCAGCCCGGCTCTGTAGGTCGTTGCTTTACCATCTTCCAGTGCTGCACATCGCCATAGGCTAAGTGTGCCTTTTCAACCACTTGATAGCCATGACGTTCGTAAAATGATAACGCGCGCTCGCGAGCATACAAAACCAGCTCTTCTGCTTTTTGCGTCCACGCAATAACCTCAAGCTCGTGTAGCAAACGACTACCTAAGTGATGACCTCGATGCCCTTCTGCAACGGCCATATAGCGTACTTGTGCTTGCTTATGATTGTTAAAATGGAGCCTAGCTACGCCTAACACTTCACCATCATTATTTTTAATGTAGCGATGTTCAGCTTCTTGTTCTAAATCATCCTGTTCGCTGCCACGAGGTTGATCCCATGGCGCTCTTAACACCTGCCAGCGTAACTGGTAATAGGCTTGCCAATCTTCGCTGCTTTGTGGTGAAGTTACCTCAAACATCACTGACTCCTGTTTTGTTATTAGCCTGTTAAATGACTTTGAATCTAGTACGGATACACCCTACAAGATAAGCTCAGTGTAGGGAATAAAATGCGCCAAAACACTTATCCCTTAGTGTAAAAACTGGTGGACAAGCTGGCATTCACAAAATCCTCGTCTATGATGATGTTATCATGGGAGAATTTATTACGCATTCAGGCACTATCAGCAACGATTTTGTGGACCGGAGCCACCAACTAGGACACTTGCTATATTGGCATAAACAAGGCAGAAATAGCATCCAAGTGCGGCAAGAGAAATCGTTGAGATGGCTTCTGATAAACAACACATTACAATCCGTTGTGGAGTTAAACCACCCGGAGCACTTGTTATTTCCTCATTTAAAAACATTCGCGAGTCGCTGGCAGCAAGTCGCCCCGCCGACCAGCGTACTGGAGCTGGGTCTTGGCGCAGGTGCAATCCGTGATTACCTCAATGCCACTTATCCAAATTGTCATATTACCACCATAGATAACAACCCAGATGTGATCCATTGTTACAAACGCTACTTTGGCGGCGACCCTTTGTGCGATGTTAATTGTGTTGATGTATTTAAAGCGTTGCAACAAGGCAAACGCTACGATTGGATAGTGCTCGATTTATTTAGCGAACTTGAGCCCCCCATCTTCTTGTTTCAGCACCAGTTTTATCGCCTACTCAGAGCTGCTATTAATGATGGGGGCCGACTGTATATCAACTTTTTAACTGAGCATGAGTCGCAGCTCAAGCAACTTCAACACTTATTAATTACCAACTTTGGTAAAAAGCCCTTTATCGAAAAAGTGCCGGACTACGCCAACATAATTATCGAGGTTAAACGCTAACACTGGCTGACCCTAGTTTTTTCGTCAAATCACTATTCAACACTAAAATTAAAAGTCACAGGGCCGTCATTCAGTAAACTCACCTTCATATCCGCAGCAAATTGTCCTGTCGCGACTTTCAACCCTGCGGCCTTGGCTTGAGCCACAAAGTATTCGTAGAGTGTATTCGCTTGCTCAGGTGTTCCTGCGCTCGAAAAACTTGGCCTCATGCCTTTTTTGGTGTCTGCCGCCAAGGTGAATTGCGATACAACTAATAGTTCGCCTTCAATGTCTTTTAAACTTAAATTCATTTTTCCCTTGTCGTCAGTAAAAATACGGTAGTTACTAACCTTGTGCAGTAACTTATCCGCCGTTTGCTCTGTATCCGACTTTTCAACGCCTAATAGTAACAATATTCCCTTATCGATTTGACCTACAATCTTACCCTCTACTTCTACCTTTGCTTCGCTGACCCTTTGAATTAGTCCTTGCACTACCTACCTCTTGTGACTGCTAATGATGCTGAATTTTGCACAGTAATAGATCAGCCGCTCGCCTTATCGCTTCTACATAAACGGGGTTAGCACTACAATGCCCAACTCCATTCAAAATCAACAACTGCGCCTTAATGCTTTGTGCTAACTGATGAACCGGTGCGTATCGACACATTAAATCATGCCGACTGTGAATAAACCAGATAGGTAAGTGATTGAGCTGATCTGCATCTGCTGTAATTTGCTGTTTTTTGATAAAGCACTGGTGACTAAAAAAATGCACCATATGCTGTGCTTTGCTGAGCTGTTTGTCTGCTTTGCAGAGCCTAATACCTTGTGTATCGCTATCTGTTGTGATCAGGTTATCCCACTCACACCAGCGCTGTGCCGCTTTTCTTTTGAGTAATTCATCCTCGCCAAAGAGTGCCGAATGATAATGGTCTAGCAAGGATTCCACAGTTTGTGCACCTTGTGCAAAGGCAAGATACTGCTCTGGATAAATTTGCGCGGGGGCACCTTGGCTACCATAAAGCCAATGAAGATCCGCCTCATTACCCAAAAAACTCGACCACAACACCATCCCCGAGACATCTTCACGATGCTGCTCAGCATAAAGAAGTGCCAGCATGGCACCGAAAGATTCCCCGGCGAGTACAATCTTTTGCAGTCCTAAATGCGCACGAATGGTGTGAATATCTTTCAGCAGGTTCGCGGTATTTATATTGCTAAAGTCAGTAGGGGTTGAGTTGCCACAGCCTCGCTGACTAAACAGGATGATGCGGTATTTTTGCGGATTGAAATAACCGAGCACATTACGAGAATGGCCCTGACCTGGGCCACCATGCAGCATGATAAGTGGTGTGCCATCACTGCTGCCATATTCCTCTATGCCCAATTGATGCCCTTCACCTACCGCGAGATGAAAACGACGCAAAGCATCGCCATGTTGATACAATAAGCTCATAACTCCCCCTTCGGGGCTTAAGCTAACCGTTATCGGTAAAAGCTAAAGTCCCTGCGCGTCTGGTGGGTCAAGCTCCGAGCTCGTATCTAATCCTGCGGCTTCCATATCTTGGGTTAAGCACACAGTAAACTCCGCACCTAACAACACCACTATCCAAGATAAATATACCCAAACAAAAAGAATAGGTACTGTTGCGAGTGCCCCATAGATAACTTCGTATGAGGGAAAATGGCTAATGTATAATGCAAAGCCTTTTTTCGTTAGCTCGAATAACAAAGCTGCAAACAAAGCACCCGGAACCGCGGCTCGAAATGACACACTGGTATTTGGTACTAAAGTATAGAGCATGATGAAGCCAACCATAGAAATTAAATAGGGCAACATCTTAATTAGTGCACCACTAAACCCAGGGATCCCTTGATCGGCAAATGTCACTAAAGAAACGATATAAGATGTCATACCAATACTCGCGCCCAATAGCACAGGGCCAAGCGTGAGCACCATCCAATAAATCGCAAATGAAATCATCAACGGGCGTTTCTGCTTTACTCGCCAAATTCGGTTGAGTGTGGTGTCAACATTACGAATAAGTAATAAAGCCACGACGGCCAAAAAACTCACCCCCACAGCTGTCATCTTATTCGCGTTGCCAGTAAACGCACTGATGTGCTCTTTAATGGTGTCCGTCGATGTTGGCACAAAGTTATTGAACACAAAGTTTTCAATTGCAAAACGCGTATCTTCAAATCCAGGAAACGCCGAAAAAATTGCTACACCCACCGCAACTAAAGGGACTAACGATAACAGTGTAACATACGCTAAATAGCCCGCGTTGACCGTGATCTGGTCCTCAATACAACGCTTACTATAGCGGCGCCACCAGCTAGGCTGAGAATGTAAGAATCGCAGTGCTACGACCTTCATTTCGGTTATTCTTTGCATCATAATCAAGTTAATATTCATGGATCACTTTACACATCATAACAATCCCCGCCATAATTTATAGCGCTAAATAGTAATATATAACGACGGTCACATGGCCACTTACTGATTATTGACCTTCTAGAGCCCGGGAGTGCAAATGAAGAAACTCACCTTAAGCGCAGTGTTACTTTTACTCGTTACTGGCTGCCAAAGTGCCTATTACGCCACCATGGAAAAGTTTGGTGTGCATAAACGCGAGATATTGGTTGATCGTGTCGAAGAAACAAAGGAGTCCCAAGAGGAATCACAAAAAGAGTTTCAATCGGCATTGGAAAGACTCACCACGTTAATTAATTTTAATGGTGGTGAATTACAAGAAGCCTATAACCTGCTTAACGATGACTACCAATCATCCCTTGCCGCTGCTGCTGAAGTAAGTAGCAATATAGACAAAGTGGAAGACGTGGCAAACGCGCTATTTGACGAGTGGCAAGATGAACTTGAGCAATATTCGAGTGCAAACCTAAAACGCGAGAGTGCTAAGCAATTAAGTCAAACACAACGCCAATTTGAACGCTTACTTCGCTCAATGCGCAGCAGTGAAGCCAAAATGCAACCCGTACTCGACTCACTACAAGATAATGTGCTGTACCTTAAGCACAACCTAAATGCACAAGCGGTAAGCGCTATTAAAGGTGAGTTTACGGGGTTAAAGCGTGATATTAGCGCCCTAATCGCAGATATGAACCGCTCTATTGAAGATTCGAACAAGTTTATTGCTGAGATGAGTGCACGTAGCGCGTAATAGACAGCATCTGCAAAGATAGATTTCACGATATCAGAAAGTTGCTTCCTGATATCGTGGTAATTTTGTGTGTAAAGCCAGACGTTTAACCTTTATTGATAAGATCTTCAATGATGCCATTCATTTCCATTGGCATTTGCACTAGAAAAAATAAATAAATATCATTCTCATAAATAAAACTATGAAAGTGAAGCTTCTCTTACTTTTCCTATCCCCTACTTGAATTTCTGGTTATTTTCCAGACAGATTAATTGCAAAACAAAAATAACAATTACCAAACAAAAACAAAACAAATTTGATACAAATCAAGATTTTTGATAGCTTATAGCTGTCTCATATTTAGGTAAGTTATGAGATAAATTATTTAAATTAAAAAAGGAAATTTTTAAATGAAATATATTTTAAAACCCCTGTTGGTAGCTGGATTAGTTCTCTCCCCTATATCTTTTGCCCAAGAGCAAATTGAAAAACTCCCTACATCAAAGATTTCTAAAAGTGTATCTGACTTTGAAGCAAAAATGGAGCAGTATGATTATCAAGATGAAGAAAGCTATATACAAGAATATGTATTGGAGTTTGGCAATGGTGAGCCTGAAAAGCTACTAGAGCGCGCATCTTTTTGTCAAGGCCAAAACACTGAGTATATCGTTACTGTTTATACTTCAACTATCAGAGCTGCGGGAACTGATGCAGATATTAAAGTGAAGATTAATTGGGTCGGTGGCTCAACGTCTCCATGGAAATACTTAGACGATACGGGCAGAGATGACTTTGAAAAAGGCTCCGTAGATGATTTCTATATTTATTTACCTAACGGCGGTCAATTGAGTAACTCAACACTCACAATCAATAGCAATAATGCCGGTGACAAAGCGGGCTGGTTTGTGGAGCGTATTTCTGTTGAAGACACATGTTCGGGTGAAATCGCTACAGCTCAGTTCAATCGTTGGATCTCGAAATCCGTCGGTCTAACTTCAACTAGAAGATTACAATAGGCATTACTTTACACCGTTAAAATTTAAAGTGAGCTATCACTTCAATAGTTCACTCTTTAATAGCACACCTACCGTAGCGTAAAACCAGCTACGGTAGGTAAATAATCCTATGTACTAAACGCCATCTCCGGTACGTCATCTGGGCAAATCAATATACCAGCGGTTTTGGCTTGTATTTCCGCGATGCTAACACCGGGAGCTCGCTCAAGTAAATGAAACGCACCACCTTTGACTTCAAGCAGCGCAAGATCGGTTACTATCTTATTGATACAGTTTACGCCGGTGAGCGGTAAACTGCAGTGCTGTAGTAGCTTGGACTCGCCTTGTTTATTCGCATGCGTCATGGTACAAATTATATTTTTAGCCCCAGCGACAAGATCCATCGCGCCACCCATGCCCTTGATAAGCTTACCTGGGATCATCCAGCTGGCAAGATTACCGTGCTGATCTACTTCAAAAGCGCCAAGCACTGTCAGGTCCACATGACCGCCACGGATCATTGCAAAGCTTTCTGCCGAACTAAAAATGGCAGCTCCTGTACGGGCCGTAACGGTTTCCTTACCCGCGTTGATCATATCCGCATCCACTTCCTGTTCAGTTGGATAAGCGCCCATGCCTAATAAGCCGTTTTCCGATTGCAGCATCACATCCATGCCCTGTGGCACATAATTGGCCACCAGCGTGGGGATCCCAATGCCAAGGTTGACATAAAACCCATCTCTTAATTCCTGTGCCACTCGCATGGCCATTTGCTCTCTGGTTAGTGCCACTATGCTTGCTCCTTCACAGTACGTTTTTCGATGCGTTTTTCGAACTGTCCTAGAATCACTCTGTCGATATAAATTCCGGGGGTATGAATTTGGCTCGGCTCGATTTCGCCGGGCTCAACTATTTCTTCCACTTCAACGACAGTAATTTTTCCAGCTGTTGCGGCCATCGGGTTAAAGTTCATGGCGGTGTGGCGATAAATACAGTTGCCAAAACGGTCTGCTTTCCACGCTTTTACAATGGCAAAGTCTCCCGTAATACTCGGCTCTAAAATATATTCTCTATCACCAAACGTTTTTACCTCTTTACCCTCAGCGACGGGTGTACCAACGCCTGTTGCGGTGTAAAAAGCGGGGATCCCAGCTCCACCTGCGCGCATCTTTTCTGCAAGTGTCCCTTGTGGAGTTAATTCAACTTCCAATCCACCGCTCAATAACTGCTGCTCAAACAAGGCGTTTTCCCCCACATAAGAAGCCACCATTTTGCGGATCTGCTTATCCTCAAGCAAAATCCCTAAACCAAACCCGTCTACTCCGCAGTTATTAGAAACCACGGTTAAGTCCTTTGTGCCCGAGTGGCGTATTTGGCTTATCAAACCTTCAGGGATCCCACACAAACCAAAGCCCCCTGCAATCACGGTCATGCCATCACACAGTCCTGCCATTGCTTCTTCGTAGCTTACGACTACCTTATCAAATCCAGCCATCATTCCTCCTATTGCACTGTCCAGCCGCCGTCCAGCACTATGGCTTGACCAGTAATGTTGCGTGACTCATTTGCGAGTAAAAAATTGACGGCATGAGCAATCTCATCCAACCCTATAAAGGCCTTTTTCGGCATTGGCGCCAACATGATATTGTTTATCACTTCATCTTCGCTGATCCCATGCTGTTTCGCTTGCGCGGTAATTTGCTCTTCTACCAATGGGGTTTTTACATAAGCGGGGCAAATGGTGTTCACGGTGATATCGCAGTCTGCGGTTTCCAGCGCCAATACTTTGCCAAATCCCATTAACCCATGTTTTGCAGCGACATAAGCAGACTTATATTTAGAAGCAACTAGAGCATGGATAGAACCAATATTGACGATGCGACCAAAGCCTCCTTTACGCATATGCGGCAATACCGCCTTACACAACATGGCCGGGCCTGTTAGCATCACGTCTTGCAGCAATTGCCATTTATCTTCTGGATAATGCTCTAGTGCTTCAACATGTTGCACGCCTGCGTTATTGATAAGCACATCAATGTTATCGTGCTGACGGATAAAGTCAGCGATGTCTTGCTTATTAGCGATATTGAGTGCAAACGCTTGTGCATTTCCTCCGTCACAGACGATAGACTCGGCTACCGTCTGTGCTTGCGCTAAGTTCAAATCTACGAGCAATAAGCTGTAACCTTGTTTGCTCAGGGCCATCGCGATATAGCGACCAATGCCACTTGCAGCCCCTGTGATCAACGCCGTCTTCATCGTCACTCCTTGATTATTTTGCTAAGAACTGAGCAATGGTGTCAGCCTGTGATTGAATTGAAAAAATACCGTCTAAATGCCCCCAAACGCCTTCTATCTCTGTAATTTGCACGTCTTTATTCTTGGCTTTAAGGGTTTCTGCTAACTTACGAATGGGCTCAGGCCTTAATAACAAGTCATTGCTTGCAGGCATCAACAAAACCTTTGCTGTGATTTTATCGATAGCGCTATCAAAATTACCTTGCATGCCTGCGGTGTATAATTGCGAGGCGCGGACTAAATACAAGATAGAATTCGCATCTTGCGTTTCGGCCCTCTCTCGTGCGCGTGTGGCTAGCGTTTGGCTGAGTTTAGGAAGCTGACGAATATCTTGTTTTGCTTTGGGATCAAGCACAATAAAGTCTGGAAAACTGGCGTTGTAAATAGCGGGGTGCATCGCGTCTTGAGTAATATTAAGCATCGTGGCCGTGAGTCCAGCAAGCGGCCTTTCCCCGTCGTAGTAGTCCCCGCCCTGCCAATTTGGATCAAGTCGGATAGGTAAAGCCCATTTCTCTAACGCCGCAACGGTCCAAGCATCCATCTTTGCCGCGCCAATCACATGAATTAAACGTGACACTTTTTCGGGATAGCGCACCGACCATTCTAACGCTTGGAAAGACCCCATAGACGCGCCCATCACCGCATGTAGTTTGTCGATACCTAAGCTATCCAGTAGTTGCTTTTGCACTTCAACAAAATCACCGATAGTCACCACGGGAAAATCCAAGCCGTAAGGTTTGCCTGTTTTCGGATTAATAGACGCCGGGCCCGTCGTGATCACATCTTTACTATGCCAGTTTGCATTGACCAAAGTATCTGCGCTTATCACAAAGTACTTGTTAGTATCTATCGCTTTACCCGGGCCGATAATGGCATCCCAGTAACCTGCCAATACGTCAGACTCTCGATACTTACCCGCAGCGTGAGATGTGCCAGAAAAGAAATGCGTGATCAAAATTGCATTGCTTTTGTCGGCATTTAATTTGCCATAGCTTTCCCAGCCGACCTTAACGTCAGGAATGCTGACTCCAGACTCCGTAGTAAAATGCGCGAGTGTAAATGACCGCTTTTCAACCAGCATAGGTTTGTTTGTCTCACTGCCATAGACAATATTGCTGGCAACGAACAAAAGTAACAGGAAAATCCGCTTCATTGCTGTATCTCTCCGTTAAAATAAGATGAATAGGGTTAATGCGAGGGCAACGCCCACCAGCGGCACGACCGCAGTCAACGCCGCCATGGACCAATATGCTCGTTGATGTGTTTCTTTACAGATGGCGCGAATAGTTGTGACCACATAACCGTTGTGCGGTAAGGTATCCAAAGCGCCTGAGCTAATAGCTACAACACGATGTAATTGTTCTGGATTGACACCCGCATCAATGTAGTGCGGTGCCACTAAAGGTAACGCAATAGCTTGCCCACCGGATGCCGAACCAGTTAAACCGGCTATTACACTTACCGCCACAGCGGCGCCAAGTAGCTCATTACCGGGCATCTGTGTCATCATATCGACCGCTAATTGAAATGCCTCGGTGTTTTTTGCTACCGCACCAAAACCAACCACTGCACTAGTATTACCGATAGCAACTAGCGCACCTGTTGTACCTAAGTTAATCGCAGCACCCATGTTGTGAAAATGCTTAAAGTTAATCGCGACAATACTGAGTACACCACCAAGTAGAGCTACAATGAGTGCACTTTGCTGCAACACATCATGAAGTGTAAAAGATAAGATCAACACCACGATTAGAGGTAGTACGCCAGTGATTGGATGAGGATAGTTACGTTCATGGATTTCAGGGTCGTCTTCTTTCGCCTCAAAGTGCTCTCCATTTGCCACCGCTTTGGCTATCATCTTTTTCAACCACCAATAGCCAGTAATAGCCATAAACGTGGCAACCACTAGACTGACTTCCCAAGCCGCATAAGGCGACGTACCTAAATATTTTATTGGGATCCAGTTTTGAATTTCAGGGGAGCCTGCCGAAGTCATGGTGAAGGTGACCGAGCCGAAGGCCAGAGTTGCGGGAATAAAGCGCCTTGGTAAATTGGCATCTTTAAATAAGCTGAGCGCCATAGGGTAGACAGAGAAAGCGACAATAAAAACACTGACGCCGCCATACGTTAGTACCGCACAGGCAATCACCACCGCTAATACCGCATGTTTCATACCTAACTTGTCGACAATATAACGTGCCACGCTGTCGGCAGCACCACTGTCTTCCATGAACTTACCGAACAAAGAGCCAAGCAAAAACATGAAAAACCAAGCACTCAAAAAGCCAGCAAAGCCATCCATATAAAGTGTAAGAAAGCTGCTTTCTACAGCTTCTGTGGGAAATAGTGCAACGCCACTCGTTAATGCGACCAATAAAGCGCACAATGGAGCTGCGATAAACAAGTTTACGCCACGGAGAGTTAGCCAAATAAGCAGGCCAAGTCCTCCTGCCAGTCCAAGCATACTGAGCATAAGGGCTTCCTTTTATTGTTATTAATGCCCGTTATAAGTTGATGTGTTGGGCATACTGTTGATGAATATCAGTGTGGCGTGCAGGCGCAATAAAAACCATAGTACTAAGGTTATAGAAGCCCTACACCCCGTGTTAATCCTAGCGTATCAAGGCATTAGTACTAAGGTACTAATAGAAAAACTTTACAACTCTCCTATGCTTTGGTGTGACAACAAGCACCCAAAATGACAATAATAGGGATCACAGGATGAACATTTACCAACCTAGATATTCAGCTATCGCGTTGGCTATTACACTCGCAACTCAAGTCAGCCCAGCGGCAGCAGAACAAGCAACACAATCAGAAGGCAAGCTAGAACGCATCGAAGTCACGGCGCGTAAGACGGTAGAAAACCTTCAAACCGTTCCAGTTGCAGTGACTTCTATCGGTGAAACCGATCTACTCGAAAATGGCATTTCGGTACTTTCTGAAGTCCAGCAGTTTTCACCCAATACCACGCTTCAAGCTAGTCGAGGTACTAACTCTACCCTCACTGCCTTTATTCGTGGTGTGGGGCAACAAGACCCATTATGGGGTTATGAACCTGGTGTCGGCATTTACGTCGATGACATTTATTTAGCAAGGCCACAAGGGGCCGTACTCGACCTCCTTGATGTACAACAGATTGAAGTACTACGAGGACCGCAAGGAACGCTATATGGCAAAAACACCATTGGTGGTGCAATAAAATATGTCACTAAGGAAATGTCTGGCGATGCGACATTTAACGTGGAGGGAACGGTTGGTAGTTATAATCAACGCGATCTTAAGATCACAGGTCAATTGCCGCTCGTGGAAGACACGCTCTATCTAGGTTATGGCTTTGCTACTTTGAATCGAGATGGTTTTGGCGAGTTCAAGGTTTCAACGCTACCCGGCCAAGACAAGGAAAACTACAATAAAGAAATTCAAGCTGCGCGGTTAACTTTGGAATATCGTCCAAGCGACGATTTGTTCTTCCGGTTAGCATGGGATAAAACCGACGATGACTCCAACTCTAAAGGGGGTTATCGCTTGTTGCCGAGCTTACTGACTGACGCCCCCGTGCCCGACAGCGTATTTGATTCTTACACCAGTATGCCAACCTGGAATAAAGTCGAGCTTGAGGGATATAGTTTGACCGCTCGCTGGGATCTTTCTGACGCCACCACAATAAAATACATCGGTGCTAGCCGAGATAGTTACTCCCCGACCAATATCGACTTTGATAATACGCCATTACGGATCTTTGATGTACCCGCCATTTATGATGACGAGCAAACCACGCATGAGATACAGCTAAGCCATGCAGGTAACGGCTATAAATTTGTCTCAGGTCTATATTATTACGATGGCGAATCATGCGGTCAATTCCAAGCAATTTTGGAAGTGTTAGGACAAAGCTTGGGCGCTCCTGGTCTTACGCGAGAAGTCAGTGGTTGTAACAACTCAAATAGTAAAGCCGCGTACATTCAAGGCACCATTGATTTAGCAGAGCAGTGGTCGCTCACATTGGGCGCTCGTTATACTAAAGACAGCAAAGAGGCACAAGTCAGCAATGGTTTGGTCTTTGATGTCGTGTATCCCGAATCAAATTGGATCCCAGGTTATACACGCCCTGCTGGTGAACTCGTACCGTCAGTGCTTGACGATGAAGAAGATTGGTCACGGTTTACACCAAGAGTGGGAGTGGAATATCAATACAACCGCGATATTATGTTCTTTGCCAGCTATGCTCAAGGATTTAAATCCGGCACCTTCAACCCCAGAGCCAGCACCGCAGAGCCTGCTGCAGACCCTGAAATCGTAGATTCATTCGAAATCGGAATGAAAAGCGAGTGGAACGATAATCTAAGAGCCAATATCACGCTATTCACGTTAGATCACAAAGACCGCCAATATATTTCCGTATTGCCCGGTGCAACTTCTGCCGATCTAAACCAACGACTTGGCAACATTGGTAAGTCTACAGCAAATGGTATTGAAGCCGAGCTGAGCTATGTCGCTACAGAGGCGCTGAGTTTTGACGCCGCAATAGGATATATAGACAGCGACTTCGAAGAGGTACTCGACACTAACCCAGACACAGGCGCGACATTTGACAAATCAGACCGCTTTAGTATTTCTAACACCCCTGATTTAACTTTTAACCTTGGGGCGACATACAAACTCTACAGTGATATTGGCGATTGGGTATTCAATGCCAGCTACTACCATCGTGGTGATTATGTCTTATTTGAGGAAGATAGCCTACTGACGCAGGATAGCTATGGTTTAGTCAACCTGAGTATTAATTGGTATAGCACAGACGGCAATTGGCGTGTTGGTCTTCATGGGAAAAACCTGACCGATAAAGAATATATGATAGGAGGCTATCAGTTCGTGACACCAGACCCGAGCGATCCGAGTAATGTGAGTAAGTACACGCCGGGGCTTGGTGGTGATAATACTTTGATAGGCTACTTTGGCGACCCAAGAACCGTTTCGCTTACCGTGGGTTATCGTTTTTAGCACCGAAAGCGAGGCTGCAAGGGAGCCTCGCTATCTCAATCACTTGATGTAGTTTTGGAAATACCCTATAACAACGGATACTAGGAGTTAGTTAAGGATGCCTCAGGTGCAAGCAATTATCGCTGATGACCACCCATTATTTCGCAGCGCACTCAAACAAGCCGCTGCACAAGCGATTGGTCATGACCCTATCAAAGAAGCCAGTACCTTAGACAGCTTATTCGAGATGTTGCTCGCGCATCCTGAAACAGAGCTAGTATTTTTGGACTTATCTATTCCTGGCGCGAAAGGTCTCGAAGGTCTTGCCCGGTTAAGAAATCAATACCCAGACATATTAGTGATCATGGTTTCAGCCAACGAATCGGCAGCCGTTATTAGCCAATGCATTGCCCTCGGGGCAAGCGCTTATATTCCCAAGTCTTCCTCACTAGAGGTGATCAGTGATGCCATCAAGCTCGTTATTGAAGGAGAAACTTGGTTACCCGAAATCGTGGATATCGCGCCTGAAAATGACAGCGAACAAGCGCAATTTGCGCGTAATTTAGAAAAGCTAACTCCCCAGCAATATCGAGTATTAACCATGATTGCCGACGGCCTTTTGAATAAGCAGATTGCGTATGCAATGTCGATTCAAGAGACCACCATCAAACAGCATGTTTCAGCTATTTTAAAAAAGCTCAATGTGTATAACCGCACCCAAGCTGGGATCCTCTTTAATCAGCTGGCTACGGATGTGCATCTCGACGATGAAGCGAGCACATAAACAACTAGATTAGTCGCTTAATCATGCGCTTTAGGGCTGGCGTTTTAAGTGGTTTATAGAGTAATGGGATCCCTGCATCACTCACTCGCTCGCGAATAGCCTCGTCGTGGTTAGCCGTGTTAATAATGATTGGCATATCATCAAGCTTAAGCGCTGCTATCACCTCAAGTCCCGTGACACCATGATCAAGCTGATAATCCGCGATCAGCATATCTGCACGACTCGTTGCTTGCAGCGCGCTAAGCTCTGCTTCATCTCGCGCCACAGCTACTTGGCACCCCCAACTTAGTAATACTTGAGATAATGCATTAAGTGCGTTGGCATCATTATCTAGCAACCAAATAGATAGACCCGATAATTGCGAATCACCGCTGGGCTTGTCAGCGGTTACTTCGGTCTTTTGATCCGTCTGCATTCCAAAACTTGGCAGTGTTAAGGTAAATTGTGTGCCTTTATTAAGTTGTGACCCAAGGGTGATGGGAATTTCCAACACTTCGCAAATTCGTTTGCTGATCGCAAGTCCAAGTCCTAACCCCTGCGCTAGCTCTTTACTGTGAAGCTGTTTGAACTCTTGAAATATGGCGTCCTGATCTTGCTTTGCAATGCCCACGCCTGTGTCTTCAACAATGATAGAAACACTCTCCCCCTGACATTCAGCAATAAGTCTTACCGTACCAGACTCAGTGTAACGGATAGCGTTACTCAGTAAGTTTCCCAATACCCTTTTTAGCAGTGCTTTATCGGTGTAGAGCATGACATCACAAACCTGCACTGCAAACGCTAATCCTTTGTCTTTCGCAACCGCCCCATATTCATTTTCCAATGGTTCCAGCAGTGACGACAATGCAAAGCGCGAGCGATTAACCTTAAACGCCCCAGCCTCTAACTTTGTGAGCTCAAGAATGCTCGACAACAGTTCTTCAGCACTTGCCAATGAACTTTTGATGCTTTGCGAAAGCTCAGCTAAGTCGGTCCCTTGGGCCTTTTCACTCATCAATGAACAAAACAGGCTCGCTGCGTTAAATGGCTGTAACAGATCATGACTCGCTGCGGCGAAAAAGCGGGTTTTACTCTCCGTTGCATGCTCTGCTTGGCGCTTAGCAGAAGATAAAGCTCGGTTGGCATCTATCAACTCTTTAGTCCTTGCCGCGACTGTTTCTTCTAGGTTCACATTAACTTGCTCTAGTAAGGATTGTTGTTTTACAAACTCAGTGATATCCGTATAGGTCGTTACAAATCCACCGCCAGGCAATGGGTTACCTTGCATTTCAAACACTCGGCCATCGTGGTGCTCACGGCGGTAGCGATATGCATTGCCTCGTCGTAAATGTGATAGACGCTTCTCTACTTGCTGCTCGACATCAGCATCACCAAATAGCCCACGCTGCGCATTGTAACGAATAAGCTCAGCCACAGGACGACCAATAAACAGCGCATTGTCTGGATAATTAAACATTTCTGCGTAGCGCTGGTTCCAAGCGACCAATTGCAGTTGGCTATCTACTACACTTATCCCCTGACTGACGTTTTCTATCGTCGACTGCAGTAAGTCGCGATTAAAACGTAGCACCTGTGACGCTTCATCGACAAATTCTGCAACTTGCTCTAAAGGCTGGCGTTTTTCATCTTTGGCGACATCTAAAATCAGTTTCGCAGATGCCCCGCCAACGAGCGTCGACATCTCCCGTTCGATCATATTTTCAACTTGCAATGGCGCTGGCAGTTTCCAGTTTGCAGGTTCTTTAGGAAAATGAAGCTCAACAAGCTGCTGCGCACGCGCTTGCTCGCTAAAGCGCTGCAGTAATGTTGCCAAGTCTTGGTAACTCAATACCGTGTTAGCGGACTGTACAGATTTGGACGGCATTACAAATTTATTGCTTTGTAAGCGCTCAGCAAGACGTGCGGATGAAATAAACGGCACCAGCAAATAAACCAACAAATTTGCACTTAAAGAGATCAGGACGGACTGGCTAGTACTGTCTAACCCCAGACCCAAAAAGTCTAAAGGTGCTAACCATGTGATATTCAAAGGCCCCGCGCTCAACCAGTGACTTTCGAAGTTAAAGCCACTAATGAGGCTCGGTAACAACAGCGTGTAAAACCAAATAGCAAACCCCGTCACAATCCCCAATTGCGCGCCTAAGCATGAAGCCCCACGCCACCATAAACCAACCACCATAGCGGGCGCAAACTGCGCAACCAAGGCAAATGACATGAGCCCCATATTGGCCAACGTGTTGCCCTCAGCCAGCACGCGATGACTGGCGTAACTCAGTAATAAAATGCCAACAATGACCATCCGTCGAGCATTGAGCAGATTAAACTTAGATAAGCCCCGATGGCTCGAATTTAACTGCGAGCGGCGCAACAAAAATTGATTGATAAAGTCATTGGTGATCATAATAGATAGCACGATGGTTGAGACTATCACCATGCTCGTTGCCGCAGAGAACCCTCCTAAAAAGGCTATCAAAGCGACTAACGGTGCATCAGATCCCAGTGGTAAGGCAAGCACAAACGTATCGTAGCCAACATCTTGACCATTAAAATACACCAGTCCGGCGTAGGCGATTGGCAAAATAAACAAATTAATTAGCAACAAATAAACGGGAAACAACCAGCGTGCGGTCTTAAATTGGTTTTGTTCATCATATTCAATAAAAGAGGTATGGAACTGCCTCGGCAAACACAGCGTTGCCAATATCCCTAAGAGAACATGGACTAAATAAACATAGGTTGGGCTAGCAGTTGCCTCTATTTGCTTGGCAATTCCCTGCTGATCCGCCTGGCTAAATAAGTGAGTGGGCGACTCGAAGAGTACAAAACAGACGTAGACACCAACGGCAATAAACGCCAGCAACTTAACTAATGACTCAAAGGCGATTGCAGTCATCAACCCTGGGTTATGCTCACTCGGTCTCAGCCTACGTGTGCCAAACAAAATGGCAAACAAAGCTAACAGCAAGGTGATATAAAAAGTACTATCCTGCCAAAACGTGACACTCACCCGCTGGGTGTCGCTTGTTAGCATACCGATACTGGCGCTGGTGGCATTAAGCTGAAGTGCAATATAGGGCACAACCGCAATAACAGAGATCAGAGAAATGAGTCCAGACAAACTAGAAGAATTACCGTAACGAGTGGCAATAAAGTCCGCCATGGAAGTGAGCTGCTGCTGGCGGCATATTTCGGCAATTCGTGTGTAGACTTGCCAACCAAATATAAACAGTAAAATCGTGCCAACATAAGTTGGGGCAAGCCACCAGCCATTATTTGCCGCTTGCGCGGTAGTACCAAAAAACGCCCAAGAGGTGCAATACACCCCTAGTGACAAGGCATAGGTAACTTGCTTGGCACGATAAGATCTAAATTTAGTACTCGCCCTATCTGCGCCCCATGCAATGGTAAATAAAAGCGCTAAATAAAGCAGCGCAATAAGACTGATCAGCCCGATAGAAAACATAACTGTGATGATTTTTTATTGTTTGCTCTAGCATAACGGCTGTACTGTAAAAAAACAGCACACTTTAGTGCTATCCCCTCCGGACCTATGAATTTTTTGCAATTGACTAATGATTACTTTTAAAACAAAAATATTTACCTAACGTTAACAGAAAAGGAAATTGACAATGCAATTTAAGTTAAACAAAAAACGTCTTAAGAACCTATCAGACATTAACACGCAGTTATCTCCTCAACATACTCCACGGATAAATGGTGGAACGGGTTCATGGCCAACTCCAGCAACCACATCGATTAGAGAAAGGACGTGTGGTTCTGATATAGCTTGCCAAACCTTGCCGGCGTTAATGTGTCAGCCAGACTATAGCCGAATTTGCTAACAGTACTTATAATCTAAAACTGCTCACCGACTTATCGAGTGTGCGGGATAAAGACAGCAGCGATAATGCTTCATCTGACGCGCGCTCGGCTCCCGTAGCAGTCTCTTGTGCAGTTTCACTGATTTCTGTCACACTTTGCGAAAGCTGCTGTGTAACCGTGTTTTGCTCCTCAGAAGCACTGGCAATTTGTAGATTCATATCTTTAATTGTGCTCACAGATGAAGAAATAGCTTGTAACACTTCATCCGTTTTCGCCGATTTGTCTGCTGTATCTTTAGCATCTTTAACGTTATCTCGCATCATGCCAACGGAGCGCTTCGCTTCATTTTGCAATTTAGAGATCATCTCTTGAATTTCGTCTGTACTCTTCTGGGTGCGACTCGCAAGGCTTCTCACCTCGTCAGCCACTACGGCAAAGCCTCGCCCTTGTTCGCCTGCTCTTGCGGCTTCAATCGCTGCGTTGAGCGCCAACAAATTAGTTTGCTCCGCGATACCCCTGATAACATCCAAAATAGAACCTACCGACTCTGTTTCTTGTTCAAGATTCTCAATGGTTTTGCTAACATTTTCTATTTTACCAACTAGACCTTCCATTGCTTGCTGTGTTGCAACAACAACTTGAACACCTGAATTAGATTGAGAATCCGCATCGGTCGCGGCATCCGCTGCGAGTTGAGCACTTTGGGTTATCTCAGCAATCGTAGCAGCCATTTCATTCATCGAAACAGCACTATGACTGAGTTGCTCCATTTGGTTATCTGCTCCTTGTTTAGACTGGGAGGTGATAGCACTAAGAGTTTCCGACGAGGAAGATAATGCATGCGTGGAGCTTTGAATTTCTGCAATGATGGCTTTTAGTTTGTCAGCCATATCACGCATTGCCAAATAAATACCGCTCACCGATTCCCCCCTGTCAAACTGTATTGTGAGGTCGCCACTGGCTATCCTTGATGCCACTTCTGCGATTTCTTTTGGCTCCCCACCAATAGGGGCTTTGATTAGTCGTGTGATATACCAACTTAAAAAGCAGCCTAACAAAATTACCACAACAGATACTGCAATAATAACTGTTACTGTCTTCCTACTCTCACTTTGAGCTATGGGACCTAATTCATCCTGTCTTTCCTTGATCGATTCTTTCACACGTGCCAAATGCTCTGCGATATTTTGACCATTAATATTTAGTACTTCGGTAATCAGTCGATTTCTCTCTGTGATAATATCTTGTACTTCTCTCACTCCATCTAAGTAGCGTTCTCCTGATTGTTCTATATCAAGCAGTAAATTTTTTGCATTTTCATTCATAAACCTAGACTTAGACTGAGTTAGAAACATCTTCTCTTGCTTTAGTTCATCCATGGCTCTGTTGTAGTCATTTAACTGGTTACTCACTAAGAATTTCGTTACGAAAAGTCTTCCTAGCAGCAGCTTTTCCTGCATATGTGTAGCAGCGGCAAGTCCTTCAAAGTCACTCATATCAATGCTAGATTCTATTAATTGCGAAATATTCTTGCGCATTTGAGGGCCTATTTTATCCAGCCCGTCATGAACCACAGTATTTCTACGACCATAAAGTGCCATAATCTCCCTAAAAGCAGTTTCATATGTAACCAAAGCTGTTTCACTTTTTTCAATAAGCTGCTTGCTTTCTTTTTGACTAAGGGCCTCCTTGGCTTCCGCTAGTTCATCATGTAAAAGCCTTACCTTCTGTTCAAATTGTTCAATATCGTCTTTTGATTGCTGCTTCAAATAATTCAGCACATTGATCCTAAGCGAGAGCAAATTCGCTTCTAATGTACTTGCTAGATTGCTAGCCCTTGCCAAAGAGCGATACTCAACAAAATTACTATAACCGCCATTCAATCCAACATAAGCGACGCTAGAGAGTGCAACCATAAGTACAATCATTACTCCAAATGAAGTAGATAATTGTTGGCTTAACCTTAACTTAGAAAGCATAAAAGCACCTGACATTGTATTTATAGATAAGCCTATCAGCATTCATAGATGCCAAAACTATTAGCTTGTATTTAATACAATAATCATTGTCGTGTTTTTTGATTTAGTAAAGAAATGTACCGATTAAAAATCGAACAAAGTAAAGTAACGACCTTTAATGCTCCATATTTATGATTGGCTTGTTGAATAAGGAGCGGCGTATTACGTCCAGCACTGCGATAAAACTATCTACTCTGGAACAAATAAGTATATAGAGGTAATAACCAACCATCTTCGTTGCGCTCAAACATACATCCATAAACGCAAAAGCCCCAGCAGATGCCGGGGCTTTATAAAAGTCTAATTTAGTTAAAAACTAAAATTAAGCTTTCTTAGGACGTTCAATCACGTCAACTAGCGTCCAAGATTTTTTCTTAGAGATTGGCGCACATTCGCGAATAGTCACGACGTCACCTGTGAGTAGCTGTGTTGTTTTCATCGTGTGCGTGCAACTTAGTTGTACGCTTGATGCTTTCTTTCTATAAAGAGTACCGTAGATCGGGTGGTTATACCAATTGCACTAAGTCTCCAATCAATTTGAAGGGTGAAATACCATATTAGCGTCGTTAAAAATTTCTCATTTAGAACAACTAAATAGCAAAATTTTTGCCTAGCTACTAAAGCTATTTCTCCGCTTCAAATTGCTCATTTACCTAATACAATTGGTGCTCGATAGCTGCTTATAAGAGCTATCCAGAAACGCAAAAGCCCCAGCTGATGCTGGGGCTTTATCAAAAGTCTAATTTAGTTAAAAACTAAAATTAAGCTTTCTTAGGACGTTCAATCACGTCAACTAGCGTCCAAGATTTTTTCTTAGAGATTGGCGCACATTCGCGAATAGTCACGACGTCACCTGCTAGTGCCGTGTTGTTTTCATCGTGTGCGTGCAACTTAGTTGTACGCTTGATGAACTTACCGTAGATCGGGTGTTTAACCTGACGCTCGATAGCAACAACGATTGATTTGTCCATTTTATCGCTTACTACACGACCTTGAAGAGTACGGATCTTATCGCTCATTATGCACCTGCCTTCTGGTTAATAACCGTTTTAACACGCGCAATGTTGCGACGTACTTTTCTCAGTTCGTGAGTTTGAGCTAGCTGACCAGTGCTCGCTTGCATGCGCAGATTAAACTGCTCACGAAGTAGCTCTAGAAGTTCAGCATTTAGCTCTTCTACGCTTTTGTCTTTTAATTCGCTAGCTTTCATTACATTACCGTCCGAGTTACGAAAGTTGTCTTGAATGGTAGTTTACGAGAAGCAAGGTTAAATGCTTCACGAGCAAGCTCTTCAGAAACACCTTCCATTTCGTAAAGAACTTTACCAGGCTGAATTTCAGCAACCCAGTATTCAACAGAACCTTTACCTTTACCCATACGAACTTCAAGCGGTTTTTCTGTAATTGGCTTATCTGGGAATACACGGATCCAGATTTTACCTTGACGCTTGACGTGACGTGTCATAGCACGACGAGCTGCTTCGATTTGACGAGCAGTCATACGGCCACGGCCAGTCGCTTTCAAGCCGAAAGAACCGAAGCTAACTTTGTTACCGCTGGTAGCCAGACCACGGTTGCGGCCTTTGTGTACCTTACGGAATTTTGTACGTTTTGGCTGTAACATTAGTCGCTACCTCTTACTTAGCACTTTTTTTAGCTTTCTTCGGCGCACGTTTAGCTGGCTTCTCTTGCTCTTGAACTAGTGGAAGACCACCAATTACTTCGCCTTTGAAGATCCAAACCTTAACACCGATGATACCGTAAGTGGTCAAAGCTTCTGAAGTTGCGTAGTCGATATCAGCACGTAGAGTGTGTAGAGGTACACGACCTTCACGGTACCACTCAGAACGTGCGATTTCAGCACCGCCTAGACGGCCGCTTACTTCAACTTTGATACCCTTAGCACCTAGACGCATTGCGTTCTGTACTGCGCGCTTCATAGCACGACGGAACATAACACGACGCTCTAGCTGAGAAGAAATACCGTCAGCAACTAATTGTGCATCTAGCTCTGGCTTGCGTACTTCTGCGATGTTGATTTGCGCAGGTACACCAGCAAGCTTAGTTACAGCTTGGCGAAGCTTTTCAACATCTTCACCTTTTTTACCGATAACAACACCAGGACGAGCTGTGTGAATTGTTACACGGATTGATTTAGCTGGACGCTCGATAACGATCTTAGCTACAGAAGCACTTTTCAATTCCTTAGTAAGGTATTGACGTACTTTGTGATCGCCAAAAAGCTGTTCAGAGAAATCTTTTGTATTCGCGTACCAAGTAGATACCCAAGGCTTTGAGATACCTAGGCGAATACCAGTAGGATGAACTTTTTGTCCCATTACTTATATCTCCTAGCTATCCGATACCACAACAGTGATGTGGCTTGTACGCTTAAGGATGCGGTCTGCGCGTCCTTTAGCACGTGGCATAATACGTTTCATTGTAGGACCTTCGTCTACAAATACTTTAGCCACTTTAAGCTCATCAATGTCAGCACCTTCGTTGTGCTCCGCGTTCGCGATAGCAGACTCAAGTACTTTCTTAACTAATACAGCCGCTTTCTTCGGGCTGTACGCCAGGATTTCTAGCGCGCGATCAACCGGAAGTCCACGGATCTGATCTGCCACTAGACGTGCTTTCTGCGCCGAACCAGAGGCGAATTTGTGTTTAGCTAATGCTTCCATCATACCCTCCGATTAACGCTTCTTAGCTTTCTTATCCGCAGCGTGACCGCGGTAAGTACGTGTAGGTGCAAATTCACCCAGTTTGTGACCGATCATTTCGTCTGTGATGAACACAGGAACGTGCTGACGACCATTATGGACAGCGATGGTCAATCCGATCATGTTAGGTATGATCATTGAACGACGGCTCCAAGTTTTAATTGGCTTCTTGTCACCGCTTTCCAACGCTTTCTCTACCTTCTTCAGCAAGTGTAGGTCAATAAATGGACCTTTCTTGAGAGAACGTGGCATGGCAATTCCTCAACTATTATTTAGTACGACGACGTACGATAAACTTATCAGTACGCTTGTTCTTACGAGTCTTGTAACCTTTAGTAGGTACGCCCCATGGAGATACAGGGTGACGACCACCAGAAGTACGACCTTCACCACCACCGTGTGGGTGGTCAATCGGGTTCATGGCAACACCACGAACTGTAGGACGGATACCACGCCAACGATTTGCACCAGCTTTACCTAGTGAACGTAGCATGTGTTCTGCGTTACCTACTTCGCCAAGAGTCGCACGACAATCAGACTCAACCTTACGAACTTCGCCAGAGCGAAGACGTAGTGTTACGTATTGACCTTCACGAGCAAGGATCTGTACGTAAGCACCAGCAGAACGTGCAATTTGTGCACCTTTGCCAGGTTTAAGTTCAACGTTGTGTACAGTAGAACCTACAGGGATATTACGCATAGGTAGTGTGTTACCAACCTTGATTGGTGCATCAACACCAGATTGGATTGCATCACCTGCTTTAAGACCCTTAGGTGCAATAATGTAACGACGCTCACCGTCTGCATATAATACAAGAGCGATGTTTGCGCTACGGTTTGGATCGTACTCTAGACGCTCAACTTTAGCTGGAATGCCATCTTTTGTGCGTGTAAAGTCGATTACACGGTAGTGCTGCTTATGACCACCACCGATGTGACGAACCGTGATACGACCGTTGTTGTTACGACCACCTGATTTAGAGTTTTTCTCTAATAGCGGAGCGTAAGGCTTACCCTTGTGTAGATCAGGGTTAACCACTTTAACGACGTGACGACGACCCGCAGAAGTTGGTTTACACTTTTGAAGTGCCATAATTCTAACTCCCCTTATTACTCGGCGCCGCCGACAAAGTCTAGCTCGCTACCTTCTTTAAGAGTAACGTATGCTTTTTTCCAATCGCTACGACGGCCAAAACGCATACCAGTACGCTTTGTCTTACCCTTAACATTTAGAGTGCGAACACCAGTTACTTCTACTTCGAAAAGCTTTTCAATAGCAGCTTTGATTTCTGCTTTGTTTGCATCTTTAGCTACTTTGAAAACGATAGTGTTGTTTTCTTCAGCAGATACAGTGCTCTTCTCAGAGATGTGTGGAGCAAGGATTACTTTTAAAAGACGTTCTTCACGGATCATGCTAGCGCCTCCTCAAGTTGCTTAACAGCAGCAGCAGTAATCAGAACCTTATCGAAAGCGATTAGGCTTACTGGGTCGATGCCAGCTACGTCACGCGTGTCAACCTTGTACAGGTTACGTGCAGAAAGGAATAGATTCTCATCTACTTCTTCAGTCACGATTAGTACGTCTTTAAGCTCAAGTTCTTTAAGCTTAGCTACTAGTTCTTTAGTCTTTGGTGCTTCTAGACCAAAGTTTTCAACAACTACTAGACGATCTTGACGAACAAGCTCAGAAAGAATGCTCTTGATCGCACCGCGATACATTTTACGGTTAACTTTTTGGCTGTGATCTTGCGGCTTAGCTGCAAAGCTCACACCACCGCTGCGCCAGATTGGGCTGCGGATTGTACCAGCACGTGCACGGCCAGTACCTTTTTGGCGGAATGGTTTCTTACCACCACCGCGTACTTCAGAACGTGTCAGTTGAGCTTTAGTACCTTGACGAGCACCTGCTGCATAAGCAACAACTACTTGGTGTACTAATGCTTCGTTAAACTCACGTCCAAAAGTAGCTTCGGAAACTTCAAGCGCGCCAGCGCCTTTAATTGCTAATTCCATCACTAAATCTCCAGGACTTATGCTTTAACAGCTGGTTTAACGATAACGTCACCGCCGATAGCGCCAGGTACTGCACCTTTAACTAAAAGCAAGTTACGCTCTGCGTCAACACGTACTAGTTCAAGGTTCTGTGTCGTTGAACGAACATTACCCATTTGACCGGCCATTTTCTTACCTTTGAAAACTTTACCAGGAGACTGGTTTTGACCGATTGAACCAGGAGCACGGTGAGATAGAGAGTTACCGTGAGTTGCGTCTTGCATGCTGAAGTTCCAGCGCTTAACACCACCTTGGAAACCTTTACCTTTTGAAGTACCAGTAACGTCTACTTTTTTCACTTCTGTGAAAAGTTCAACAGTTAGCTCTGAACCTACTTCAAATTCACCTTCACCGCCGTTAAGACGGAATTCCCACAGGCCGCGACCCGCTTCAACGCCAGCTTTAGCGAAGTGACCCGCTGCTGGTTTGTTTACACGGCTTGCTTTTTTCTCGCCTGCAGTAACTTGAAGCGCGTTATAACCGTCAGTTGCGTCAGATTTGATCTGCGTAACACGGTTAGGAGTCGCTTCGATAACTGTCACAGGGATAGATACACCATCTTCAGTGAAGATACGTGTCATACCCACTTTACGACCGACTAGACCTAATGCCATTTTCCTAAAACCTCTCTAATCTTCCGATTAACCCAGGCTGATTTGAACATCAACACCAGCAGCAAGGTCTAGGCGCATTAGAGCGTCTACAGTCTTGTCAGTTGGTTCTACGATGTCGATCAGACGTTTGTGGGTGCGGATTTCATACTGATCACGCGCGTCTTTGTTTACGTGCGGAGAGATCAATACTGTGAAACGTTCTTTGCGCGTAGGTAGTGGGATTGGACCACGAACCTGTGCACCAGTGCGCTTCGCTGTTTCCACGATTTCCGCCGTTGATTGGTCAATCAAACGGTGGTCAAAAGCTTTTAGGCGAATACGAATGCGTTGATTTGACATTCTTAAACCTCAAAATAAAAAGAGCATTTAAAAAGAGCATAAAAAAACGACCGAGACTAACTCAATTATTCCTGAGAAGTCGGTTGTTAATTTATTTCTACCGTTGAACTCACAATTGGAGTTCCTGTTCATAGGGCCTGAAATCCAGACCTTTCATTTACTTTCCTAGACACTATGGTCAAGAAAGTCTGCATATTATAGTGATATTGGTGATAAATGCAACAACTAATACAAAGTAATTTTATCATCGCTCGGATCCGTAGGCGCTGTCGCGCAGATAAAGCGCATTGAACATACACAATATTTCACTCACAAAAAGCACTTAGAGCAAAATTCACTCTACTCAAGCATTTGCTTCTGTTAATCTTCCATAGATATATTGCGGCAGGAAAACATGGATGACACCTTTGAAAATGGTCAGTCCAGTTAAATCTTGGTATTCTATGGTTAATGATAATTGTTCGGTATTCCCATGCAGATTTTTTCTTATTTGCTAACAACCATCGCTCGCTGTAGCAACTGGCTTTTTGTTAAAAGTAAAGTATTGCCAGAGCATCCCATTGAGGATTACGAGCTAGATCCCAGCATTCCCACATTTTATGTAGCGAGACTCGACTCGGTATCAGACATGGTCGCGCTAGACGTTATGTGTAAAAAGCTTGGTTTACCAAGGCCGTCTCAAAAAGCGCGAATTGGCAATAAAGAGCTCAATCGTTTTGTTGGGATCCAGACTCCGCCAAGTGTCTTTGGTAATAGTCATAAACCAAGTGATGCGCTTGAACATAGCAAAGCGATTTTTGAAGCCTTAAAAGATAACGACAATACCGATGCGCAAGTTATTCCAGTCACTATATTGTGGGGTCGTAATCCAGGTAAAGAAAAGCCTGGTGTGGGAACCTTATTATCCAACTCATTAACACCGAGCTGGCTACGCAAATGCTTTGTGATCTTGTTTTCAGGCAGGGATAACTTTGTTCGATTTTCCCGCCCGATTGAACTCAACCAATTGTTAAACGATAAAGCAGACGTTGAGGAGCTGCCACATAAGCTGCTGCGCGTTGCACGCGTGCACTTCCGTCGTCAAAAGTTGGCTGCTACCGGCCCCAAATTACCATCACGTGAGCAGCTATTTAATTCTATCTTAGCGTCGCAAAGCATTAAAAAGGCCATTGCAGAAGAAGCAAAGGCAAAAGGTCTAAGTCAGGAAGAAGCGAGATTACAAGCACTTAGATTATTAGACGAAATAGCCGCAAACTATTCAGACGCCATGGTGCGCGTAGCTGACAGGGCCCTCACTTGGCTGTGGAACAAGCTTTATAATGGTATTGAAGTTAATAACTCAGACAAAGTACAAGCACTTGCGGACAAAGGACACGAGATCATTTACGTGCCATGTCATCGTAGCCATATGGATTACTTGCTTCTAACTTATGTGATTTACCATCAGGGTTTAGTACCACCGCATATCGCAGCTGGCGTTAATCTCAACTTTTTCCCTGCGGGCCCGATTTTCCGTCGTAGTGGTGCCTTCTTTATTCGCCGCTCTTTTTCGGGCAACAAACTCTATTCCGCGGTATTCAAGGAATATTTAAGTCAGTTATTTATCAAAGGGTATTCCGTTAAGTTTTATACCGAAGGCGGCCGCAGTCGTACAGGTCGTCTACTACCACCAAAAACGGGGATGCTGGCAATGACACTGCAATCTATGCTTCGCGGCATTGATAGACCTATATCATTAGTGCCCGTTTATCTCGGCTACGAACATGTTATGGAGATCAACACCTACCTCAAAGAGCTGGCTGGCAACAGTAAGAAAAATGAGTCTATCTTTGGTATTTTTAAGGCGATTAAGAACCTTAAAAACTATGGTAGAGGGTATTTAAATTTTGGCGATCCGATATCAGTCAACCAATTTTTAAATGAACATCAACCAGATTGGCGTGATTCTATCCACCCCACCGAAACTCAAAAGCCAGCTTGGCTGAACAAGCAAGTTGCCGATCTCGCTGATGTCATCATGACTGAGATAAATAACTCAGCAGCACTGAACTCAGTTAATTTGCTTGCGACAATTTTGCTGAGTAACGAGCAATTTGCATTGCCTAAATCACAACTGCTACAACAGCTCGATTTGTATCTTGGACTACACAGACATGCACCTTATCACGACAATGCGACGGTGCCAGATTCGAGTCCTGAGGGCCTACTCGATCATGCGCTTAAGCTTGATAAGTTCGATATTATTGAAGACAGTTTTGGCAGCATCATTAGTGTTAAGGAAAAAGAACGCGCTCTGCTTAATTATTACCGTAACAATATTCTGCACCTGTTTGCCGTACCAAGCTTAATCGCTCAGCAGCTCTTCAATCGCTACAGCTTGACTGTTGATGAGTGCCGCAAAGAGGTAGCGCTGTTGTATCCCTTGTTTGCAAAAGAGTGGTTCTTAACAGACCTTAAGACAGGATATATAGAGTCCATTTTTGAATACTTTGCGGCTAAGGATCTGATCACCTTTGATGGTCACCTTGCCTCAGTTAACAAAGATGGTAGCGCATTGGCACAATTAGAAATGCTAGGTAAAGTGATCCACTTAACGCTTGAACGCTATGCAATCACGATTAACCTCGTTAAGCGTCATCAAGGATTAAGTCGTAGCGAGCTTGAAAAAGAAAGTGCACTTCTTGCCGACCGACTAGGAACTTTACACGGTATCAAAAGCCCAGAGTTTTTTGATAAAAAAGTGCTCAGTGCGTTTGTTACTAGTCTAAAAGAGCAAGGCTTTATAGAACAAGATGAAGCCGTGGGCATTCGCGGCACAGAATCACTACATACTTTAGAGCAGTACTTAAAAACCCTGCTACCTGCTCGAATACATCAGTCTATTCAGCATATCGTCTAATATCATAAGGCCCCAATTTAGGGGCCTACTTTATGGTGCATAGCAAAGCTTAAGTTAGACGATTATCTACTACTTGCTTTATAACAACAGCAATAACACATAGTGCCGCCGCTATATCTACAGAGATCATTTGATGCGGCCAAACTAAAGCGATACCTAAAAGCGCTAGCACCATCCTAATTGGCTTATTGAGCTTCGCCTCTGCATAACCGTATATCGCTGCTACCAAAGCGTACATCCCTATAAGCGCGGTGAAAAAAACCTGCATGATCTCAAAGTTACTCCCTCCAATAAACGGCGTATAAGCAAACAGTAAAGGAACGATGTATAATGCTTTGGCCGTTTTCCATGCTTCTATACCTGTTGCCATCGGCGGTGTTTTGGCAATTCCCGCAGCGGTAAAAGCGACCAAACATACTGGCGGTGTCACATTGCTATCTTGCGATAACCAAAAAATAATCATATGGGCAGAGAGTAACATCATGGCTAAATGCGTGGTATCAAATTGGCTACTGCGAATAATATCAATAGCCTCTGGCGGCAAGCTTGCCAAAATAGTAAACACTTGAGCCGTGGTAATATTTGGCTGGTTGTATATCTCACCTAGTGCTGGCGCCATCATACTCATCATCATCGTCGCAGTGTCATTGAGTTGACCATTTACTATGATCTCTACCAGTGCAGACTGGCTGATCAAGCCATACAAAGCCGGTGCAGAAAGCGTTGCCAACACAATATATGATGCCGTCACGGGCAGTCCCATACCGATAATTAACGAGGCCAGTGCAATCAATACCAACAACAGTATCAAGCTTGCTCCCGCCCATTCATTTATCATTAGAGAAAAAGTAACCCCTAATGAGCTGATCGAAATACAATTAACCAGCATGCCAATGGCCACCAATAATATTGCTGTCTTGGCGCTGTTTTCAGTTGCATTTGCAAGCGCAGCCAAAATCTTTGACCACCTCATCGGCGCAGGTGAAAACAAAGAAAACAGACACACACTGAGCGTCGCAATGCTGACTGCATAAGTTGGCGTAAAGCCATAAATCATCAATGTTACGAGCAACACGATAGGTAATAAATGATGCCAACCGGACTTCAGCTCTTGCCAAGCACTCAATTGCCCTGACTCTAATGCTGGCTGGATATTCAAACGTGTAGCTTGAATACGTACAAAGATGGCGATAGATGCGAAATAAAGCAGTGCGGGAACAAAGGCCGCCGCAATTATCGTAAGATAAGGAATTTGAGTATAGGAGGCCATCACAAATACACCAGCCCCCATAATCGGCGGGATCAGCTGACCTCCCGTCGATGCTCCCGCTTCAACTGCTGCCGCAAACTTTGCAGGAAAGCCAGCTTTCTTCATTAATGGAATGGTGATCACCCCAGTCGCCGCTGTATTCGCGATAGCAGAGCCCGATACGGAGCCCATCATACCCGAGCTCACGACAGCAACAAGCCCTTGTCCGCCAACCATGCGACCAACAAGCGCATTGGCAAAGCGAATGATAAAATCCCCAGTTCCTGCTTGGACTAGAAATGCGCCAAACAAGATAAACATAAAAACAAACGTCCAAGAGATTTTAGCAATAGGTCCAAACAAGCCGTCATCAAAGTAATTGCGAAACAAAATAGTTTCTGCACTTAAACCAGCGAAATGAAACACGCCATCAATATACTGTCCCAAAAACAGTACATAACTCATCGCCAGTAGGATCATCATCGGGATAAACCAGCCCATACAGCGCCGGACCAACTCAAGCGCGAGGAGTACAGCGGTGAAAGAAGCTATCCAGTCAGCCGTAGCAAATTCATAATTACGCGCAGCCAGCGCATCACTGTACAGAACAAGATAGCCACAGCTCACGATTAAACCGATAAACAGCCCGATATCAATAACGCTAGAAAGCACTGCTAATTTACCAACTCTAAGTGGCAAGGTGAGCAAGATAATGCTACCAAATAGCATGAAATGAATGGCTGAAATATAGTTATCCGGCCAAGTGGCGACCAAGTTAAAATAGAGGTGCAACAGACTCGTGAGTATCGCTAAATAAAAAGCGATCCGCTCACGATCTGCTGTTGGTGCTGCTAATGTGCTTTGCTCATTGCTACTATTACTCATTGATAGATACTATCCCGTTTTACTTAGTTGGCGGCGTTACTGCAGATGAGCAGGTACGGCAATACCTATTTCTTTATAATACTTCAGCGCGCCGGGATGTAGCTTAGCAGGCAGTCCCATGAGTGCCTTTTCTATCGCCATGGCTTTAGTCGCTTTATGGATGGTTTGAAGAAAGACTAAATTTTCATAAATTGCCTTGGTGAGTAGATATACATCTTCCTCACTCATGTCTTTATGTGCAGCAAGAAAGTTTGGCTGCGCAATCGTTTTGATTGCGTTAGTTTGGCCGGGGTAAGTGTTAGCTGGGATCTCGAAGCGTGACCATAGTTCTACCTCAGCGTTGACTTTATTTAGCTGCTCATCAGTAAAATCCAGCACCGTGATACCATTGGCATCGGCTGCATAAGCACTTGTAATAGCGCTGACAGGCACTCCTGCTGGAATATTCATTCCCGCAATCTGACCATTTTGTAGAGCGCTAGAAGAGCCCGCGTAACCTTTATGCACCAAAGTGAATTTGTCACTATCAACGCCCAGTGCAGCCATGATGTGCTTCCCAGAACCTTCCGTTCCAGAATTACGCTTACCAATACCAAACCCTTGTGAATATAGGTTTTTCAAATCTGAGACGTTGCCCGTTTTGGCATACTTCTTAGCAATGACAAAGTGCTCTACGTTTTGCCACAGCATAGTCACAGAACGCAAATAATCTTGTTTGCCAACGGGTGCCATTGCCCCCGTCCCCTGCGTCGCCCACGCACCGTAAAGACCCTGTAGAATAGCCAGTTCAGCTTCTTTATTGCGCATGAGTTTAGGGTTATCACCAGAACCAGCAGAGGTAATGGCCGAGACACTCATGCCATGCTGCGGTGTGACTTTTAGCTTAGTTAGTGTCGCAATCGCGACACCTACTGGATAAAAAGTGCCGCCAGATGAGGCTGTTGCCAAAATATAGGATCTGTCTTTATCTACATTAGCAAAACTTGCAAAAGTACATAGCGACATTGTAATGCTGAGCACAGCGGAAATTGTTCGAGCCGAAAGACCTAACATCTTTACACTCCCTAATTTTAGGTTTTATATGGGCTTATTGTGCACACCTTTACGCAATTAACCAAATTTTTACGTGACTGGTGGCAGGATATCAGCATATAGAATAGGGAGATTAAATGGTGAGAATATGGATTTTAAGCTATCGAAAGCAAATATAAGAACATTATCGAGTTGTTCGTTATAAACATCACAATGACAGAAATGATGCTTTTATAGGAGAATGACCCTGTTCGCAGGTCGCGATCTAAAATCGCTGCTACGAGGTATTAAGAAATCTGTATTTCTTATTTGAGAATGACCCTTTCATTGATCGCGATATAAAATCGCTGCTACGACAAAGAGTTTATCGCGAGGTAAACTCGCTCCCACCACAAAAATTCTTTCTTTGAAATCGCGATATAAAATCGCATCTACAAGGCATTAAAAAAGGCCGTACTCTTTATCAGAGAACGACCTTTTTTGCTGGTCGCGATATAAAATCGCTGCTACGAAGATTACTCTTCGATTGTTGCTACAAC
>NZ_JAKKCW010000013.1:0-131557 GCF_021728455.1 Pseudoalteromonas sp. L23 | reverse complement strand
GAAGTGCTTACGCTTGCTTCAGTTACACTGATTGAACCGTTGCCATCAGTATCTAGTTTTTCAAAATCGCCACCAGCGAGTGCTGATGCTGAAACCATTGATAGACCTGCGATAGATAGTGCTGCTAGTACGTTTTTCATAATCTAATCCTTCAATTGTGTTATTTTTTGAGTCAGGCACGTGGCCTAACCCATTGTTAAACTCAGTGCTAAATTAGCCTTCGTAATTTGCGTATTCAGACTTACTTAGCTCACCATCTGCGTTAGTGTCTAGATCTGCAAACTGCTCAGTTAATGAAGCGCTCACACTTGCTTCTGCTACACTGATTGAACCGTTGCCATCAGTATCCAATTTTTCAAAATCGCCACCAGCTAGTGCTGATGCTGAAACCATTGATAAACCTGCGATTGATAGTGCTGCTAATACGTTTTTCATAATCTTTTCCTTAAATTGGGGTATATTTTAAACTCTGCTATTATGTCGTCGGCTTGTGACTAGCCTTCAAAGTTATCAAACTCAGACTGGCTTAATTGGCCGTCTTGGTCGGCGTCAAGGTCTTTAAACTGCGCCATCAAATTTGGATTTGCTTTTGATTCGCCTAGTGAGATGTAACCATCTCCATCAACATCGTATTTATCAAACTCAGAGTTTGCGTGAGCACCTACTGATGCGAAAGAAAGTACAGCTGCTGATAGTGCGATTGCTAAAGTTTTCATAATCAGTTCCTCTCATATTTCTAAACTTGTCGTTTCTGCTTCTCTACGTTGGTTAGTGTTGAAGCGAATGTTTTTTGCTTTCGAGATAACTATTCCAACTTTGATGCCAAAGTTTAAAAGAATATAAAAATCAACAAGTTAAAAACAAAGATGAATTTTCATTAAGGATGGATTCAGTGAGATTGTTGCCATTTAGCAACAGGAGATGTCGAGATAAAATTAAAACTTATTTATTTTCAATAAGTTAAACTGTCGCATAAAAGCAACACCTTAAAAAATTAGGATGTAAGTGCAGCTCAAAGCGGTTAAGTTTCATGCGTCAATCATTCACATTCGGTATTGAGCAGAACCGCCAGAAAAAATTTTTATAAAAATATCGAAAATTTTTTCTTATAGTTTCTAAGAAACCAGGAAACAAACAAAACAACTTAAAAATCAATAAATTAAAACTAAAACCCATCTTAAAGTAATGGCTATAAAAGTGACAGCGTGGGCGGAAAACTGACGAAAAACACAAGTATTTTAAAAAAGTAGTAGAGAAAAGAGAGGAGTGTTGCTAAAAAGCAACATCCGCTAGATTGGTGTTAGATTACGAAACGGTACCCAACCTTGCAGCTCTGACTTTTTACTTGAGCACCACACCCAACCATTGAGTTGGTTATGCCCCAACAGGTGTTCACCTTGAACTACCGATAGTTCCTGAGCGGTATAGTCCATTAATGCAACACCTTGTTTGGGATTGACTAAGCAAAGCACTTGAGCAGGTACCCAACCAGACACTTGCTCCTCAGTTTCACAGAAATACCAATTGTCCCACCCCTCCTCGCCCTCATATTCTTCACCAACGGTCAATCTCGCACCTTGTTTAAACGTGATGGGGGTCGGAAACTCATTGATATGTTCCTTGATTACTTCGTATTCGATATCTAACTGCTTATTTTCCAAGTTTTAACTCCATGTACGTCAGCCATTAGACTGGCGCTTTAGCTCTTCTAGCATACGCTCATCGCCCATCAAGTTTTTGAGGATGGCTTTAACCTTAGGATCCGATGCATTTTCGTAGAGAGACAGCAAATCTTGTGCGATCCTTTGCTGCTGCTTTGGATCGGCGCCTGATTGAAAGTACTGTGACATCAACCCTTCTGCAGCGAGACTTTTCACGTAATCATTAGGCTCTTGCTCTAGCATTTTCACGAATGACTGTGACAAACGCTCATCAACGATAGGTGTACGCGACACGAGCTCAAGCGCCTGTAGCCTCAACTTTTCATCACTCATGTTATGCGTCATATTGAGGATAGATTCTACTGCTTGATAATCATATTGCTCTAATTCATTGCGATTTAGCATAAACATGTTCATTTGCAGCTGACTCATTGCCGCTAAACGTTCTGCCGCCGGCAAACTGTTATTTAGAATTTTCTGTTTTAAGTCGTTGCTGATTTGACTTGCGTACTCAGGATCAGTTTTGATCCGCATTTCGTAGTCTTCGGGTAAGTCTTCATAAAAGCCATAAATGGGGTTTTCTGCTTTCATCTCGTCGATTTTCTGCTGTTCACGCTTTTCTATCAAAGAGAAGATTAAAGACTCAAACTCATCCGGCGCCTGCTCAGAGAGTAAATCTGACTTTTCCATCGACAACGCCTGTAACCTCGTTTCAAGTTTATTGATCCGAGCCATTAACTGAGCAATTTGTTCAGACTCGTCAGTTGAAATCTGAGTGCCCTGCGTATACTGAGTTGCATTATAGTGAGGCTGTTGAGTAGGACTCTGATACACGTGCGTTGCCACAGGAGAGGTTGCTAATTTGGTTTGAATGACATTAAACCCAGAAAAAGCCAATGCAAGAACTGAGCATGAAAGCGCTATATTGAGTTTAAGATTAGACATGAACGAGTTACCCTTATAAAAAGTAGCAATGTAATAGATCTGCAAGACAAATACTGTAAATGATTGTACTGTAAATTGATACAGCAAGAGGCAATTACGCGGATAATTATTACACTTTGCTTAAGGTGGCAGAAACAAGCCCCCAAACAGCTTGCCATGATTGCCAACAAGGAATGACCGTGAATAATATACTGCAAACCGTCCACTATAAACCTATCACATTGCTTTTACTTGGCATTGCAACGGTTACGTCATTGCTTGGCAGCAGCCCACTTTGGCAAAGTCACCAAGCCTTATTTCAATGGATTTTACCATCAGCCGCACTACTTCTTGTGCTGCGATTAGGGTGGCATGTTCGCCAAACAAGCTTGGCTGCTAGTCCCAGTACTTTACACAAAGACATAAAACTCTGTTGGATAGCCCTGCTCTTATGTACTTGCGGAGATATCGTCAACTTCAATTTCTTTGAGCTTTATCATCGCCAAGATCAAACCATAAGGCATGACTACTTGATCGACTCTATTTGGTTTTTTGCCCTTGGCTATGGGCTTTTACTTGGACTGCTTATTCGATTTTTACGACGAGAATTTGCATTAACATTAGCAACCGCGACCGTGTTGGTTGTGGTGTCTATTACGTTATCGTCGCTTAGCTATAAAATGATGTACCTACCCACCATAAGCCAATACTCCCTGCTGTTGAGCGCAAGTTATAGCTTATTAGTGACCTTGCTCGGTGTTATTGGTTTTTGGCTTATTTTTCAAAACCTTAAACTCAACGAAAAAACCAACTACGCAGTTGCCAGCGGCTTTATCCTAGCCATGCTAGCGGATGCTATTATCGGTCAATTTTGGCTGTTCGCAAACCAAGGGGATGGCTACTTTCCCATTGCAAGGCACATTAATTGGGTCATCTATATTGGCTCGCAAACGCTACTATTATTGTTTCCTGTTGCCATGATAAAAACTAATGTTGCGAGGTGTAAAGCATAGGCAATAAAAAGGCCGAACGATGTCGGCCTTAACTATTTGCGCAATGTGCCGCGCTATATCGATAAGCGGCTTATCTTTTGACAATCGCATTGTGGTAAACGTTTTGTACGTCATCCACATCTTCAAGCATATTGATTAGCTTTTCGAATGTCTCGATTGCTTCTGGATCTTCGATTTCTACGTGAGTTTGCGGCACCCAAGTGATTTCGTCTACCTCAAACGTGATCCCCTCAAACGCTTCTGTCAGTGCAGTTTTCGCTTTGAAGTATTCAGTGTGAGGGGCGAAAACAGAAACTTGGCCGTCTTCAACTTCTACGTCAGTAACATCAACATCAGCCATCATTAGCGCTTCCAAAACTGACTCGTCGTCATCACCTGCAAATCCTAAGATTGCAAAGTGGTCAAACATATGCGCCACACAACCTGGGTTACCTAAGTTTGAACCAGTTTTGGTAAACGGTAAGCGAACATCTTTGATAGTACGGTTCATGTTGTCTGTTAAACAGTCAACGATGATCATGCTGTTGCCTGGACCGTAACCCTCGTAACGCGCTGGCGTGTAATCTTCACCTGCACCGCCTGCCGCTTTTTCGATTGCTTTATCAATAACGTGTGCAGGAACTTGATCTTTCTTTGCCTTGTCGATTAAACGACGTAGTGACAAGTTCGTTTCAGGATCTGCGCCGCCATTTTTAGCAACAACGTAAATCTCTTTTCCGTATTTTGAGTTTACTTTTGTTTTTGCCGCCGCCGTTTTTGCCATGGCGTTTTTGCGGACTTCAAATGCTCTGCCCATCTTAATGCTCGTTTTTATAAAAATTGGCGAAGATTTTACCAAGACATTTGAGTTACGGCTATACCCTTATTATCCGTGATGGTAATTTGCTTTAAGTCACACGATTATATGCTTGTTTTGCGGCTATTTTGTGGCGGACCTAAGCAACTTTACTATAGTTAATATTGTTAAAATTTACCGCTACGGGTGGCTTATATATGATTACGTTCGGCTTGGGAAAAGCAAAAAAGCAAGATGGACAAGATACAGCGCTATTTCAACACTTTAAGGCAACAACCCCTTACTTAGAAGTGGATTATCAAACAGATATTTTTCAGGTAAGTTCGGCCTTTAACCGTTTACTCGGATACCCAGTTACCCACGAGCTGAAGTCACTCGCTTTTATATGTCACACCTCAACCGATGCCGCCGTACTTAAGCGTGGACTCGCTAAACTTGAGCACCAAGCACATGCAAAGGTTGAGCTCTCTCTCAATACAGCGAATGACAACAAACCGAAGAAGTTATTACTTGAGCTGTCACGCACTCAAGAAGGCAGAATTTTAGTTATTGCGAATGACATCGGTCATTACCTCACCAACATTGCCAACATGAGTGCAAATTTACAAGCTTTATCAGCGTCCTTTGCGATTATTGAGTTTGACATGCACGGTAAAGTGCTGAGCGCGAATGACAACTTTTTGTCCGTTATGGGATACAGCTTAGAAGAAATACAAGACAAGCATCACAGTCTGTTTGTTAAGGATGACTACGCAGCCAGTGAGGAATATCAAGCATTTTGGCAACGCTTAAATAATGGCGAATTTTTTGAAGGTGAATTCGCAAGGCAAACAAAATCAGGTAAAACGATATGGATCCAAGCCACTTATAACCCTATTTTTGATGAACACAATAGACCTATTAAAGTCGTAAAATATGCCTCAGATATCACCGCACAAAAATCAAAAGCCGCTGACTTTCAAGGGCAAGTTGATGCCATCAAACAAACTCAAGCCGTTATTGAGTTTGACCCTTACGGCAACGTAAAGACTGCAAACAGGCTATTTTTAAATGCGGTTGGCTACACATTAAGTGAAATACAAGGTCAACACCATCGACTCTTTGTGGCACAAGAAGAAGCTGAGAGCAGCGAATATCAAGACTTTTGGCACGCTTTACGACAAGGTAAACATCAATCAGGTGAGTTTAAACGTCTAACCAAATCAGGAAACACTCTATGGATCCAAGCAACATATACCCCCATCTATGACGAAAATGGCCAGTTGGACAAAATCGTCAAATATGCCTCCGATATTACTCAAGCAAAACTGGCGTCTTTCGACTTTGCCGGACAACTCAAAGCCATCAATCGCTCGCAAGCTGTTATCGAGTTTGATTTGCAAGGTAATATTTTAAAAGCAAATGAAAACTTCCTGTCTGTTATGGGCTACAAGAAAGAAGAAATCATTGGCAAGCATCACAGCATGTTCGTCGACAGCTTTTACGCGCAAAGCAGTGAATACAAAGCATTCTGGCAGCGTTTAAAACAGGGCCAATTTGAAGCCGGAGAGTTTCACCGTTTCGGCAAAGGTGGCAAAGCAATCTGGATTAGTGCCACCTACAACCCAATTTTAGACGAGCAAGGCAAGCCGATAAAAGTCGTTAAGTTCGCAACGGACATTACCGAGCAAAAGGCCACTGCTGCTGATTTTGATGGTCAGCTTCAAGCCATTCGTAAGTCACAAGCCGTCATTGAGTTTGCAATGGATGGTACTATTTTATGGGCCAATGAGTCATTCCTAGATACGATGGGGTACTCACTTGACGAAATCAAAGGTAAACATCACCGTATTTTTGCTACACACGAACAGGCCACTAGCTCTGAATACCAGCAATTTTGGCAAAAGCTCAACCGAGGTGAGTTCGACTCAGGACAATACTTAAGATTGGCAAAACAAGGTCGAGAGGTATGGATCCAAGCGTCTTATAACCCTATCCTCGATCAACAAGGCCGTCCCTTTAAAGTCGTTAAATATGCAACGGATATCACAGAACAAAAACAAGCGGTTGAACATATTAAAAATGCTATCTTGGCAATGGAACAAGGTGATTTAAGACATAGGATCACCCACCACTTAGGTGGCGAGTTCTCGGTGCTGCAACAAGCGATGAACGGCTTATTCGATAAATTAAGCGACTTAGTTAACACCATAAACAATGGTGCAGAGCAAGTGTTTGATGTGGCTAAACAAATAGCGAATAACAACGAAGAACTCAATAGCCGCATTGAAAATCAAGCAGCGAGCTTAGAAGAAACCGCCGCCACTATGGAAGAGCTTACCGCTACGGTTAAAAAGAATGCGAGTAGCGCAAGTAATGCCGCAGAGAAAGCGACTATTGTTAGAGAAAAAGCACACTCAGGTAAAGCATCGATTGATGATGCCATTTCAGCAGTAGGTAAAATCGAATCTTACAGCACGAAAATCTCTGACATTATCAGTGTCATTGACGAAATCGCTTTCCAAACCAACCTCTTAGCACTCAATGCTTCCGTTGAAGCAGCCCGGGCTGGTGAGGCTGGACGCGGATTTGCCGTGGTTGCCGGAGAGGTAAGAAACCTTGCTCAACGTAGTGCATCAGCGGCACGTGAAATCAAAGCATTGATCAAAAATAGCGTTGATGCTGTGGCGCAAGGCAGCAAACTTGTATACGAGTCTGGCACGACTTTCGATGAGCTAATGCAATCAATTGCCGAGGTGAGCAAAATGGTGGCTGACATAGATAACGCTGGGAAAGAGCAAGCTGAAGGGATAGCTGCGGTTTCCACCACCATCGCGCAAATGGATAATATTACTCAGCAGAACGTTACTCTGGTTGAAACAACATCTCGTTCAGGTAGAAATATGGAAAATCAAGCCAAACTACTTACCGATCAAGTTGCATTTTTTCAACTAGATGAATAGTTAAGGGCGCACTATCTACACAACCACATACAAGTAATTTATCTGAATATACCCGTTGTACCCTTCATGCATCGGGTATGTTATGCTCGTCCCGCTGGTTAGTCCTCCTTTTGTTTATCGCTTTACCCATTTGGACTGTTTTATTAGACAAAAGGAAAAATGATGATAAGTCCAGTTACACCAAGCGATCACCAAGAACTACTGGCTGTTTGGGAAGACTCTGTGCGAGCCACTCATGATTTTATCACTGAGGCGGATATCGCTTATTTTAAACCTATTATTATTGAACAGGCATTTCCAAACGTTACGCTGCACTGTGTAAAAAATAGCGACTCGAATATTGTCGGTTTTATCGGTGTACATGACCGAAAAATCGAAATGTTATTTGTACTCGATAAGAGCAGAGGACAAGGTGTCGGTACTGAGTTACTTCGCTTTGCGCTTGAAACACAAAATGTGCAGTTTGTTGATGTCAATGAGCAAAACCCCGAAGCCGTCGGCTTTTATGAAGCTAAAGGTTTTGAAGTGTATGAGCGCTCACCAACTGACGATATGGGAAAGCCTTACCCAATCCTACGAATGCGACTTCTAACGTCAGCTTAATTCAAATATGGGCCTACGCAACGGGCCCATAATTTATCTTTGTCTAGCCAGAGCACTTAGAAAACGCCTAGCATACTGATATTTAAATCAGAGAAATCGATACAATCACATTACATACAGTAAACGAGCAGTTGAAAGTAAACGCACTAAAGCTGTTTGCTTGGCAAGTATTAGTAACCCGAGCTAATCACTTTCATTAAGGCCATCTCTTGATCGTTAAAAAACTTTGACCATTTACAATCATTTACTATTTAAATAAGAAGCACAATAAAATTTATCTCCATCTTTAAACTGGCTATTTTTCAATCTAAAGTCCCGCTTTTCAGTACAAAAACCAACCCAATCAAATTTATGTAATTAAAGTTAAATTGACAATCGCACACAAAATAAAATAAATGTAACAAAACAAAAACAAGGAGAGAAAAAATGATAAAACAGTTATTACTTACTTCCGCTCTATTCGGATTAGCAATTTGTTCGACTAATGCACTAGCAGATCAAGTGCTGTGCGCTGTAAGCCCTACTAGCACCCCTCAGGAAATGAAACCCGATTTTTGTGGGAGCCAAAGAGTAACATCCTCGAGACCCTACGTAAGCTTTCAATTTGAACCATCCAAACCTGTAGAGCATGTGACGTGGCGTTTCAGCACACCATTATCTGGTAGATGGGACTGTGGCCCAAGCACTGAGTGTGTTTTTTATGATGATGGGCTCGACAGCTCACCTTTGAGAGATGCAACAGCGTGTGTCACCAGAGTACTTTACAAAGATGGCACATGGAAAAGTATGAACGAATGCGCAACTGCGATTTATAACTTAGGTTCTAGGTTCTAGAGCTCATCACAAACCAATAATAATTTGAATTATAAGGAATATAAAAATGAAAAAAACGATAATTTCAAGCACACTACTTTTACTCGCTACAACTACCTACTCACAGCAAGCTGAAGCAGCACACGTTGAGTGCCTGATCGGTGGAACTAGTACACAACAGTTTTTTGAACCCGACTTCTGTTCAGCGATGGCTAACACAGACCGTCCCTCCGTTGCATTTAGATTCATCGCAGACAAAGATGTTGCAGATGTGGTTTGGTCATATAGTGCATCCGCTACAGGGAGCTGGAACTGTGGTAGCAGTACATACTGTAGCTTCCGCGATAATGGCAGACAAAATAACGATTTGTTCTACAATGCTTCGGCCTGTGTAACAAAAGTACTTTATAAAGATGGGACGTGGGAAAATACAAACCATTGCGCTAATGGGCATTACTCAAAGCAGTCAAGCAATCCATTCTAAGGGGTTATGCGTATGAAATTTTCAATATCAGCCTTGGTATTTCTCACGACTTCTGTCTTTTCAGGCCACGCCTCAAGCTCAGAAAGTGTACAATGTGTAATTAGCCCTACGAGTACCCCACAAGAGTGGCAAGATATGTGTGTAACTCATGATGTTATGTCACCAAAGCCTACTGTAAGCTTCCGTTTTCAATCGACAAAACCGATTGAGCAGGTTAGATGGAACTACAGTGCGTCCGCTACAGGCGTTTGGGATTGTGGTACAACACAATACTGTCAGTTTAAAGATAACGGTAGAGACTCGAGTAGTTTCAGAGATGCTAGAGCTTGCGTAACCCGAGTTTTATACAAAGATGGAACTTGGAAAGACACTAACGAATGCGCACAAGCTTTGTATGGAACTGGAAATCGTTCTAGATAGTGTCAATGGATAAAAATGAAGCTTTGCATTCATATAAAGCTTCATTTTTATTTACCAAACTCAGAAAATAAATTGGGGTAATCTACTTCAGCAAGCTGCATACTATTTGGCAGGCAATCATTTCTCATAAAAGTCATTAGTTCTGGGTGCTTCTCACATAGCAACACATCCAATGCTAAACGATTTTTTCCATACACACCTCGATGTATCATATTGGCTGAAAATACAAGAAGATCTCCGGCCTTTAGCGCTATAACCTCACTGTTAGGTAGATTGTTATGGTTTCGATACCCTGCCTGTTCTAACCTGACATTTAGCTCTTGAGGTAAGTCCCAACGTTTATGAGTACCCGGGATCAGCTCTATTCCTGGTTCATCTTCCAATGCTAACCGAAAATGAACAACTTCAGGCCCCAACAACAATGCTTGTTTTTGCTCCTCAATGGTTAAATGATATTGAGGATCTCGATGCCAATAATTTAGTTGGCTTGCATTCACGGGATTAAAGAATAGTTGAGTATTCATAAACCCAAACTCACGCGTGAATATCGTTGACGCGAGCTTAAAGAGTGAAGCAGAGGCAATAAATTTAAAAAGGACAAGCCTTTGCTGTTCGTCTAGATACTTTGGTGCGGTAAGATAAGCAGAATTGACTGCCTTATTTTGATAAAAGTCACTATTATCATTCTGCCAGGCTCGATGGAATGCTAAAACAACCTGCTTTATCTTATTAAGCTCAGTGGAGGATATAAACTTGGGTTTTAGAACGTAACCACACTCATCAAAATTATGAACCGACTTTCCCATCACTTATCGACCTCTGACATTGCAGAAAACTCTCCGATAACTAAACCAATTTCATTTTGCCTCATATCGTACTCTTCCATTTATGGAGCGTGTTTAACCTGAGGTTTGGATTACCAACATCATATATCATGGGGTTTATCTGGTGATATAAACAAGGTAATGTTGTTGCAAGAGTCATGAAACAATTGGCTTCAACCTTAGAGCATATAGTTTTAAAGCATCATTTACGGATTGCAGGCTGATTGCTTCGCTGTTTGACTCTAGCTTTTAAATTTTGCAATCACAGCGCGTCTAAAATGACTTCAGCCTTACTTACTTCAAATTGCTTAGGTTGTTCTACATTGAGCTTTGTCACAACACCATCTTCAATAATCATAGCGTAACGCTGCGAACGCACACCGCCAAATGCTGCGGTATCCATTTCGAGCCCCAACGCCTTGGTAAAGCTTGCATCGCCGTCTCCAAGCATCATAATTGCTTCTGCATTTTGTGCATCACCCCAAGCTTTCATTACGAAGGCATCGTTTACTGATATACATGCGATAATATCAACACCTTTTTCAACAAACTTATCTGCATTCACGACAAAACCAGGTAAATGAGATGCTGAGCAAGTTGGTGTAAAGGCACCAGGAACTGCGAAAAGTACAACTTTCTTACCTGAAAAAAGTGTCGTTACTTCATGATGAATCATACCGTCAGAGGTGAGCTCGCTCAGCTCTGCATGTGGTAATTTTTTTCCAACTTCAATCATTGTTTACGTCCTTAAAATTAGGGCTAAATGCCTATATTTTATTACTTAGCCAAAAGTCACTATTAGTGCTACATTTGGATTCGTTTTATATCCACTTGCGGGATTTCATAACCGGTAAATAGCAGCCATTGTTTTTCTGCTATGTATGTAAGACCGCGACTTCGGCTAAAGCTGCGCTCTGGAACTCGGATAATATCTTTGTGCGCATTATTGGCAAAGTCAAAATAGCTAATACGAAAATCACCACGCTGAACATACAAATAATAGAGCCCTGAATCAGAAACAGACCAACTTGCACTTGAGGCCAAATGTGCATTTTTAAATAAAAGCGTTTTGTCTCCAGTTGTAATCTCCATACGCCACATTTCTTGCGGTTCGCTTTTATATACATACAACACCCCATTATGTTCAACTACGGTGGTGCCCGCCGTTAACTTCACTGGTTCGCTTTTTGAATCAACAAAAACGCGAAATACATTATTACCATCAGAAATATAAATTGAGCTGCCATCTTGAGACCAACTGGGTTTACCGTGATATTTAAGCCCTGTTTCTAACCGTGTCACTTGTTGAGTAACCATGTCCAAAAGTTGAAGTTGACTTCCTTTATGTGACTTTGTCGTGAAAATCGCTTTAGTACCATCCGGGGACCAAGCAGGATGCATTGCCTGTAGCCCAAGCGCAGTCAGCTGTTTTCGTTGATCACCTTCCAAATTAGAAACCCAGATTTCATCAAATCCTGATTGATTGGACACGAAAAGTAAACGCTCCGATACCGATGAGTAACTGGGATAACGAAAACTAGTTTGTGACTGTAATAGTGGAAAGGGTGAACTGGCAACTTGCGCATTAAGGTCAAGCTTCATAATGGAGGTATTAATATTCCAATCATGAAAATACAAATATCCAGAACGACTAAAGCTTGGGTAACTTAGGCCATCAAATGGTAGCGTCCCTAACACTTTACCATCGAGCGCCAGTTTATAGGCCGTACGAGCACCGTGTTCAATCGATGATACAACTAAATAATCATCAGTTGGATGCCAGCTTATTCCCCGTAAATCGTCATGCCCGCTTAGTAGAGTAATTTCCTTCCCAGTCTCTAGACTTTTTAAATATAAATTCTCAAGCCCATTGGGTAGGTTTCGACTAATCACTATTCGCTTGGCGTCGGGTGAAAGAGCTATGCTCTCAAGCTCACTCCCCTGACAATCTAACTCACAGCCCAACTCAGTTGCTGTTTTATCATTTAAATTCAATAAGGTTACTTTTGGGTTACCAGCTGGCTGCTTGGCGATAAATCCAAGGAGGTTTTTCTCTGCGGAATAAGTTAAAACGGTTGTTATGTCTGCAACACAGTTTGCTATTTTTGACTTTTTACCCGTCACTACATGTAACGACTTGATGGTACATTTCCCTGCATGTTTCTCTATATAAAATAAAGTTTGATTATCTCGGCTCCATACTGACACGGATGCATTTTCAGGACCATCAGTTAGCGCCTTGAGAGGGGCTTCTGGTTTCAGTAAGTTCTTTAAATATAACCCTGCATGGCTCCCAAACTTACGCCATGCAAATGCCAAGTATCGTTCATCCGGAGAGGTGCTAGGAAATAACTCACGACCTGGAAAGTCTGTTACTTCTTCAAGTTGTTGCTTAGGCTGGAAAACTTGAAAATAAAGAAAGGCAATAAATACAATCAATAATATTGCCACAACACCAACTGCTTGCGTCGATAAAGTCGAGCTTTGCTTAGTGGGTGTATCGCAGGCTTCTATAAAAATGGGTTCAATCTTTAATCTATATCCAGACTTTCTTATCGTTTCTATTATTTCGTAATCTTCCTTGTCACTCCCATCTTCGCTGGCGCTACTCAGTGCTTTGAAAGTTTTGCGAAGATGCCAAATGGCATTGGTAAGTGCTTTCTCTCCAACAAATAGATTCCCTCCCCAAACCTCTTTTATTATTTCTTCTCTCGCAACAACGTTCGGATAAGCACGCGCTAGTACCGTCAGCACTTCAATAAATTTTGGTTGCACGCAACATACCTGTCCTTTACTGGATAGTATATGTCCAACCGGATCAATATTGACATGTAGTAACTGATAAGTCGCGCTGTGCTGCATTTTTCCAACCATGAGTAAACACGATGTAAATCATACCTAAATTAGCGACCAAAAGACAAAATTAACGCGATAAACATCATGATAGAAATTCACTCCCACCCTAAAAAAACAATATAAACAATTGAATTTAATACTTATTTTTCAATAGATATTAAATAGAGATAAAAACGTCAAAGAATAGATGTCGAATTTATTGCGTGAACATTAGCGATAGTCACAATGGGTAAAATGAGAAGCCGTAGTTTTTTGTAGTTTAATCAGCACAATAAGATACGTACTTCTTTCTTCAAGCCCCAAAAATAAACAACAATCAGAAATTAAAAAAGAGGGACTCCCGTGTCACCTAACAATAATATTAAATTACTCGCCCTATCTATCGCGCTCGCCTGCAGCAATATGGCAACTGCCGAAGAGCAACAAATCGACCGTCAGCAAGTTGAACAAAATAATGCGGTAGTTAAAGCACAAAATGAAGATAAATCACTAGAAAAGATCGTCGTCACCGGTTCCCGCATCAAACGTGATAGCTTTTCAGTGTCAACCCCTATCGCCACAATGGGAGCCGAGTCGCTAAATGATGCAGGTTTAGGTTCGCTTTCAGATATTCTTTTTGAAGAAATGCCCCAAGTGAGTGAGGGGACCGGTAATGGTAACTCGCAAAGCAGTGTGCAAAATACCGGACTTTCAACTATCGACTTGCGCGAATTGGGTGTTAGCCGAACACTCACTTTGATCGACGGAAGAAGAGTCGTATCCAACAGCTATTCGGGTAACTATGTCAGCCTATCAACCATCCCTAAAGGTATGGTTGAGCGAGTTGAAATTATCACTGGAGGCGCTTCTGCAGCGTATGGCTCCGATGCCATTGCAGGTGTCGTTAATATTATTACTCAACAAGACCAGGAAGGGGCAACATTTAGTGCCCGAGGCGGTGAAAGTACCGAAGGTGGCGCTCAGGAATACACAATAAGTGCGGACTACGGCACAACTTACCATGATGGCAGAGGCTACCTTTTCATTAGTACCTCATACGACGAAGAAAAAGGATTGAGCTACTGGGACAGGAAACGTGCTCAGCAACAAGATAGCTGGGATTATGATGATGATCGTATGTGCAATGTAATGCTCACAGCAAACTACGATCCAGATACCAAAAGCGCTTACCGTTGCATGAAAGATATTGATAAATCACAATGGACTAGTTTGAGCGACTCTATCCCTGGTGGTGTATTTGATGAGTCAAGTAGCACTAAGCCAAACTCAGGTTTTTGGTATGATGGCACAACCTTACGCGACGATTGGCAAGAAGAACTCCATGGTATCCACATCAACCAGTTCACTATGTTGAGAGTACCGGACAAAGACCTCTCTGCGGCAGTAAAAACAGAGTATGAGTTTGACTCAGGTATTGAAGCTTACTTTCAAATGCAATACAGCCGAAATACCTCGCGCAACGTAAAGTCGCCTGAAAGCGAGGATGAATGTGATGCGATTGTTACCTATGATCCAAATAGCGGTCAATTTGGCTCAGACTGTATGGGTCGGATTCCGTATGATAACCCCTATATGCCAGAAGCAATTCGTGCAGAGGCTAGCTCCAAAGGCGTGAAGTGGGATCGGCTATTCACCGAAGTGGGAAATATAATCACTAGTAATGAGAGAACAACTATCAGATCTTGGGGTGGGTTACGTGGTTATATTTGGAATGACTGGGAGTGGGACGTTTCTGTTGGCTACGGCAAATTTAAGCAAGAGCAAACCCGCAGTAACGAAATTTACGTTGCACGAGTCAAACAAGCGCTAAATGCTGAACGCCTTGATGATGGTACGGTTCAGTGTAAAGATGAGCAAGCACGTAGCCAAGGCTGTGTACCAATCAACCTTTTCGGCGAAGGCTCGATCACACCTGAAGCGGCGGATTATATTCGCGCTAATCCCGCTATTACGACTGATATAGACCAAGTGACTATTTCTGGCTTTATTACTGGTGATTTATTTGAACTTCCAGCGGGCTCCGTTGGCTCGGCATTTGGCTTTGAATATCGAAAAGACACGCAGAGCGTATCGACTAACGTGCCAAATGGTGGCGTAACATTTAACTATGTTCCTACATTTGAAGGCGATGTGAGTGTTCGTGAAATCTTCGGTGAGTTGTCACTGCCACTATTAAAAGACGCACCGATGGCCAAGTCACTTAGCGCCGAGGTTTCTGCACGTATCGCAGATTACAGCTGGGCAAACACAGGATTAATCCAAAGCTACAAAGCAGGTTTCATTTACGAACCAATCGAAGGCTACTCTATTCGTGCTAATTGGGCTCGAGCAATGAGAGCTCCAACAATAACAGAGCTAATGTCACCACCTCGTGGAGACTATGATAGCTTTGATGATATCTGTGATGGTGTTACCGCGACGTCAACAGATGCAGGCCACGACAACTGCCGTAAAGATGCGGGAATACAAGCCGCTATCGCCGCTGAAGGTACTTTTGAAGACGAAAATAACGGCTACTCACCTAATTCAGGAAATAGCGAGCTGTTTGAGGAAACCGCAGATACTATCACCATTGGCTTATCTTTAGCGCCTTCCTTTGCACCGGATTTTAGAATTGCGCTAGATTACTACGACATTCAAATTGATGATGCGGTAAGCTCACTTGCTAACGAAGACATCATTAAGTTCTGTTATGCATCATCAATGGAATTCGGTGACGGTAACGAGTTTTGTCGTGATGTTAAACGCGATGAAGAAGGCCAGATTTATGAAGTTAATCAACGTGTCATTAATACCGATGAGATCCGCACCAAAGGTTACGACATCGCACTCGAATATGTGTATGACGCTAGCGACTACGGTAGCTTTAAGGTGAAAGCAGACTGGACACATGTTATCGAATACTCAATCACCAGTACGGGTCCTGATGGACAATACGAAGACCTTTATGAAGGCTACCTCAGCACCGATATCTTTGAAGACAAAGGCGCTATTTCACTAACTTGGTATAAGAATGACTGGCGTGTACGCTTTAGCACAAAATATAAAGGTGCAGTGGAAGCCAGCCGTTCGAGATATGAAGACTGGCAAGCTGCTATCGAGAAGAATAATGAACGCTGTGCAACAGGTGAAACAACCTGTATAGCCAATCCAGAGCCCCTATGGCAAGGTGCACTGCCATCAGTAACGACTCATAGCTTAACGGTAAACTACAGCATGGAGCTAGGCGATAACCGCACTCTCTCTGTTTATGGTGGTGTGAATAACCTGTTCGACGAAAAAGGTCCGTTCATCGTCGGCGGTACAGGTAATTTTGATAGCGCCTATGGCTCAGGTGTTGGCCGTTTTGCGTTTATTGGAGCAAAATACCAGTTTTAGACTTCTGCATTGATCCGAGGGGCTACCACTGAGTAGCCCCTTATCTTTACAAACCAAAAAGTGTATCGCGTAACTTATCTGAGATTTTGTCAATCTCTGCATTGCATTGGTTGTAGCCTTGGCAATTAATAATTGCACTCATAACCATGTTTTTTGACGGCAGATACCAATTTAACGTCGCATACCCAATCTCAGCACCGTTATGATGATAAACAGGTTCATTTCCGACGTGCTCACTAAAGATACCCATGCTGTATTGCTGTCCGGTGACATCAGTATCCACCCATACGGATTCTCCTAGCAATTGCTCACGCACATTAGCGGGAATATCTGGGCTAGTTATCATGATTTTAAATAAGTCACCAAGATCCTTAGCCGTCGATACAATCGGCGCATCAGCCACACCAATATTGGCATAGTAAGGCTGCGTATTAATTTCATTACCCTCACCATCAACAAAGTACCCTGATGCAATTTCACCAAATGCCTTTTCGATCCCTCCATAACTCATACTACTTAAGCCAAATGGTTCAAAGATATACTCACGCATCGCCTTTGAGTGATGCCCCCCTAAAACTTTATCCATAATTAGGCCCGCCAATAAATACCCAGTATTAGAATATTTCCACGCAGCTCCGGGTTTGAAATTGGCGTCTTGATTGAGGGCAAACTGCAGCGCAAAGCTGTCCGTTTTTATTAAGTCTGGCTGTTGTAATACTGCAGCAAAAAATTCACCGTTAGCATCATTGAGATAATCATATAATCCAGCCGTATGATTGAGTAATTGCCGAACATACATTTCGTCACCGTTTTCTATCTGTTGTAAAAGTTCGTCAGACAAATAATCACTTATCGGTGCATCTAGATCTAATAACTGTTGTTCATGCAACATCGCCATTAAGAGCGCTGTTACTTTTTTCCCCGCACTGCCATTTGGGATCCTAGCGTCCGTGGTCATGGGTATCGTATTTTCTTTATCTGCTAACCCGGCAGCACCATAAAATTGAAGCGTAGGCGAGTCAATATAAAGCACAATACCAGGGATACCCGCTTCAACACTTTGTTCGAGCATCGCTTGAAAATCAACCTCGGCTACGGGAGGAGAGACAGGGCTCGGTTTAGGGTTAGACGTCGACTGACTATCATTACAGCCAAATAATGACAGTCCACCACACAATAATGTGACCAGTTTTAGTGTTCTCATGAGAAATACCTCGTTTCGTTTAAGTGATAAAACAATAACTAAGGTATGTACGCCATGCTGTCTCTGACTTTTTCAAAATGTATCAAACAGTAACGACTTCCTTTATTTTCATGCATAATGTCAGACCATTATGGAAGGCCAGAACAAGCTTGATACAATTCGATACAACTTGCAGAAAGTCGATACAGCTATACTCGCTTACACTCACTACAGTAACTAGCAAATTAATAACTAATAGAAATTGCTATGAAAACACATTTATTGATTGCAGCCTCACTTATGGCCGCAAGTGCAGCGCAGGCCAAAAGCACTGACGCAAAAAAAGAAGGTCACGGCTATTTGGCCATTGGTTACGGGATCAATTACAACAGCGATATTTACAATAATGCCGAGACCTCGCTTTCGCCCACTGTACATGGCGCCTACTATTTTAGTAATGGTCTATTTGTCGAGTTTCCAGGCCGCGCTGAGAAGTATGACCCAGCACTTGCACTCGGTTATCAGTTTTATGAAACAGAAAATTGGGAATTTGATGCCCTACTCTCAACCGCTCATGGGCGAATAAATTACCGTTTTGGCGGGACTCGCTATGAGCTAAACACTTCGTCTTATCTTGGGGTAAGAGCTACAGGGAATGTATTTGGCTTACAAATTAGAGCTATTGTTGCACCAAAAGTGATTAACTCAGATTATTCAGATGGTCGCTACGCTTCATTGTGGATCTCTAAGCCTTGGCAATACAAAAACTGGCACTTTTATAGCGCAGTCGGTGCACAATACCGAAACTCGGCCATGTTAGATTATTACTACGGTGGCGCACCATTTAAAGATTACGATGCCAAAGGTGGGGCTAATCTTGGGGTAAAGCTCGGATTTTCACGCGCTTTAACAGAAAATTGGATAGTCGATGGCCACGTCAGCTACACCAAATATGCATCAGGTATTATGGATAGCCCTATCACTAAAGCAATTGTCAGTTTTAACGATAGAATTGAGCACGGTGAAAGCATTGGCCTGTCACTTAGCTACGTATTTTAAGGAGCTAAATATGAAAAAACGACTATTTGGCTTAGCCCTACTCGCTATGCAAACTCAAGCGAAAGAAGAAATTAAGGTCCCCGTATGGACCGTAAAACCAGGGCAATGTGTTGCGCTCGAACAAGGTCAGCAATGTTTTATCGACCTCTCAGTGACCTGGCAAACCTCTGTGACCGGTAACTTTTGTCTCCATGCCGATGAAAAAGAGCTGGTTTGTTGGCAGCAGCAAAAAACCGCGAGTTGGCAAGGCGAGATTTTAGTTGAGAAAGATTTGCTCATTACCTTAGAAGATAACAAGGATATTCTCGCAAGCTATGCTCTGCAATATGCTTGGGTGTTTAAACAACAAAAAAGTAACGCCGTGCGTTGGCGACTTTTCTAGGAGTAGTTGTGGTAGCCGAGTTAGTCCTAATAGAAGACGATAAAGAGTTGGCCCAGTGGCTGAGTGATTACCTCTCTACCAAAGGATTTTCAGTGCGGCTATATCATGATGGTCAAGACGGGCTGGAGCACGTTTTAGCCTCTCCCCCCGACTTGGTGATTTTAGATGGTATGCTGCCAAGTTTAGATGGCTTTGAAGTCTGCAAGCAACTGCGTCTGTCGCTCAGCATCCCAATTTTGATGCTCACCGCACGGGATGAGGAAATTGACGAAATTATCGGCTTAGAAATGGGGGCTGACGACTACCTCAAAAAACCTGTAAGAGGCCGGTTATTAGAAACTCGTATCAAAGCGCTATTAAGGCGTCATCAACCTCAACACCAAGCGCCCAAAGCAACACTTGAGTTTGGCACACTCTACATTAATAAAGAAGATAGGAACGTTACCCTTGCAAAGCAGCCAGTTAACTTATCCAGCAATGAGTTTGATGCGCTTTGGGTACTTGCCAGTAAAGCCGGACAAATTGTTACCCGAGATGAGCTTACTAAAGCACTCAGAGGATTTGATTATGATGGGTTTGACCGCTCTATAGATTTGCGTATTTCGCGCTTGAGAAAGAAGCTAGGTGACGATGGCCAAGACCCATTTAAAATAAAAACGGTATGGGGTAAAGGATATCAGTTGGCGAAGGACGTGTGGTAATGTGGCGCTTTGTGTTTGCTTTACTGACCATCTTAACGCTTACAAGCGTTATCACAGGTCAGGTGTTTGATAAGCTTATCGCCGCATCCTCCGAGAGTAATGAAGCGCATTACGATCCACTTAGCACAACCGCACCAATTATTGCCGCAATGGCTAAAGACAACATACCTGAGTCACAAATTACTGCGCTTCCACTGCACCAAACAATAACCGCTCAACTTATACCAAGGGCCGACTATCCACTCCCTGCGAGCTTAAGCAGCACACTCTCACAACAGCGACTTATTTACCTCGAAAGCGAATCATCAGTAAGCGCTTGCATACTTACAAGCCAAGATAATATCTATATCTTGACAATGCCGAAGCAATTCCAGACTAAATATGGCCTGCTCATGACCTTGTTGTTTTACACTATCGTTCTGATTGTTGTCGTCGCCTTTTTAACCCCATTTATTGCTAGGCTGTTAAAGCTCAAAAATGCCGCACATCAGCTGGGTAAAGGCGAACTCAACGCCCGCGTGCAAGTCGGTACGGTATGGTACTTAAAGGATATTGAGCAAGCGTTTAATCAAATGGTACGACAAATAGCCGGGTTAATGACTGACATGAAGCTATTAAGCAGCGGACTTTCTCATGAACTACGTACGCCACTTGCAAGGGTAAGAATGGGGCTAGACACACTGGTTGAAACTCATGATGATGAGCTGCGGGCACAGTACGAAGATAGGATCAACCAAAACCTTGATGAAATGGAGCAAGTGATTGATGCTATTTTAGATTACGCAAGATTGCAGCACCGCCTTGACGACTTGGAACTTCAGCCTGTTGACTTGAATGCGATGGCTCACCAGTTAGCCAATAACGCCCACCATCATGACTTAATACTAAAACTTTCGTCAAAACCTTGCTGGATAATCGGTGAAGGCCAGTACTTACGCATGCTAATCAATAACTTATTATCTAACGCGATAAAATATGCCAACGCTAAAATATCACTAGAAACCCGAGTCGATAATGGCAAGGTTAAGTTTATTATTGAAGACGACGGGATAGGTATAAGTAACGAGGTTCGAGACAAAGTGTTACTACCATTTTATCGCGACGATTCTCAATCACAATCAGGGTATGGAATTGGCTTGGCCTTTGTGCAACGTATAGTCACTCGTTTTGGTGGTACCATCGTAATTCAAAAAAGCCCCGCGCTGGGCGGGGCCAAAATCACTGTTTCGCTGATACAGACTCAGCAAAAGTAACGTTAACTCTGAAGCTGTGGTAAGCAGTGCTACAGTTCACCGCTTGGCAACGAAACAGTGTACAACAACCTAATATTCAAAGGGAGTTAGGATTAATGTGGTCCACTGTTGTCAGCAGGCGTTTGCCAATTACTCTGCCACACGTAGTTGCCATGGATATAAAGCAGTTTATCAGCCTGAATAAGCCCTCTATCTGCTTCGGTATACCCGAGTGCTTTGTCACTCGCTATGGGCGTTGCTACCTCGGCACGGCTACTCCCGCGATAACTGAGTGTTGAGTCCACACCGTGGATAATTTCAAATGCGGCGAGATCGTTTTGGCTATACCAGTTATAACTACTTTCATTCACTTGCTCTGTATTCCAGTAAACAATCGGCAAAGTGAACCGAGTTACTGAGGCATTGTCTTTTAGCATGGCCAAAGCGCGATAATCATATTCCAGCGGTGTAAACCCCCCTGCAAATGTATGATCTTTTAATAGCTTGGGTTCAGCAGGATTTGCAACATCAAACAAACTCACTTTGGTGCCGGGCTTCACGTTTCCATCAGGGTCTCCAAGGTGCTGACCTACCCCAAGAAGCAAACCGTCACCAACAGGGTGCAAATAAGAAGAGAAACCGGGGATCTCTAAACTTCCCGCGATTTTAGGCTGTGATGCGTCAGATAAGTCCAGAACGTAGAGAGGATCTATTTGTCTAAAGGTCACGATATAAGCTGTATCGTTAAAATATCTAACCGCATAAATATCTTCATCCACAAGCCCCGTATCCGGATTAACCTTGCCAATAGGGGTTGGATTTTGGCTATTTGGTAGCGTCGCCACAGTGTTGAGTTCATTCCCTTCTGGTTTGAGCATATACAACTTATGGCTATTACCGATATCTGTATCATACTGACTCGTTACTACGCGCAGAACGCCATCTTTTTCATCAAATCGAGTCGCAGCCATCGTCTCGCTGACACGAGCAAGTTGACCTTCCACCTCACCTGTTGCTTGGTACGTCACCCCTTCGTCCGTTAACAATAACTTATGTAATACTATGCCTGATGGATCCCAGATTGATGTGTTGACATCACCATCACTGCCATTAAACGAGTAATTGTAAAGATACACTGCTGTTGCAGACATATAAAAACCAAAGGTGCGCGTGCTGACGCAAGTTGTTTTCACCTCATCAGGATTGCGAATGTCAATCTCAGTCACTGTTGTTAAGCCATTATATCCATCTTGCGCGGTAGCATCTGCTGGCAAATAACAGCCATCTGCGGCAACCAGTGGCGCTACACTTCCTTGCTTTAAATTTCTAAATTGGGGTAATAAATCGTTAATGTTAGTATCCATTAAGCGATTGTAGCTTGCTACTTTGTCAGCGCTATTAAAACCACTGTAGCGTATAGTGTGGTCGGCGATAACATAGAGTTTGTCACCGATTAATCTGCTGCCAACTAATGAACCATCAATTTGAAAGCGTTTTTCGACCTCAGCCTGTGCGGGTAGGGATACGTTACTAAAAGCAAGCTCAATCACGCCTTGATAATTTACTTCAGGTTGAACATCCAGTTCAGACATACCATCAGCAAAGTCATACTCATAGTCCATTAATACGCTGATGAGTTGATTGTTTTTAAGGTAAAGATTTTGGCTTGCAAACTCTGAATCTGATACCGCTAATTCATTAACTTGTGTAGGGACATCCGTAGCCTCAGTATCCAAGATCCTAACGAAGGTTTTGCTGTCTGTATCCGTGTATGCAACGCTGGTCGAGCCGCCGATAAATAAGTAACGACCATCGAATTTAATCCGGTCGCTTTCTGATACCCCTTCAACCAGTTGATTGGTGCCTGAGTAAGGTGCACTATCTGTGATTACAGATGGATTTTCTAAATCATCGCCATTATTCAACCCACCGCTGGCAACGAAAATGCCGTTTTTGATAAACTGACTAAACTGAGCTGATGAAGCTGACTTCAACGGCGCAGAGCTATTATTAAGCGCGTTGAGTTCTGGTAATTTATCTTCATCATTGTCGCTACTACCACCACATGCGCAAAGGCTAGCGGCAAGCGGAAGACTGAGCCAAATTTTGCATCTCATGATATGTTTCCTTGTAAGTTAAGTGCCAACGTAAGCCTAAACTTTCACACTAAAATTTCTGTTATCTTCGCTACTTGTTTTGTTATTTAATGTTACCCTTTCTGGTAATTTGTACAGCGACTGGTAAATTACACTGGTAGTAATAATGCGCTTTGATTGACACCTCTAAAAAGCCAGTGCAAAGCCCAAATTCAGAACTGGAGTTCCAAGTTGAATAAGTTATTAATGGCCTTAACCTTGCTGGTTACCACTCAGGTAAATGCCACGGTGGTGCCATGTGACGCCAATGACAGCGAGTGTACGCCAGTCGATGAATGGCGATTTGGCATTGCGCTTGGCGGCGGCGTGATCTCCAACCCACTCCATGACGGTGAAAATATTCCCTTGATTGTTGTGCCCTATATTAGTTATTACGGTGAACACCTCTTTCTTGATAATGGGACTTTGGGCTATACCTTTCACTACACTGATAAATTTGATCTTAGCTTGATCGGCACGTTTAATACCGAGCAGGCCTATTTCGAAAAATTTCACCCGAGTAATATATTCGTGCAAAAAATGGGGTTTGATGCCAGCAATGAGCTACCTGGCGGTGAATTTGCCGCAGAGCAAACCGCTATCTCCTTAGACGATATCGAATCGAGAAAATGGGCCATAGATGGCGGCGTTTTAGCCCACTGGATAATAAGTGATAGCGTAAAAATCAGCGCATCATGGCTCACCGATATCACCAACACTTATCAAGGTTACAATGCCGATGTTGGGGTTAGCTATCGTTTTAGGTTCAATAATTCACCTAACACTTATGTGTTTATTAAAGCGGGGCTAAAATGGAAAAGTCGACAACTGGTGGACTATTACTACGGCATAGACAAAGCGGATACACCGAATAGTGAGCTATGGTATAAAGGCAGTTCAAGCTTCCAGCCTTATGTTAGCTTTGCCTACTCTTATCCCGTAAGTGAGTCTTGGACCTTCAAATTTAACGCTAAATATCAGCAACTTGATAGCACAATGACAGATAGCCCGATAGTCGAGGATAGCTATACCGCGACGGTTTTTGTCGGGGGAAAATATGAATTTTAGGCTGTACTTAATCACAATTATAATTTTCAGCGCACCAAGTAAAGCTTTAACCAAACCCAACAATGGCATTAAATTAGAAATAAAACCTATTACATGTATGGTGAAACAAGCAGGGCAACGCTGCGAAATGACGGCAAAAATTGCTTGGCAATCGCCCGCTAAAATGGACCTCTGTTTATTTCAGGAAAAACAAAAATTACAATGCTGGGAGCAGGCCAAGGAGGCAAAATCAACACAAATTATCCACCTCTCAAAGTCCATGCTCTTTACCCTAAAAGATGCTAAAAATAACGTTGTTGCAAAACAAAATATTGAAGTACACACAAGCGTCAACCAACAATATAGACGCAAACTCAGAAGCGATTGGAGTGTGTTTTAATGGCCAAGGTATTACTTGTCGAAGATGATGTAAAACTAGCGGAGTTAACCGCAAAGTTCTTAATCCATAATGGCTTTGAAGTCGTTCAATTACACAATGGTATTAACGCCATTAAAGCGATAGAAGCCGAAAAACCTGACATTCTCATTTTAGATATTATGCTTCCAGGCCTTGATGGTTTTTCTATTTGCAAAGCTGCACGCGGTGATTTTAAAGGGCCGGTTTTATTTCTTACCGCCAAAGATAGCGACTTCGACCATGTAAAAGGACTTGAAATCGGTGCTGATGATTACATTATCAAGCCCGTTGAGCCATATGTGCTACTTGCCCGCTTGAATGCGCTATTAAGACGCACACAAAATGATGAAGTTCAGTCTGACTCCATTACCTTAGGGGAATTACAAATAGATAAATCGGACCGTAAGGTCTACTTGGCAGGTGACGAAGTTGAACTAACCAGTTATGAATTTGATTTACTAAAGACATTGGCAGGTCATGCGGGCGAAACGCTGAGTCGAGACTATATCTATAAACATGTTGTTGGCCGCGAATATGACGGATTAGATAGAAGCGTTGATGTACGTATTAGCCGTTTACGTAAAAAACTTGGCGACAATCTAGAGCAACCTGCAAGGCTTATTACCGTGTGGGGCAAGGGCTACCTCTGCTCTAAGTCTGCTTGGGGCTAGTGTATTTGTGCTAAAACTATTGCTCAGCCTCTATTTGGCTGTGTTTACCAGCATTGTCGTTATTAACCAAGTGAGCGAAGCTATTTGGTCTCATTGGGTGCACTCCGCGCCCGATGAGTTACGACACGCAAAAGCAGTTGCTAATACGCTCAAAGCGAGTATTTCCTCACACAACTTACCCCAAGAGTCGGAAACCGTGAAAATACTCAACATGGACGATGTCGCTTGGCTTCCAGAGCAAGCCGGCACTTTAGTTCAAGGTGGTATTTTAACGAGCTTTGACGATGAAGGTAGCGCATGGCTGACTTTCAAAGTACCTGATTCAACATTACTGATGCAGCTAGGGCCATTAGCACCAGCCGCTTCAGCTGCCAATAAACAATGGGTCATCAAATTGCTTTCTTATGCCGTGCTCGCATTTTTACTTATGCTGTGGATACGGCCCTTGTGGCTTGATTTATTGCAACTGAGGTATATCACCGAAAATCTCACTCAAGGTCAACTGCCCAAAGCGACCCGACATTCCCGGTTTTCTGCTATTTCAAATTTAACCGAGCAGATCCGCGATTTGGCATCTCAAGTCGCAAGGCTAATTGAAAATCAAAAACTACTCGTTAATGCGGTTTCTCACGACCTGCGAACCCCACTTGCCAGACTCAAATTTGCTTTAGCCATGTTACCAGAGCAAAGCCGTGAGCAAGCAAACGATATGGCGGATGATGTGGTCGAAATGGAAGCCATGATTGATGAAATGCTAGCCTACGCACGGCTTGAATTTGAAGTAGATAAACTTGAGGTAACACCACTGGATCTTTGCGCGCTTGTCGACGACCAGATAAACAAACTCCGTAAGCTCACCGATAAACAAATAACTCTTAATAAAAAGAGCATGCAGGTTATCGTCTCAGGTAACGCTCACTACCTCTCTCGAGCCATTCAAAATATTGTGCAAAACGCCGATAAATACGGTCGCTCAAACATCGAAATTAGTCTTGAATGTGACAAAAGCAACGCTTATCTTCATATTGAGGATGATGGCGATGGGATCCCTAAATCTCAGTGGGAATCGGTTTTTATTCCCTTCTCTCGCTTAGATGAAAGTCGCAGTAAAGACAACGGTGGTTATGGCCTCGGGTTGGCTATCGTGCGTAAAATCGCCACTTGGCATCGCGGCAGTTGCCATGTTGGGTTTTCCGAACTTGGCGGCGCGAAGTTCACGCTGACTTTGCCCCGCGCTTCATCTTGAAACTCTGATCACACGCACACCTGCTGACCTATGTGCGTGTATTCAAGGCATATAGAAGTTGACGGACGCTACCCTAAGAGATAACAACGGCTAAAGAGCAAGTAACTATCCCGAATTTTGGGTGATTAAGCGCGAGTGCGAGCTGGGATCAGAGCGACTAATAATAGCATTCCTGCTATTAGCCCATACGGCAACCCAATCTCTATTTCATAAATAACAGTTCCAACAATCGGGCCAATTACAATACCCAGTCCTTGCGCCGCCGAAATCGTTCCGGCCGCCGCACCTTGCTCATCAGACTCCACCGAGTTGGCAGCCAAAGCAGAGACAGACGGATATATCCATCCCATACCAAAGCCAGCGACACCATAGCAAACCCAGAGCAAGATAGGCGCTGATGCAAAAATCGCAGACACAAATCCAGCGGCAGCGATGACTCCGCCGAATTGGATTAGCCGCGCAGGCTGCCATTCAAGCTTCTGGAGTGCTACTTGCGCGATAATCAGTGCCACACCAACAGTCGCAAGTGCAATCCCTGCAGCACGTGCAGTGTCAGCAGGGTCAAGCTGAAGCCTATCAAGGATAAAAAAGCCAACTGTGATCTGCGCAACAGCCACACTAAAAGCTGCTATAAAAGCCACGGTAACAGGTCGACGTAGCCTTACATCCGTTAAACGAACGCGATTGTTGCTGGGTTTTGCATGTCGTTCGTACCTTGGCAGTACCCGCCAAAGAACAATCAGGGCAATAAGGGGCAACATTGCGGAAATATACAAAGGCATACTTAAGCTAAAAGGCCCAAGTAGTCCAACAAACCCAGGACCAATCACCATACCAGCCGCACTTGACGCACCAATCCCCGCCATCGCTGCCGCGCGTTGTTTAGGCACAACATGATCCGCGACTAAAGCGGCGCAGGTCGCTGGTACCGCAGCATAAAACATCCCAGCGAATCCACGTCCAACCACTATGCCTGAAAATGCAAGCACGGGCACTAATGCGGTCTGCATCGCAAAGTCGATAAAGACTGCTAAAAATGCATAGCTAATGACAAAACCTGTAAGCCCAAAGAGTATCACCGGGCGCCGACCTTTTCGGTCACTAAGGCTTCCCCAGAACCGTGCCATAATAACCCAAGCAACTCCAGCAACTGTCATCGCCGCGCCAATTTGCCATGCTTTGAGCCCAATCACATGGGCAATAGGACCTGCTAACGCAGTAAACCCCATCACAGCCATAGTGCAAACAAATGTCTCAAACATCAGCGGCTTCAGGCTAAATGCATCACCCGCCTCTGGCATCCCCTCATTGCTGGCTAAATTAGTCATTTTGTTTCCTTTTGATGATGGCAATACAAACTCCTTTTACACAAATTGCATAGCCTGCGTATTCCAAAGATATGTATAGTGCCCCCTCTGCGCTAACAGGCGATGGTGACAACCCGACTCCACTACTTTACCTTGCTCAAGTACAATAATGTGATCAGCACCCTCTATACTAGAAAGCCGATGTGCAATGGTCACCACGGTACGATTTTGCAACAGGTTATTCATGGCGATGATTACCTCTGATTGAGTAATAGGATCAAGTGAGGCTGTGGCTTCATCAAGTAGTACAATAGGTGCATCTTTTAATAGTGCTCGGGCAATTGCAATACGCTGTCTTTGACCGCCAGATAGCAATAAACCACCATCGCCTACTCGGGTGTTTATGCCATTTGGTAACGTATCAACAAACTCTAAGCAGTTAGCCGTTTTGCACGCATCTTTTACTTCTTCATCACTGGCATCTAGCCGACCAATACGAATGTTTTCAACAATACTGGCATCGATTAACTGAATATCTTGAAACACCATACTAACTAACTGATGCACGCCCTTGGAGCCAATATCTTTAAGATCTAGGCCACCGATTTTCACACAACCTGAATTAGGGTCAAAAAAGCGGGCACACAAATTTAATAATGTAGACTTGCCACTACCAGATGCACCGACAATGGCCATTGTCGTGCCTTGTGGCACACAAAAACTCACATCATCTATGACCTTTTTAGCCCCGTGTTGAAACGATACTCGCTCAAACTCTATATCAAAATTGCTTGGTAATTGGGGGCTATCTGGCTCTACCAACACAGGCTCATTTAGAATAACCTCAAGCTTGCGCTCAGACTGCATAGCCAGACGTAAAACCGTTAGATATTCGCCAACTTCTTGAAGGGGTTCAAGTAGTTTGATTAGCAGCAGGGCAAATAGAATAGTGGTAAAATCTACGCCTGAAAAACGCTGCTCGGGTAAGGCTATGGCTAGCATTATCACAAACATACTGAGCACCATATTTAGCACTATGCGATAGGTTAATACGGGGCCGGCTCCCCACATTTCCACTTGTAGGCTATGCTGCTTTGTTTTCTCTAGCTGCTTGGCAAGATGGGACAACCATGTTTGTGCTTGGTCATATAACTTGAGGGTTTTTAACGCTTCAATATAATCGGTAATAGTGCTGGCACTTTGCCGATATGATTGCTGCTTAGCGCTAGCGACTTGCACAAACTTTCGTTTCGACACCTCCATTACCCAAAATGCTAAAGGCAATAGTATCAATGCACTAAGGGCATAAATAGGATTGATAAATAACATCACCACTAGACCAATCACAGGTGTCACCAAAGCAGAAATCAGATCGGGAGCGATATGGGAAAAAATACCTTCAATTTTCTTTATATCCTCAGTGAGCATTTCTAAAAACTCACTGCTATGGGTGCGTCGCACACGACCAAGAGGCAGATGTCGTACATGATTAATCAATTTAATACGATACGCATGAACAACCTGATAACTGCCGACAAAGCTCTGATACTGGCCTATATATGCACATATCAGTTGCATCACAAAGCAACAACCTAGCGCCATCAAATAATCCACAGGTGTTGAAAGCCAAGGCATCATTTTTGGCGTGGTTAAAAACTGCTGTTGTAGCCAGTGGAAACATAACAGCAGCGGTGCAATTGCCACACTACGTTCCAACACTCGAAAAACAACGCCAGTATAAAAGCGCCACTTGCCAGAGCTTGCATGCTCTATCACACGACCAATACTCAATAATGCTTGTCTGTCCATTTAAATCTCATAATGTATAGGTTGGAAATTTGACGAGTCTTTCATCGGACTTTGTTGCTCTCCTTCGCTTTGTTGTAGCAACCAGCTGTGACGATAATAATCACAATTCGACAACAATTCGCCATGAGTTCCCTGTGAGACAATTTTCCCCTCTTTCAAGACAAGGATCTGACCGATATTTTCAAGACCTAAATACTTGTGGGTGATCACCAAGAAAGTGGTGTTTGGATAGTACGTTTGAATAGCCTGATAGAATTTAGATTGTGTCACATTATCCATTGCGGCCGCAGCTTCATCTAAAATCACCAAAGGGGGCTCGGCCACCAAAGCACGTGCAATAGCAATACGTTGTTTTTCTCCCCCAGACAAATTTTGTCCGCGTACTTGTACCTGGGTTTCGAGGCCATCAGGCAATTGACTTATCCAAAGCTTTAGTTGAGCGACCATAATGGCGCGCTCTATCGCATCGGAGCTAATATGGTTACGGCCAAACAAAATATTGTCTCGTAGGGTACCCTCAAATAAATAACACTCTTGCGTCACCACACTCATAAAGTGTGATCGGACACTGTCACTCATTAAACACACATCCTGCCCGAATAGTTGCACTTTACCTGATGAAGGAGACAATAAACCACATGCCAACATCGCAAGCGTGGATTTACCATTACCAGATGCACCGACTATAACATTCAATGAACTGGGTACTAGCTTAAAGTGCACGCCCGCCAAAACCTGATGAGATTGGTAAGCAAAATCCACGTGATGAAACTGCATCAGCGGCAACCTTTTATCAACTTTAACAGGTGTGCTAGCTGAATTAGAAAAGCGCGCCATGTAGATAGGCGTGATCCGTTTAACGCCAGCTAGTAACTCGTTTGCTTCCATAAAAAAACGACTCACTTTGATGATTGGGTTAAGCATGCCAACAGCCAGTAATATACTTAAAATAACCTGCTCAGTAGTGACACTTTGCGCACTATGTAAACTAATCGCTGCGGGTAGCAAGCAAACAAAAGATCCACTCAGCAATGCGGTGTATAACGTCCAGCCAGGTACCGTTTGGCCGGTGAGTTCGAGTACCAACTTTTGGTATTGATCCAACTTTCGATTTAAAACGGCAAATCGTTTACTGTCTAAATTATATAGCTTCATCAACGGCATATTTTTAACGTAGTCACTTAGTGTCGTGGTCAAATCCTCTGACACAAGGCTAAACCGCTCGTACTGACCTGCTGTTTTATGCATAAATAAACCACTAACAAAAAATGCTAGCGGCACAACAACAACCGCACTGAGTGCAAGCCGCCAATCTATAAATGCGATCACCGTAAAGACGACACAAGGTGTAAGGATTGCGTTAAACAACTCAACACTTTGATGGGCTATAAAGTTTTCAATATGCTCAACATCTTGCAATATATTTTGTTTTAAAACGGCGGGGTTTTGAGCACTGAGCCATAGCAACGACATATTTGCCAATTGGGTTGCGAGTGTCATTCTAACTTTAGTGAGCGCCTTAAAAGAGACTTGGTGGCTGAAGTAATAGGCGCCCATAGCACACCCTGATTTCAATAAAATCGCGCCACAAATCCCTGCAGCAATCCATAACAATTGTTCAATCGAAGCCGATAAAGGATTAAGTAAGGCTTGAATAGAAAGAAATAACAAATACACAGGCACGATTTCAAGCAAAGTGACAAGCACCATTAGGCTAAAAGCTATCAACATTTTGCCTTTATAAGGTGCACAGATAGCAAAAATAATTGACCAGGGACTGCAATGTCCCTCGGTTTCATGCGATTCAACACGCATATACCTACTCCTTTAAATGCGGTTAAAAATCTGTCGTATAAACTAACCCTAAGCGGTATTAAAATCGTGCAACAACGCAAATATGCTCTTGCCGATCCCATAGCTTTTAGAGATATCAGGTTTATATCAACCAAACGTGCAACTTGAACAGCAGAGTCAATCATTAAAGACTAGAACAAATACCTAGTTTGTATCTCTGGTTTATGCTGCCACTTTTACCACACCGTGATTTATCTAAGCACAATAAAAAATAGCGCTAAGCCTATTGCAGCAACCCTGACAACGCTCCCCTTATCCGTTCAATATCCCCCAGATCGGAAATAAGTATAAGTTCTCTGATATCCACGCAAATTTTCCCGAAAAAATTACCGATAGGGGCATACAACAACTTTTTGGGGTGGGAACAAATTGTCCAAAAACATATTTTTTGGGCAAGAAAAAAAACTTCATGACAAATAACACTCGCAGTTGCCTCGACTCAAAAAATAAACCGCGACCGTGCTTCATAACCGGAGAACAATAGTGAAAACAACAACTGATACGCCAGTCCGACTGAAAGCTGAGCAAGACCTCTATATTGAAAAAAATATTTGGCAGCAACAAAGTCTTGGTTCCCTTGTCGCCGATTGGCGGTCTCAATTTTCAGATAACGTCGCCCTGATTGAAGGTGAAACTGAGCTCACTTACGCTCAATTTGAGCAACGCGTGATAGCGCGCCGTGCTGGATTTTGCAATATCGGCTTAAAAGCCGGCGACCACGTGATGATGCAATTGCCTAATTCTCTCGATTTTGTAATTAGTTGCTTCGCAATGTTCCAATTAGGTGTCATCCCAATTTTGGCCATGCCCGCGCAGCGTGAGTCCGATATTGTAGCGTTGTGTGAACTCAGTAACCCTGTAGCATACGTAGTGCCAAGCAGTTATTTGGGTCACGATTATATTGCCATGGCCCAACGTATTGTGTCCAAATGTTCAAGTATTGAGCATGTCTTGGTCACGAGTGATACACCAAGCGATACCCCGTATACATCCCTTTCTCAGTTAGACAGCACCGAGCCCATGCAGGTTTCTAATATTGATCCAACATCCACGGCACTCATGTTGCTTTCTGGTGGTACTACAGGTACCCCTAAACTTATTCCACGCAGTCACAATGACTATTACTTCAATGCCAAAGCTTCTGCCAAGCTATGTCAATTTGATGAGCAAACCACTTATTTAGCGGTTTTACCAATCGCCCATAATTTCCCTTTGGCATGTCCCGGGATCATTGGCACGCTTTGTCAGGGTGGAACAGTGGTGCTGTGTCCAACACCTGGGCCAGACGAAGCGTTTCCACTTATAGAACAACACAAAGTTACTCACACCGCTTTGGTACCCGCTTTAACGAAACTATGGCTTGAGGCTAAACAATGGGATGACACCGATATAAGTAGCCTGCAACTGCTGCAAGTGGGTGGTGCTAAATTCACTGCCGAGCAAGCGACACAAGTGCCTGATGTACTTGGTTGTCAACTGCAACAAGTGTTTGGTATGGCCGAGGGATTACTGTGCTTCACCCGCCTGGATGATCCGTTAAATGAAGTGATGCATACCCAAGGCCGCCCACTTTGCGACCTCGATCAAATACGCATTGTTGACGAACAAGGCAACCCCGTCGCTCGAGGTAGCGTTGGTGAGCTGCAAACCAAAGGTCCTTATACCATCGCGGGTTACTACAAAGCACAAGCACATAACCAAACAACCTTTACCGCCGATGGCTTTTACCGTACGGGTGATTTAGTACGTATGAACCAAGCTGGTAACCTAATTGTTGAAGGGCGGATCAAAGAACAGATTAACCGAGCAGGAGAAAAAATCGCTGTCGCAGAAATAGAACAACGCCTGCTCTCCCACCCCTATATTGATGAAGCCATACTAGTGCCCGTACCAGACGCATATCTTGGCGAACGTAGCTGTGCTTGCATTATTTCTAGTCAACCTGTTTCCCTCAGTGAGGTTTATCAACTACTGCAAGAACAGCAGGTAGCACGCTTTAAATATCCAGATCAAATCATTTCGCTCAGCTTTTGGCCACTCACTGCTATAGGAAAGATCAATAAAAAAGCACTAATAAAACGTGCTGAAGATGAGTATGTAGAGACCACCATGAATCAGTTAAAACCAATACCCTATGTTGAAAAAACCATCTCTGTCCAGTCAACTTTAGCGCAGTTAGCCCCGAGTATTTCTGAGCTCAGTAATCATCCATTTAAAGCCGTATACGAGTGTAAATCTGCTTGGTCTGTTGGCCTTGGCAAAGTAGCTGAACTGCACTCTAACGGCAACGAAATAACCTTACAACAAGGTGAAAAGACAAAACACTTTAATGGCAAGCCTTTTCCCGAGCTGATGGCGCAGGCCCTGCAAAGTATTCAATTCGAAAACTGGCGCTTATATGGCGTAGCTAAGTTTGAACTAGCCAGCGTATTTCACGGTATTCAAACATGTACTGAGCATGAAAAGTCTTTGCAATTATTTGTGCCAAAACTAGAGGTACGCCTTGAAGCAAATAAAGCGACATTGCGCGCGTTGACTGAGGCTGACCTCAAAGCGCTTGAAACATTAGTGTTAAAAGCAGATACATCATGCGTACAAACGGAAAGTACGGCTGCCTTTAAGCCTCTAAAAACACCACAGATCAACACGCAATATAAAGATGAATATAAAACATCGGTTGCTAAAGCCATTGAAGAAATTTGCAACAGGCAATATCAAAAAGTGATCTTGTCTCGCCGTATTCATGTACCGGACAGCATTTGCTTGAATAAGAGCTTCCGCTACGGCCGTTTACATAATTCCCCTGCACGCTCATTCCTCTACCAGCTAAACGACTTTTCAATTGCAGGTTTCAGCCCAGAAACCCTACTTGAAGCCAGCAACAAGGGATATATCAGCACACAGCCTCTAGCTGGTACTCGCTCACTTGGTAACTCGCCACAAGAAGAGCAGCAGCTGCGAGAAGAACTTCTTAACGACACCAAAGAAATAGCCGAGCACGCTGTATCAGTAAAATTAGCCCAAGAAGAATTGGAGCAAATATGTGAACCCAGTTCAATTTCGGTAAGTGAATTTATGGCTGTGCGCCGTCGCGGCAGTGTACAACACCTAGCCTCTCGCGTCTGCGGCCAACTAAGTAATGGTAAAAACCCATGGCATGCATTTCAAGCGCTCTTCCCTGCGGTTACGGCGTCAGGGATCCCAAAACGTGAGGCCATAGAAGCCATATTGCGCCTTGAACCAAATAGCAGAGATTGGTACAGCGGCTGTGTAATGATTGTAGATAATGACGGGTTTATGGACTCAGCTTTAGTGCTGCGTTCAATTTATCGCGCCAATAACAGTACATGGCTACAAGCTGGCGCTGGTGTCATTGATCAATCTAAGCCTGAGCGTGAATTGACAGAAACCATCGAAAAACTCAGTTGCATCGCCAACTACCTAATTGATGAAAAAACGTTAGAAGAGGCGCAGGGCTAACACATGGCACAGGTAAAGACCCCCCTAAATAAGAAACAGCTGTTAAAACATGTACAAGCGTTTGTGCAAACACCGCTTGAAGACAAGCTAGATGCCAACCTTATTGAACTTGGCTTAGACTCAATGCATATGATGCGTTTGGTCAATCAGTGGCGAAAACAAGGCGCAAAAGTGACCTTTTCAAAACTGATTGAACAACCAGTTCTTAGCGACTGGATAACACTTTTATGCACGCAAATTGATACTGATGTCGAAGTTACTGAAGCCCCTAAACTACCCGATATAGATCCCTACGCAGAGTTTGAGCTCACTGACGTGCAATATGCCTATTGGATTGGTCGCCAAGATGAGCAAGAGCTAGGTGGCGTCGGTTGTCACGCCTATCTGGAAATAGACAATCAAGACATCGATCCAATTAGGCTCGAACAAGCTTGGCATGCACTTTATTACTATCATCCCATGCTACGTGCGCAGTTTACTGATTCTGGTACCCAGCAAGTGCATTCACAGCTTCCCACTCCGGGGCTTGCAATTAACGACTTTAGGTCACTAACTCTTGATGAGGCAACTAAAGCGGTAGAACAAATTCGCAGCCGTCTATCACACCGAAAATTAGGTATTGAGTATGGTCAAACCCTAGGGCTGGAATTGAGTTTACTTCCCGACGGAAAATGTCGGATCCACTTTGATGTAGACCTACTGATCGCTGACGTACAGAGCTTAAATATCTTATTGAAAGATCTTGCAGTGCTTTATCATGGCGGTACACTCAACACGGATCCACACTGGAGCTTCGCAAAGTACCTAGCGTTTGAAAATGCACAAAATAAAGATAAGTTTGAAGCAGACAAAGCTTATTGGCAAACGCGTTTAGCAACCCTACCTTCGGGCCCACAGCTTCCCCTTCGTTGCGACCCTCGAGCGATCACTCGACCAACATTTTCTCGCCGTTTGCACACCTTGAGCCAGTACCAGTGGAAGACGCTTAAAAATACCGCACAACAGCATCAAGTGACGCCCGCTATGTTGCTCGTCACTAGTTATGCGTACGTACTTGCCAAATTTAGTGCCGAGCAGAAATTCACGCTGAACTTACCTCTTTTTGATCGCAAAACTCAGCATCCAGGCATTGAAAACATGGTTGCCGACTTCACCAATCTATTGCTTTTAGATTGTGATTTTAGTGAAGCAAAAGGTTTTATTGATCATACGAAAGCAATACAAAGCCAGTTTCACCAAAACGTTGCACACAGTGATTATTCCGCAGTTCAAATCCAACGCGATTTAGTAAAACACGGTTATGCACAGGGTGTGAGCGCACCTATCGTATTTGCCTGTAACTTAGGCACCCCACTTCTGTCGCAACAAGACACGGTATTAGGTCAATTTAACTATATGATCTCGCAAACGCCGCAAGTGTGGTTAGACCATCAAGTGTATGAAGTTGATGAAGGTTTGATGCTGGCATGGGATGCTGTGGATGAGATTTTCCCAGAGTCGCTAATTGATTCCATGTTTGCAAGCTATGTTGCATTACTTGAAAACCTAGCGGCAAATAGCAGTGCATGGCACGCATTACATCTTATTGACCTGCCAGAGTATCAGCAAATCCAACGCAAAGCAGCCAATAACACCGTCGCACCTTATACCCCACATACATTGCATGAAGCATTTTTTAGAGGTGCTCAGGTACACCCAGATAAGACTGCATTAATATTCAACAGCGAACGGTTAAGCTATCGCACCGTCGCTGAAAAAGCGCTACGCATAGCCGCTTATTTGAAGCGCCAAGGGCTGAATGGTGCAGAACCTGTAGCCGTAACATTACCCAGAAGCGCTGAGCAGATCATAGCGATACTTGGAATACTGGCAGCCGGTGGCTGTTATGTGCCTATAGGACCTCACCAGCCTCAATCACGGCGAGAAAAGATCCATCGAACCGCAGAGGTCAAGCTAGCAATTGCTATTGGTGACGATCCAGAACATGACCCAGCAGTAAAATGTATTGATATTCAACAAGCGCTTTTAGCTGAGCCACTAGAATCAGCTGTTATCACAGACCCTGCAAATCCCGCCTATATCATATTCACCTCGGGCTCTACAGGTGAACCCAAAGGGGTTGAAATGAGTCATCAGGCCACTGCCAATACCATTTATCAGCTCAATAAAGACTATCAAATTGGCCAAGATAGCTGTGCGCTCGGGGTTTCAGCGCTTGATTTTGACCTTTCTGTATATGATATTTTTGGTTTGTTAAGTGTTGGCGGACAGCTAGTCGTTATTGATGAGCAGCAGCGCCGTGATGCACAAGCATGGCTTGAGCTGGTACATCAACACAAGGTAACTATTTGGAACTCTGTTCCGATATTGCTAGATATGCTTTTGACCACGGCGGAACAAGATAGCCGCCAACTGCACTTTGAGCAGGTGATGTTGTCTGGTGATTGGATAGGCTTAGACCTTCCTCCTCGGCTACAACATATCAGCGCCACCAATCCACCTATTATTGCAATGGGTGGCGCAACAGAAGCAGCGATTTGGTCAAACCGGTGTGAAGTTCGCTCACCACTGCCACTGCATTGGCACTCAATCCCATACGGTAAACCTCTGCCAAACCAAAAATATCGCGTTGTTGATAAGCACGGTCAAGATTGCCCAGACTGGGTTCCTGGTGAGCTATGGATCGGCGGTATTAGTCTAGCAACTTGTTATCGTGGTGATAGCACGCAAACGGCGGCACGCTTCGTTGAGCAACATGGCGAGCGTTGGTATCGCACTGGCGACCAAGGTCGTTACTGGCCTGATGGCAACCTCGAGTTTTTAGGACGCATCGATCATCAAGTTAAAATACGCGGGCATCGTATTGAGTTGGGTGAAATTGATACAGCCCTTGCCAATATTAATGGTGTTCAGCGCGCTGTTACCTTGACCATTGGCGAGCCTAAGAGCCTAGCGAGTGTTGTGGTTTTAGCTGCTCAAAGCACGTTAGACAGCGCCGCCATACAACGCCAATTACACAAGCTACTGCCAGATTATATGGTGCCAAGCCATATCGAATTTGCACCGCAGCTGCCACTCAGTAGCAATGGTAAAATAGACCGAAAAGCACTTGTCAACCAGCTGGCTGCCACGCAGCAGCAGTGTGCGTTGAGTTTAACCGCGCCGCAAACAGACAACGAAAAATGCCTTGCCAATATATGGCGGTCTTTACTGGGGGTTGAGCAAATCGGTCAGCAAAGCCATTTCTTCGAGTTAGGTGGAGATAGCTTAATTGCGACTCAGCTTATTGCAAAGCTCAAACAACAAGGTTTGGCATCTCCAAAACCACTGCCCGACTTATTCTCATCTCCTCAATTAAGCGCCTACGCAGCGCGTTTAGAAAGCATCGCGCCGATAACAAAACTCGAAATAGTGGCAGATCTAGATAATCGTTATGCACCATTCCCTCTCACCGAGGTACAACGTGCTTATTGGATGGGCCAAACACCGGGATTGCCGCTTAACTGCAGCACTTTGTATTTGCTAGAGTTGGAGGGAGAAAATGTCGATATTCAACGTATGGCAAAAGCTTGGGACCAACTGGTTGAGCACCATGAGATGCTGCGAGCAGTGATCACACCAGACGGTCAGCAACAACTGCTGTCTCATTTACCTGCGGTGTCTATTGCACAAGTGAGCTTGAAATCAGAAACCAATAATCACGCCAATGCTGCTCGGGATCATCTCCACCAGTTTTGGTGTAGAGTTTGTGAACAGGCGCTACAAAGCCACCACCAAAATGAGTCAGTGACGTTACCTAATCACCGTATTTGCGCCGTAAATTATGGTACTAATAAGACCCGTTTAGGGATCATTTTTGATTACTTAACGCTCGATGGGTTTAGCATTAAATTGCTGCTAGATCAGCTTGCAAGCCTTTATAACGATCCCGCTTATCACTTGCCTGAGATTAATGTTTCGTTTAGAGACTACGTGATCCAAGTGCAACACAATGATGCAGAGCGTATAGCTGCACAAGCATACTGGCGAGAACAGATTAATACCTTACCACCTGCGCCACAATTACCACTGGCACAAGACCCACAAAATATTACTCAGCCTGAATTTGTGCGCCGCGAAGCACAACTAGATGCGACTACTTGGCAAGCACTTAAAAATAAAGCGAGATCCTATGGCATTACCCCTTCAGTACTACTATTAACGGCCTACAGCAATGTGCTGAGACGCTGGAGCGAAGGTGATCACACGCTCAATTTAACCCTGTTTGACCGCCAAGACGTGCACGAGGATATCAATAAAGTGTTTGGTGACTTCACCACATTAGCCCCCATCGCATTTCGTAAAAATATTGGTAACTCATTATTGGTACAAGCGCAGGAAGCGCAGCTGCAAATTGCACAGGCTATTGAACACAAAGCAATTTCATCAATTTGGATCCAGCGCGAGCAAGCTCGCCATAGCACACTCACATCAGCAGCGCTGCCTGTGGTATTTACCAGCACCTTGGGTCTTGGTGGCGGCTTGTTTGAAAACTCAAACGGCGATTTCCCCAAGATTGTACCTGGAGGTTTATCACAAACACCGCAAGTTTGGCTCGACCATCAATTATACGAATTTGATGGTTCGCTTATTCTATCTTGGGATGCGGTGGATGCACTTTTCCCAGCCGGTATGATTGATGACATGTTCAACAGCTATGTTGGTGCGCTTGAAAAGCTGTGTCATAGCAGTTGGGAAGAGGAGCTGTCCTTACCATTACCTGATGCACAAGCGCATACACGTCTCGCGGTAAATCACACCGAACGCCCACAAACACCACGCACTTTGCACCATGCTATTTTTGCGCACGCACAGCAAAACCCCGGCGACACGGCACTGGTATTTGAAAACTCGCATGTCAGTTATGCACAGCTATGTGAGCAAGCGCTCTGTATTGCAGCGCTATTGCAGCAACATCAGCTCGAACCAGCAGAACCTGTTGCAGTCACTTTGCCACGTGGCATAAATCAAATTGCGGCTATTTTGGGAGTTATGGCTGCGGGCGGCTGTTACGTGCCAATCGGGATCCATCAGCCTGCGAGTCGTCAGGCAAAAATACATCGTATAGCAGGGATCCGATTAGTTCTTACTGACAGTGATCACTTAGAAGTCGAATCCATCGAGTCAGTGATAAGGTTGGACGTGGCTACAGCAAGTACACCACAAGCAATGCCTATAGAAGTATCACCAGAGCAGCCTGCATACATTATTTTTACCTCGGGCTCGACCGGTGAACCAAAAGGGGTGGAAATGTGCCATCAGGCAACTGCAAACACCATAGATCAGCTCAATCAACTCTATAAAATTGATAAACATAGCTGTGTATTAGCAGTGTCTGCAGTGGATTTCGACTTGTCGGTATACGATATCTTTGGCTTACTCGGTGTGGGGGGCCAAGTTGTGTTGCTCAGTGATGAAAACCGCCGCGATGCCAGCGAATGGTTACAGCTCGTGCACCAACATAATATCACTGTCTGGAACTCTGTACCCGTCCTGCTGGATATGTTGCTCATCGTTGCAGAGCAAGATGACAGGCAACTGCCTTTCAAACAAGTGATGTTGTCAGGTGATTGGATTGGCCTAGATATTCCACCGCGTTTACAAGCCAAAAATAAAGCCGAAGTTCCACTTATCGCTATGGGTGGCGCAACAGAAGCAGCTATTTGGTCGAATTTCTGTGAGGTAAAGGGCGACATTCCAGCTCACTGGAACTCCATTCCTTACGGTAAACCACTACCGAACCAAACCTACCGTGTCGTCGATGCCTACGGACGCGACTGCCCAGATTGGGTTGCAGGTGAGCTATGGATAGGTGGTGCAGGCCTTGCTAGTGCGTATCGGGGAGATCAAAAGCTCACAGCTGAGCGCTTTGTCAACCACGAAGGTACTCGTTGGTATCGTACCGGCGATAGAGGTAGATACTGGCCAGATGGCAACCTTGAGTTCTTAGGGCGTATAGATCACCAAGTGAAAGTACGCGGTCATCGTATTGAACTGGGTGAAATTGATACGGCTCTCGCACGTATTAAAGGCATTTCTCGTGGAGTGGCATTAACCATTAGCGAGCCTAAAATGTTGGTTGCTGCACTGGTAATGGATGAAAGCACGAAACTGGATCTCGATGCAGTAAAAACAGAACTTGCTCTTTCTTTGCCAGATTATATGGTACCGAGTCACTTCTTAGCCGTAGATGCACTGCCACTAAGCGCTAATGGGAAAGTAGATAGAAAACAACTTGCTACCCAGTTTGACGACCAACTTAGCGTTGAAGTGGCTGTAACAGCGCCACAAACAGATAACGAACTTCAAGTTGCACAGCTTTGGAAAGACTTACTTGGGGTTGCCAATGTTGGCCTAGAAAGCAGCTTTTTTGCACTCGGTGGCGATTCGCTGGTCGCGACCCAATTCCTAACTCAGCTCGCCCAACAAGGGTTGTCGACCAAGCAACCTTTACGCACTTTGTTTGCCAGCCCAACGCTTGGTGCATTTGCAGCAACACTTGAGATGCATGAAGCCACACAGTGCAAGCAAATTGTAGCTAGACCCGAACATCAGTTTGAACCATTTGCACTGACTGAAGTACAAAGTGCTTATTGGTTAGGCCAAACCCCGGGCTTCCCGCTTAATTGCGGCACTCACTACTTACTCGAACTCGATAGTTTAACGCTTGATACCGAGCGAATGATGCTCGCATGGAAAAAGCTGTATGCACGCCATGATATGTTGCGCGCCCAAGTGAGCGATAATAACCAACAGGTTGTGTTGCAGCACAGCGGCATACCAAAATTGGATATCGATCCAATGACTTACACCTGTTTAGACCAAGCACGAACGCAAATTCACGCATGGTGGCAAACTAAAAATAGCCAACATTTACATGATGCGATAACGATTAAAGTTGCAAGATATCAAGCGGGTGAAACTGAGCGTACGCGTCTTGCTTTGATGTTTAACTACATGACATTAGACGGCTATAGCATCATGCTGTTATTGCGCGAATTCGCTGCTTTATACCAAGCGCCAGATACTGAGCTAACGCCACTTTCCTCAACCTTTAGAGACTATGTCACCCAAGTTCAACATAGCCAGCAAGCCATAGATGAAGCCCAAGCATACTGGCAAGAACGTTTATCTACCTTGCCGGATGCTGCGGCACTACCACTGGCACAAGATCCACTGCAAATTGAACACAGCGAATTCTCTCGCCGCAGTGCAAGATTGCCAAAAGCCAAGTGGCAAGCCATTAAACAAGCGGCTCGCTCGCAAAATGTAACACCAAGTATTTTAGTGCTGAGTGCCTATGCGGAAGTACTCAGTCAGTACAGTGGTGGCCATCCACATACCTTAAATGTAACTCTATTTGATCGTCAAAATGTACACCCAGAAGTTGGCAGTATTGTTGGTGATTTTACGTCTCTGGCCCCCCTTGCTTACCACCCTGATGAGCACATCACAATTGCTCAACATGCAAAGCAACTACAAGAGCAACTTGCTGATGTACTTGATCACCGAGCAGTCTCATCTGTGTGGGTGCAAAGAGAGCGCAGCCGAACTATGGGGCGCACCGCAGCTGCATTGCCCATTGTCTTTACCAGTACATTAGGAATGGCTGACGACTTACTGGCAGACTCTTTCAATGAAGATTTACCACAATTTACCGATGGCGGATTGTCAGCAACTCCACAGGTTTGGCTAGATCATCAAATGTATGAGTTCAAAGGTGAGCTAATTCTATCTTGGGATGCCGTAGAAGCACTGTTTCCAGCAGAGTTGCTAGACAATATGTTTAGCCGTTTCTTAACATTACTGGACGAAGTATCCATTTCAACGGATACAGCATTTAGCCACGCATTACCCAAATCTCAACAGTTGGTGCGAGACCGAGTAAACAGCACCTACGCTGAACAAACGCCTCGTACTTTACACCAGGCTATGTTTGACTATGCCCGTCAGCACCCCGATACCGTTGCGCTGATAGCTGATGAGCAAATAGTAACCTATGGCCAATTGGCAGATAAAGCACTGCGTATCGCCCACTTACTTACTCAACGAGGATTATCGCTAAGTGAAGCGGTGGCAGTGAGCTTGCCAAGAGGGGTAGATCAGGTTGCTGCCGTATTTGGCATTATGGCCGCTGGAGGCTGCTATGTGCCAATTGGTATTCATCAACCCACCAGCCGTCAAGCGAAAATTCATCGCACTGCGGGGATCCGTTGGATACTTACGAACGAAGCACACATCAACCAAGACGTTGAGCAGGGTGTCACTCGCTTCAATGTAACGGATGCAGAGGACTTTACGCCACTGGCAACCCCCTTGACAGTAGCAACAGATGCACCCGCATATGTGATCTTTACCTCAGGTTCTACCGGTGAACCCAAAGGGGTCGAAATGTGTCATCAAGCGACTGCAAATACCATTGACCAGCTAAATCGACACTATGCTATCAACAGCAATAGCCGAGTACTTGCTGTTTCTGCATTGGATTTTGATCTCTCGGTATACGATCTATTTGGCTTGTTAAGCGTTGGCGGCAGTGTTGTATTACTCAATGAGGAAAGCCGTAGAGACGCAGCTACGTGGCTTGAACTAGTGCATCAACATCATGTCACTACTTGGAATTCAGTGCCGATATTGCTCGATATGCTACTGGTCGTTGCTGAAAACGATGCACGCCCACTGCCATTTTCGCAAGTGATGCTATCGGGTGACTGGATTGGCCTAGATTTACCGCCAAGATTACAAGCCAAGACTCACTCACAGATCCCATTAATTGCCATGGGTGGTGCCACTGAAGCAGCCATTTGGTCAAACAGCTGTGAGGTAAAAGGTGAGTTGCCTGAACATTGGTCATCTATTCCATACGGTAAACCGCTCCCGAACCAAACATATCGTGTGGTAAACCCATGTGGCCGTGATTGTCCAGATTGGGTTGCAGGTGAACTGTGGATCGGCGGTATGGGCCTTGCCACTGCCTATCGAGGAGACAAAAAACTTACAGCTCAGCGCTTTGTGATGGCTGATGGTAAGCGTTGGTACCGCACGGGTGACCGCGGTCGTTACTGGCCGGATGGCAACCTCGAGTTCTTAGGCCGAATTGATCACCAAGTTAAGGTTCGCGGACATCGCATTGAGCTTGGTGAAATCGACGCCGCCTTGGCTCAGGTTAAAGGCTTAAGTCACGGTGTTGCACTAACGATTGGTGAGCCGAAAAAGCTCGTTGCCGCCTTTGTTAAGGAAGCCCAAGCCACGCTAGATACACAGGTAATTACTGCACAACTGGAACAGCAACTTCCAGAATACATGGTGCCCAGCCATTTATTAGAACTTGAGACATTACCGCTAAGCGCCAACGGTAAAATTGACCGAAAGCAATTGCTCAATGAATTTATGGCATTGGAGCTAAAGCAAGCTGAGTTCGAGGCGCCTGAAGGTGAGCTTGAAGAACAGCTTGCAAAAATCTGGCAATCACTTTTAAAACGCCCTCAGCTCTCTCGCCACGACGACTTTTTTGCCATAGGTGGTGATAGCTTGAGCGCAACACAGCTTATCCAAACACTGCAACAACAACACATTATTCCAACATCTGTGTCACTTACAGCACTATTTAGCGCCCCAAGTATTGCCAGCTTCGCTAATGCCATAACACAAGCTTGGCGTGACCTAAGCGGCACAACCTCTGACACAGATGAACTATTTGAAGAGGGTACATTATGACAATCGCCAGTATTATCGCTGACTTCGAAAGCCGCGGCGTTTACCTGTGGGCCGATCAAGGCAACTTAAAATTTAAGGCCCCTGCTGGAGTAATGACACCAGCACTAAAAACACAATTACAAGACAACAAAGCAGCGCTTATCGACTATTTAAGCGACCCTGTAATGGCAGCTATAGAGCCTAATTATGCAGACCGCTATCAGCCGTTTCCACTAACCGATTTACAGGTCGCTTACTTAGTTGGCCGTAACAATGCCGTTGAGTATGGTGGTGTTGGCTGTCATAGTTACATTGAGTTGGACCTACCGAATATTGATGCAAAACGCCTGCAAACGGCTTGGCACAAGTTAGTTGAGCGCCACGATATGCTACGCGCTATTATCAACCTTGATGGTACTCAACAAATTATCGCACAGGTTACGCCAAAAGCGATCCGCGTGCATGAATTTACAGCGCTTGACCAGCAAACTCGTCAGCAAAAATTATTAGGCCTGCGTGAACAGTTGGCTCACCGCCACTATCAACCGGATAAATGGCCACAATATGACTTACACCTTAGCCAAACCGGTGAAGGGTCAATTCTGCATTTTTCTATCGACTTGCTTATCGCCGATTTTGCTAGCATTCAAATTATGCTCGCCGAACTCGGTGAATTATATAACCATCCAGCGCGTGCTCTTGCGCCTCTGGGGGTTTCGTACCGAGATATTGTTATCGCACGCAAAGCCTTGTTAGAACATCCTAAAACAGCACAGCGCTATGAACAGCACAAAGCCTATTGGCTAGAACGCATTAAAACGCTGCCAGCCCCTCCCGAGCTACCAAGAGCAAAAAGTACAGGCAACGAGGAAAGCGTCGCGTTTTCTCGCTTACATTTTAAGTTAGACCCCACCCTTTGGCAGCGCCTTGGCGAGCGAGCAGCAAGGCACAAACTAACACCTTCTAGCCTTGTATTAGCCGCATTTACAGAGGTAATTGGACGCTGGTCTCGCCATCCTAATTTTTGTTTAAACCTCACCATGCTGAATCGCGCCAATGTGCACCCAGATGTCCGTGGCGTAGTTGGCGACTTTATCGCAGTAAACGTGTTAGGGGTATCGCCAGATCCGCAAGCGGGTTTCGCGAAGCGGGCAAGTCAGTTACAGCAACAACTTTGGCGTGATTTGGAACACAGTGACTTTACTGGCGTTGAAGTATTACGAGCTATGAACCAAATACAGCAAAGCAATACCATAGTACCAATTGTCTACACTAGCACCCTTGGTTTGTCAGGTGATGAGTTAGACAGCAACCAATTTATGCATGATGCACAGTTGCGTTACGGAATTACTCAAACGCCACAAGTCTGGCTTGATTGTCAAGCAACGGAGCGCAGTGGAGAGCTGATCGTAGATTGGGATATCCGCCAAGGGATTTTCCAAGCTGGAGTGATTGAGCAAGCACATCAAGCATTTTGTGAACTATTACACGGGCTGGCTAATAATGAAGCACTATGGCAGTCCACCAGCCCGGTGAGTTTGCCAAAGCAAACGCAACTACACATCACCGCGCTAAACGACACCAAAACAGAACAAGCTAAAGGATATTTGCACTCTGGATTTGCACGACATGTTCTAGATACCCCAGATCAAATTGCGGTGATCGACCAAAACGGCGAAATGACTTACCAACAACTTGCACAGTTGGCACTTCAAATCAGGCTCACCTTTGTCGACTCGGTAAAACCGAACGACCATATTGCAATCGTATCAGACAAAAGCACACAACAAATTGCAGCAGTGTTTGCTGTATTGTTTGCCGATTGTGTGTATGTACCTATTGAGGCAAAACACCCGCTTGCTCGTCAGCAATCAATCATCGCTAACTCAGGTGCCAAAATCGTACTCACAGAGTTGCAATATGCTAACCTAGACTTTGGCTCTGATGTCACTGTTATTGCATTTGATCAATTACTACCGGCTATTCCGCAGCAGGACCTTCAAGGTTTATTGGAAATATTCACGCAACGTCGACAGCAGCAAATTTTTGTCGAAGCGCCAGCTTATGTAATATACACCTCCGGTACGACAGGTCAGCCAAAAGGGGTGCAGCTATCGCACGGCGCAGCACTGAATACCGTGTTGGAAATTAATCGCCTGTATGATGTCAACTCGAAAGATAAAACCTTAGGACTGGTGAGCTACGGCTTTGATCTCTCAGTTTGGGATATCTTTGGTACACTCTCAGCAGGGGCGACTTTGGTATTACCAGCTCAAGAGCTGCGAGGAGATCCAAACCACTGGCATCAAGTGATCGCCAAGCATCAGGTCAGTCTGTGGAATTCGGTGCCTGCGCAAATGCAAATGCTGATGACCAGTTTGCCATGGGCGGAAGATCAGACGCTCAGTACACTTAGGCTGGCCATGCTTTCTGGCGATTGGATCCCTGTCCAACTTGCAAAGCAAGTAATCCAACAACTGCCTCATATTGACCTGAACAGCCAAGGTGGCCCTACAGAAACTGCGATTTGGTGTGTCCAGCACACTGTCAAAGACATCGCGGATGATGCTGCTTCAGTACCATATGGTAAGCCACTAGCAAACCACCAAATTCACATTTTAAATGACCGACTAGAGCCTTGCCCAACTTGGGTCACCGGCGAAATGTATATTGCAGGTGATGGTTTGGCATTAGGGTATTTAAACGATAAACAAAAAACTGCTGAGCTATTTATTAAACATCCACAAACAGGTGAAAGGCTTTATCGCTCTGGCGATTTGGGCTGCATTATGGATGACGGCATCATTGCCATTCAAGGGCGCGAAGATGGCCAAGTCAAAATCAATGGTCATCGTATTGAGTTGGGTGAAATAGAGTCAACTATTGCCGCACATCCAGCTGTAAAAGACGTCGCGGTGGTCAATCTATCTACTGATGGTAACTTAGCTGCGGCACTGGTTGTCAAAGAAGTAACCGATAGCGAAATCATGTTCAGTGAGTTGGGCACCTTACTTAATGACAAGTTGCCTAAATACATGTTACCGACGCATTTCTTTACCTTAGACACACTTCCTCTTAGTCAAAACAGTAAAGTTGATAGAAAACAGCTTAAAGTACAACTGACGCAATTACAGCAGCAACTGGCAACACAATATGAAGCACCATTTGACAATCATGTTGAGCAAACCGTGGCGCAAATCTGGCGTGATTTACTCAACGTGACGGAGGTATCGCGCCACGATGACTTTTTCCAACTTGGTGGTACCAGCTTAAATGCCATCAACCTGCTAAGCGCATTTCTAGCAGCCGGCTTTGATGCAGATATTGACCTGATTTTCAATCATGCCGTATTCAGCGAAATGTCCGAAGCACTGGCAAAAGCAAATGAAGCAAAACAAGCATGGCTTGAGAGTATTGATTTAAACAGCATGGCTACTGAAGCACTCGAAGACCTTGCTGATGCCCTACCGTATGATTCGAATTCCGAACCAAAAACCCTATTATTGACTGGCAGCACGGGGTATTTGGGTAGCTATGTTTTGCGCGAAATATTGGATACTACGGATTATCGTATTCTATGCTTGATGCGCTGTGATGATATTCAGCATGGATTCTCACGCTTGGAGCAGGCCGCTGCAGAAAAAGGCCTGCCTACAGCTATACCTCACGAGCGTATTCAGATAATCAGCGGTACGATGTCCGAGCCTTACTTTGGTTTAAGCAATACAGACTATCAAGCTCTAAGTGCACAAGTGGATGTGATAGTTCACAATGCATCGATCATTAACCTCATGGATCCGCTTTCTGCTCTTTACCCAACCAACGTCGAAGGCGCCCGTGAAATTATCCGCTTAGCAAGCTCGCATCAAGTGAAGCCAGTGCATTATATTTCTACTATCGGAGTACACCACGCGTTACCAAGTGATGTACCTCAGCCTGTGGTAGAACATACCCAAGTGGTGCCATGGCGTGAAGTGGAGTTAACGTATGAGCAGTCAAAAATTATGGCTGAAACCTTATTTACTGAAGCGAGAAGACACGGCGTACCAGTCAATATTTTACGTCCCGGAACCATCACTTGGGCAACCACAGAAACACCCTTTATTAATGATGATGCATTCTTAAAATTTTATCGTGCTTGCTTGAATATTCACGCCTATCCTGCGTCCGAGCTGGCGGTAAACATTGTTCCCGTAGACTATGTGGCAACCTGCATCACGGCCATAGTGAAAGGTGCGACGGGCCAAAACAGTAACTTCCACTTAGTGTCAGACCAAAGTACCGATGTTGCACAGATCTATAATTGGTTTAACGAACTCGGTTGCGATATTCAACCACTTGATTTTATAACATGGAAAGACAAACTCAATGACAACTTTGTGCGCAGCTTTGTTGAGCTTTACTTCAAGCAAGGTATGGACTCAGGTGGTCACCACCAATACGCCACAGATAACCTAAAATCCATATTGGCCCAATTCAGTCTCCCAAACTTTGCGGTCAGCCGCGATTACCTCAAGCCACTTACACAGAAGTACAACAATGCTTAATACCACATACACCAACAACAGTGCCTGTTACCGCATTTTTAAAGCACGCCCCAATGCCTCTAAACGGTTAATCATTTTGCCTCATGCAGGGGGCAGTGCAAGCTACTTTCGTCACTGGGCTAATATCGCCGACTCAGATTTAGAAGTCGTGGTTGTACAATATCCAGGTCGTGAAAACCGCATGGCTGAGCCTTTGATTTCGGACATGGATCGTTTGGTCGGCAACTTGGCCACTGGTCTTAAAGCAATACTCAACAAGCCTTATATCTTGTTTGGACATAGTATGGGCGGCGGTATCGCTTACGAACTTGCCATGCGCATTCAGGCCTATCGCTATCCGCCTCCAACTCAACTGGTGGTGTCTGCTGTTGAAGGACCTAGTTGCCACCATGCGACCGAAGTACACAAGGCCCCTGATGAAGTCATGCTTAATGAGCTTAAACGTCTCAATGGTACGGAGGTTGATCTCAATGCCCTTCCAGAGCTACTAGAGATGATGTTGCCGTTGCTGCGCAATGATTACCAGTTAATTGAGACTTATCAACCAAACCTCAATGCACCAAAATTGCAGCTTCCAATCACCGTGATGCTCGGGTCAACTGATACCGAGCTCACCTACGAAGAAGCCCAAGCCTGGCAACAAGTGAGTAGTCAGCCCATCAACATTGAGGTCTATGAAGGTGGCCATTTCTACTTAGCCAATCATGTTGAGGCTATTTTGACCCATTTGGGGACGCTGTTCCCAGTGCAAAAAACATGGTTGTGTGCACCTTAGTAACCAATCCCCCTTGAGAGTAAAGTTTGTTCAAACTAGGAGCTGCCCCACAGCTCCTTCTTCCAGCGCTGTTAAAATTATCTCTTTTGGGGATTACAAATCCGATGTGGGTAGTGCTGGGTTTTTAAGCATTGCAAAATGTACCTATTAAACCAACTCAATTATTCGCAAGGAAACGCTAATGCGTCGCTTCATATTGCTATTTTGTGCATGTTTATCAACATTATCGTCTCTCAGCGTTAATGCTCAGTTTCCTGTCGTAGTGAAAGATGACCGCGACAAACTTGTTACTATTAACACTTCACCCAAAAAGGTCGCCGCTGTCTCCGTATTTGGTGCTGATTTACTCAGTGCTCTAGGTATGCAAGCTGTAGCGATCTCAACACTCAATCATCAGATGTCACCCTACCTCGGTGAGCAAACTAAACATATGCTAGATCTTGGTGAAATTCATGAGACGAACTTGGAAGTGTTGACTGCGCTACAACCCGATCTCACCATCGGACTGCGTACCTACACCGAGCCATTTGAAGCCAAATTTGAGGAAATCAGTCCCTTTTTAGCTTATGACTTGGTCACCAAATCCGACTCAGATCGGGCTATAATCTCTGCGGCTAAAGCGCTGGGCAAGGAAGCAGAAGGTGCTGAATTAAATCGAGTATTTGCAGAGCAGCTCAAGCATTTTGCAACTGCACCTCTAAAAGCACAATCTGTGGTGTTTTTGTGGCATTGGTCAGATGTACCTTATGCATTTTACGACCATCATTTTACCGTTGAAATGATGGCGACCCTCAAAGGTAAAAATAGCGTCGGCACCTCTCCACAGCCGGACTTAAAAAAGCTTGATTCCGCCCCGATTTCGATGGAGTCGTTGTTAAAGCTTAACCCTGATGTAATTATTTCCTTCAAAGGCGAACCTGGGCCCTTTAAATCACATCCAGTTTGGAAGCAGCTCAAAGCCGTTACCAATGGCCGCGCCTACCGAGTCGCAGACCATTACGTGATGCCTCACGGCCCAATTGCTAGAAGGCTCGTCTTACAAGAATTAGCGCATCTATTGCACCCTGACCAATTTGCCCCACCAAGCGACCTAGCTAATAAAGCACGGGCCACACCAATGCAATTTGGTCATTTATAGCAGGTAATGTAAGCACGCTATGATTAACTCAGAGAGACCTCGCTTCGCTACAACGCCCACTGGCTTATATCTAATCGGCGTATGTATGTTACTACTCAGCCTACTGCTGTCTTTAACAATCGGCGACTATCAGCTCACATTAAAAGAAGTTTGGTCAGTACTTATTAACCCGTCAAAGTCACAAGCTAGTTTTGTCGTTTGGGAGCTGAGACTACCTCGTCTAACATTGGCTATCATTGCAGGTACAACACTTGGCATAGCAGGAGCCATTATTCAGGCAGTAACACAAAATGAGCTCGCATCCCCAAGCCTCGTCGGCGTCTCTTCTGGAGCCGCATTGGCTATTGTACTGGTCCTCACTTTTACCGGTTTAAGTACCTACTTCCAATTTATAGCGGGTATATTTGGCGATGTCAGTCACACTATGGCTTTCTTGGAAGCAAAAACTAGAGCCTGTGAATCTTATTCTATCTGGTTTATGCGTTTCTCTGTTTTGCGCCGCCGCAACAACTTTGCTACTAATCTCGGTAAGCACTGACACTAGAGGGTTGTTTTATTGGTTGCTTGGCAGCGTTGCAAATCGCACTTGGCAACATGTGTCGTTATTAGCTCCTATCGCATTACTCGGTCTTATTTTATGTGCACTGTTAGCCCGTCCGCTCACCGTTTTACAACTCGATAGCGATGTCGTAAACAGTATTGGGGGAAGTGTAAAACGCTGGCGTATTCAAACGCTCACCGTTGCCGTTGTGCTAACATCTGCCACCGTGGCTGTTACGGGCCCCATCGCTTTTGTGGGGCTGGTTGCTCCTCACTTGTGCCGCACTTTACTGCCCAAGCACTTGGCTTATGAGTACCGCTATGTCTTATTTGGCAGCGCGCTAAGCGGTGCTGTGCTTGTCAGTATGTCCGACTTACTGGCAAATTATCAGGAGATCCCTGTGGGTATACTATGCGTGCTGTTTGGCGGACCAAGCTTAGTTTGGCTCATCCAATCTCGCTATCAGCAGGCGTCTATATGAATCGAACCATGACTATATCCGCTTGCCGAGAAATTAAGCCTTGGCCTTTCTATGGTTTATTAATCTCACTCATCGCGCTACTTATTTGCTTATTTTTTACGGCGCTAAGTATGGGGTCTGTACCACTGTCGATGCAATCTGTTTGGCAGATACTGATTTCCTCAATACCACAAAATAGTGATTCGAATATTCTTTGGCAGCTGCGTTTACCTCGCTCATTGTTAGCCATGTTGGTTGGGATCCATTTTGCGCTGGCAGGACTAATTTTACAGGCCGTGATCCGCAATCCTCTTGCCGACCCTAGTATATTGGGAGTCAATGGTGGCGCGAGTTTAGCTATCGTACTTTGTTTACTTGTAGTGGATTATATTCAACTTCATGTATTCGGCTTCAGTGATTTCAATTTTAACTTTGCTTGGCTTCCCGCTGTAGCATTGCTCGGTGGGGTACTAGCCACGGCTTTGGTGTTGAAACTTAGTTGGCGACAGCAGCTACAGCCTAATCAATTGGCACTTAACGGAGTGGCGATAGGCGCAATATTGAATGCTTTAGTTATGTGGGCCATTTTGGCATGGGGAGGGAATCGTACAGAAACCAGTTTGATTTGGTTAGCAGGTAGCCTGTATGGCAGGGACTTTAGTCAATTGTTTTTGCTTCTTCCTTGGACATTTGTTGGCGTGCTTAGTTGCTTCGCATTATTAAAGTATTTGTCGATACTGCAATTAGATAGCGATGCCGCACGAACTTTAGGGCTAAACGTCACTAGGTGGCGTTTAATTAGCTTATTGATTGCGGTAGCACTGGCGGCCAGTGCCACCGCAATCACGGGTCCACTCGGATTCGTTGGTTTAATTGTGCCACACTTTGCCAAAGTGCTACTTAACCGACTCGGCTTAGGTACCAGCCTCCCCCACCTGATGGTGGTCTGTATGTTAGCTGGGGCTTCATTAACGCTGGCGGCAGACATTGCAAGCCGAACGCTCATCTCTCCTTTGGAGATCCCCACAGGCACGCTAACCACCTTGATGGGCATTCCCATCTTGCTGTTATTGATCCGCCGCCAAAATTAGGATTTATCATGTTAAATGCAGATCAAATAACCTTACATTATCAACATAGGCCGGTGCTAAAAGACTTGTCGGTCTCTATTGCACGTCATCAGATCACCGCAATTGTTGGTCCAAATGGCAGTGGTAAGTCCACCTTACTTAAACTACTTGGCGGACTCATTCAACCGCAGCAAGGGACTATCTCTTTGGAGCAACAGCCGCTTCACCAATGGTCCCCTAAAACGCTAGCAAAGAAACTCGCATTACTTGGCCAAAGTCCACAAGCTCCAAGTGGTATGCTCGTTAAACAGCTTGTTGGTCATGGTCGGTTTCCCTATTTAGGAATGTTCAAGACATTATCGCAACATGATCAGGATGCCATTACTTGGGCGCTCAAAAAGACCAAACTTGAAGCGTTGCAACATAAGCCGTTACAGCATTTATCTGGTGGTGAGCGCCAAAGAGCATGGTTAGCAATGGCCTTGGCACAGCAATCTGAAATTTTACTCCTAGACGAACCCACGACTTATCTAGACTTAGGTCATCAATTTCAGCTTTTAGAATTACTTAAGCAGTTACAAATTCATGAACACAAAACCATTGTGATGGTGCTACACGATATCAATCAAGCCAGTCAATTCAGTGACCGAATTATCGCTCTTAACAATGGCTCGATAATAGCTGATGGCACACCGCAACAAGTCGTCACAGAGCAAATCATTAAACGGCTGTTCAACATTGATGTTGCAATTGTGTCTCAGTGCTATGGCCAGATAACTAAGCCGCTGTGCTTACCACTTGGAACAGAGGATCAATTTACCTCTAATTCAGCGGCACCACTGCGCAGTGGCGCAATCTAAAATCAACAACAGAAGCTAATGAAATGGAATTAGAAATTCGTGACGTATCAAAAACGTATGCAAACGGTGTTCATGCACTAAAAGAGATTAATTTAACCATAAGCAAGGGCATGTTCGGCCTGCTTGGTCCCAACGGAGCTGGTAAAAGCAGTATTATGCGCACCATTGCCACCCTACAAACGCCCGACAGTGGCAAAATATATTTTGATGGACAAGATATCTTCGCAAACCCTACTGAGTTCCGTCGCCAACTGGGCTACTTGCCTCAGGATTTTGGTGTTTATGCTAATGCATCCGCCACCGATATGCTGGACTATTTCGCTCGTTTAAAGGGTATTCACAATGCCAAAGAACGAAAAAGTCGAATTAATGAATTGTTGGAGCTGGTTAACCTCACAGAGCATTGTCATAAGGCGGTAGATACATACTCAGGTGGCATGCGCCAGCGGTTTGGTATAGCGCAAGTTTTATTGACCAACCCTAAGGTCATCATTGTTGATGAACCAACCGCGGGACTAGACCCAGCAGAGCGCAACCGCTTTTATAGTATTTTGCACCAACTCACTGACGGTGCCATCGTGATCCTCTCCACACATATTGTAGGAGACGTCACTAACCTTTGTGATGATATGGGGATCCTCAACCGAGGAACTCTACTGGCACGCGGCAAGCCCGATGAGCTCGTCGCCTCAATAGAGCACCAGATTTGGCACAAATCAGTATCAAGAAATGAGTTGAAAACACTACGAGACAATTACAAAGTGATTTCGACACGTATTGTTAAAGGCAACATCCAAGCCACTATCCAAAGCGACACCGCACCCACCGCAAACTTTATTCAAAACACTGCGGACCTAGAAGACTTTTACTTCAGCTACGTCCCTGAACTTGCGGTTTAAGGAGCATGTATGTTCACCAGTTTTTTGTTTGAGTTAAAATATCGACTACGCTCCGTAGCCACTTGGGGTTGTTTAATAGCCATGATAGCCATGGGCTACCGAGAAATGTTAGGCGGTGAATGGGATACACTCATGCAAAGTGGCAGGGTTGCACGCAACTCGCCATATGCAATCTATTACTTGTTTATGTACTACACATTTTGGGCTGCCACGGTGGGTAGCGCACTGGTAGTCCCAACATTACTCAGGGATCTTAATTCTAAAACTGCAGACTATTTATATAGTTTTGATATCAATAGCAAACACTATTTTATCGGTAAATATTTAGCGAGTTTAGCTATTGTGCTGTTAGTCATGAGCTCAGTTGTCATCGCCATGGTGACTTTACCTCTGATCTCAAGCCTCTTTGGACTCTACCCAGATAGTGATTTTATAGTAACTTCCTGGCCCCATATTTTACACGCTATACTGCTTTGGGTACTCCCAGCTTGCATTGTTTATACCGCTATTCCGTTTGCGCTCACGGCACTCACTGGACGCGCTACACCAGCTTATGCAGCGATGATGATAGCCGTTGGCTCGTTTGTCATTATCACCGCTTTGTTTGGTGACGGCGCACCACAAGCCCCTTGGCTGCAAGTTGTTGATCCATTGGGTAAGGTCACAGTTGAAGGACAAATCTTTTACTGGACGGCACAGCAAAGAATGACCCAGTTTTTGAACTTAGAGAGCGCATTACTTTACAATCGTTTGCTTTATTTAGCACTAGCATTAGCTTTGCTGGTATTTGCATGGTGGCGCTTCGATTTAACGAAATTTAGAACCAGTAACAACAAAAAAGCCTCAGCAAAACCCGTTGCAAAAGCGCAACAACACACGCACAGTTCAAGCAAACTAAATATGAACCCATTAACCTTGATAACCAATAAAGCCACAGTCTACTGGCTTAAATTCAGCGCCTACTCCGGTTATCTTCAAGCTCGCCAAATCATTACTAATAAGGCGTTTTACCTATCAATGTTGACGCTTTCGTTGATGCTGATCATCGCCGGGTTAAGCTACCGTTTGCCGGGCATGGAGGGCAGCGCAGCTATTTTGCCAAGAACGCACACGCTGCTTCCCGTGTTAATTTATCCCAGTTTGATTTTTACCATGCTTGCCGCCGCTTTTTTTATAGTTGATCAGTGCCACAAAGACCACCAGCTAAATACCGCACAGCTGGTCGCTGTGTGCCCAACGCCCGATTGGCAAGCTCCTTTAAGCCATATAATCTGCGCTGTTCTTATTGCGTTCGTATTAATGCTAGTGCCTATTTCAGGCTTATTGGGTACACAATTTATACAAGGTTATCTTGACCCCGATTGGCAAAGTTTATTGCATTTGAGTATGCTTGTTTTGCTGCCATTAATGCTCGCTTACGTGTTTATAGCCATCATTAGTTACGGGCTATTGCAGTCTAAAGTTGCCGCACAGGTATGTGCCGTGGTGCTCTGCATTTCTCCTGCGATATTCAATGAAACTCACGCGATAGAGAACTTTATGTATTTATGGGCATGGCCATCTATTGCTCAACTTTCCGAAATTGCATCTACAGAGCAATTTATCATCAGAGATCTCAATCTTATGCTCTACTGGCTCAGTTTTTATTGTGTATTGCTAGTATTAAGTAGCTGGCTGTGGACACGAGGTGTGCTTGCACCTTTTAAAGAAAGATTAATAGCTTTACCACAAAAGGTTACACCGCGATCACTGGCTATTATGCTGTTGTCAGGCACTGTTTTTGGCTATCAAGCCTATTCAATTCATCAAGAGATGATCATTAACGGTCAATTTGAAACACAAGCCGATGGTTATGCTGTGCAAGCCGACTACGAAAACCAATACCGGCAATTCGATACACAACCGCAGCCTAAAATTCGCCACGCTGAAATTGCCATATCGCTACACCCAAATCAGCGCGCTATACAATACACGGCCAACTTAACGCTGGTTAATTCACACCAGAATGCAATCGAGCAGTTGCTACTCAACACCAACAACTATACCGCTTTTGATGAAATCTTACTTTCTGGTCAAGCGCTTTCACTGCTCGCTTTAGACAAAGCGCATCATGCCTCGGTTTGGGGCTTGAGTACGCCTCTCATTCATGAGCAACAAAGTCAGCTCAGTTTTACGGCTTCAGTCAAATATCAAGGCTATAGTAATCACGCAACTGATTACATTGGCAAAGTGACAAAAAATGCCAGCTATATTGATGCAAGTTTTTGGCCCTCCATTGGGTTCGAGAAAAACAACATCATCAAAGACAACGTGTTACGAGAGAAGTTTAACCTCGACCCGCTGGCACCAGACTTTTTCAGCCAATCACAAACACTAGACTTGTACCAACACGACGACGCCGATCTGCTCACCTATAAACTAAAAATTGACGTCCCCAACAATCAAGTAGTTGTGGCGCCGGGGGATCTGCAGAAACACCAAACACAAGGACAGCGCCACAGCTATGAATTTCAAACAATGACCGCGAGTCATTGGGATCCTGTCATTGTGAGCGCCGGATACAAAATTCACCAGTCTACATGGACAAGCGCAAAAACCGGCAAAGATATTCCCATAGAACTGTTTTACCTTAACGCCGATGAAGCCATTCTACATTCCATGACACAACGAGCAAAACATGCACTTGGACAAGGCGAAGCAATATTTGGAACCTACCCATACAACAGCTTAAAAATAGCAGCGTTACCTCAGGGTATGGGAGAACAAACGGTTAGCGCAAATTTAGTGCTTATCCCCGAAATGTCCGCTTGGCAACACAATTATCATGATCCATCCAGTTCCGACTGGTTAGAATACACCGTACACGATGCAGTTGCTCAGGTTTGGTGGCAGAATATCGCAATCGCAAACACCGCAGGTTACCCCATACTGTCTGAGGGAGTGCCAACTTGGTTTGCGCTGACCAAATCAAGATTGAGTAGCAAAGCAACACAACAACTATTGGCTAGCATTAAAAATGACTACTTATTAGCACGTACTAAAGAGTCCGGTGTGGAGAAAAACGCCTTAGCATTGACGCACCAACCATACGCCAAAAGTAAATCGCAGCTTGTTGTTTATGAAGTGTCACAGCTCATTGATAATGAGCAATTTAGCAATGTGATCAATGATACCCTAGCACATTATCGAGTGCAGAGTGCTTCACAGCCCATATCGGCACAACAGTTGTACCTGAAGCTGTTGCAAGCCGTAAATCAGCCTAAACATGAAAAACAACTAGATATATTATTTCACCAAATGACGCTACATGACGCAAAAGTGCAAAATCTATCTCTGTAAACCCCCATTACAAACGATTAGGGCTGCCACATAAGCGCCCTAATTACTATCAGCCTTGTTAACTACCTTTAAAAAAAACCGCACAGAGGGGTAATGGCCGTTTTCGGGTAGTGGCTTTCCTTGCTTATTCAGACAATAACGGGCAATAAAAACAGGGCCGACCAAATGGTCAACGCTGACGAGAAGTAAGCCTAAAAACCCATTTCTAGCGCAGCATAACTCAATGCCCAACTACTCTACTATTCGTTGTTACTAGGAGCTAATTTACTATGTTTCGTTATAAGCTGACGTCTGTGGCCAAACCTCTCTTCTCCACTTCTAAACTCAACTATCACATTTCGCGTACCTTGTTAGCAATGAGTTTAGGCGTTTTCTCTTCAGCAGTATTTGCTGATGATCAAGCCAAACATATCGACTTGGAACGAATTGAGGTTACTTCTGAAAAGCGTACCGTGAATATTATGGAAGTTGCTTCTAGCGTAACGGCTATTTTTGGACAAGAACTAGTCGACTCTGAAGCCTATTCAATCACAGATCTTGGACAAGCGATCCCGAGTGTTCACGTTTATAGCTGGGGTGGCCGAAGAGACAGTAATGTATTTATTCGTGGCATAGGCCCGGGTTTATTCACCGAACCCACCATAGGTTTTTACGTCGATGGCGTGAATTATAGTAGCAATAGTATTTTTGATTTGGACCTTGTGGATATAGAGCGTATTGAGGTCCTAAGGGGCCCTCAAGGCACACTATATGGGGGCAATTCTCTGGCTGGTGTTATTAATATCATCACCAAACAACCAGACGAAATGCCGGAGTTCAAAGGCGCCTTTTCTGCAGATAACTTTGGCTCAAAGCGGGTTAGATTAGGTGTGAATACCCCCTTGACTGCGGATAATCTATTTCTCGGCTTATCAGCTTCGGCATACAACACCGATGGACATCTTGAAAATACCTACTTAGATAAAGACTTTGGTGCACGCGACGATCTGAGTGCGAGAGCTAAACTTAGATGGATCGCGTCAGACAATCTTGAAGCCAATTTTGTGGTGGATTATGAACGTTTTCGTGGCGATTCGTATGCGATGGGACAACTTGAGCGTATCAAAGCCAACCCAGATCACATAGAACATGATTTTGAAGGAGTTGACGATCGCGATGCACTTGGGGCTTCGGTTACACTGGATTATAGCGGTGACAATGTAAACTTCATCTCGATCACAAGCTGGCGTGACTGGGATAACCTGAACACCGCGGATCAAGATACAGGCAATGACGCAGGATATCAGTTCCATAGTCACTCTGAGGACGACTTTGATCAGCTCTCCCATGAAATGCGTTGGAGCTCTAAAAATACTGAAGACTACCATTGGCTAGTCGGGTTCTATGCCTATCAATCAGATACCCAGAGTACGACAAGAAATGATCTAAACTTCTCCTCTATGTACCCAGGTAGTGGACCCATGGTTGATCGTTCGATTATCGGGAAAGATGACCAAGCTTGGGCGGTATTTGGCCAGGTTGACTACGCAATCACTCAGGATATTACCGTCATTGCAGGGTTACGCTACCATAAAGAACAGCGAGAAGCCGATATTAACATCGACTCTCAGTCCACTGGAGTAACCTCGCAACACGGTGGCAAGGAAGAATTCAGCGAAGTTCTACCCAAATTAGCCCTCTCTTATCAAACTGCCAATAATGACCTTGTTTACGCGTCTTGGAGTAAAGGTTACCGAGCAGGAGGATTTGACACTTTATATCCCAACTTAAGCAAGCCTAGCTTTGAGCCTGAATACAGTAATAACTATGAAATCGCCTATAAAGCACTAGCGCTAGAAAACCAACTGAGCTTTTCAATCACTGCATTTTACGTTTCTTTAGACGACCAACAAGTGCAACAGATGTTAGAAAACACAACCATTATCACTGATAACGCTGGCGAAAGTACCAGCCGGGGTGTTGAATTTGAGTCGCGCTACCAGCCTCACCCGGATTGGACCATTGGCTTCTCAAGTAGTTATGTTGAAGCCAGTTATAGCGAGTATGAAAGTGTGAACTTTGCAACTGGTGCAATAGAAGATTATTCCGATAATCGTTTACCAAACACGCCTAAGATCAGTGCCAACCTGTCCATTAGCAATCGTACAGAACTCAACAGCGACTTCACCTTATTCACACAGTTAGAAAACATTTATATGGGCGATCACTACTTTGATGCAGGTAACCAAATGAAGCAATCTGCATATCACCTTTTAAATGCCAAAGTAGGACTTGAAAGCGAAAGCTGGTACGCGCACTTATGGGTGAAGAATGCGCTTGATGAATATTACTCAAAAGTTGAATTTAACTTTGGTTTCGGTGTTACGGCAGAAGCAGGAAACCCGAGAACCATAGGCCTCACTGTAGGTACTAATTTCTAAACCAATGACGAGTGGAAAGTGGCGCACGCACTAAGTGCCACCGTGACGTTGTATAAATAATATCAATGCGTTGATACGCTTATTAAGGGAGTTACCATGCAAGCTCAATCCGTGTTATTGCTCGGTGGTACAGGTCAAGTAGGCTTAAAAGCAGCTGAGTATTTACTTGAGCATACACAAGCCGCACTTACGTTTGCTTCACGTAGAAAAGCCTCATTACCCAGTGCAATTTCGCAACATCAAGACCGAATAAATACAGTACAACTTGATGTCCAAAACACCGACGATTTAAAAACTCAGTTAAAGAATACAGATCTGGTCGTCGCCTGTGTTGGCCCCTCAGGCATTATTGGCGATCAAATAGTATTGGCCTGTAAAGAGTTAGGCGTACCAATTATTGATGCTGGTGGCTACGATCCAGTGTACGCGTCTCTCCACGAGCATGAAAAGAAGCACAGTAGTGAAGTACCGCTCATCATCAACGTCGGTTTGCTACCGGGCTTATCAGGCGTATTCCCCGCCTATCTTATTCAACAATGTAGCCGTGGAGCGGACATCAAATCCTTAGAAGTGCAATACGTTGGCCGAGACGCTTGGAGCTACAATTCGGCATGGGACATTATAAATGGGTTAGGAGACTTTGGTCACGAACGTGGCTTTTGCTACTTGGAAAACCAGCAAGTTAAACGTGAAAAGTTCTCAAAAGCTGGTACTAAAGCACACTTTCCTGCTCCCATAGGCACCGCATCTACTATGTTGATTTATGCAGAAGAAATTGTGCAACTCGCCAACGAACATGACATACAAACAGCTAAAGTCTACGGTGCTAATCTAGGACCACGCGCTATGTTTGTTTGCATGATTGCGAAGATATTCAAGATGTACAAAAACCATAAAACTATCGCTCGTGCAGCACGATGGTTATGTAAGGCCTCAGCTAAAGATATGCGTAAGCTCGACCCAATTTACGCCGTCGATGTCCAAATTAAATGTGCTAACAAACGCGTACACCATGGCCAAATCATTCTAGAAGATACCTATCAGGCTACAGGCTTTATCATCGGCATAACGGCTAAGCAATTATTAAACAATCAAATCACCAAAACAGGTCCAATGATGCTACATGAAGCTGTTGATGCCAATCATTTTATAAAAGATCTCGAACAAGCAGGTGTCGTTGCAGGGCTTATTCTTTCTAAATCAGACAACAACACCAAGCAGGAGGCTGCATGAGTAAAAATATCATCGTCTTGGGAGGTACAGGTGAGTCGGGCAGGCGCATTATCAACTTACTCAGTGAACGCCTCTCAGATTTAAAAATAAGCTGTGCGGCACGGCGAACACCAAAAGCGGGCATATTGCCAGAGCATATTAACTTTGTTCCTTTTGATATAAATGACAAAGCCAAAAGCATTGAAACACTCAAAAAGTTCGACTTAGCTGTGATTGCTTTAGGTCCAATGGATAAATTTGCCCTACAGGCGCATCAACTGTGCTTGAACGCGAATATAGATGCCCTCGACATTAATGACAGCCTACAGGCTGCAGATCAAATACACGCACTGAATACTGAGGCCCAATCAAAACAACGCTTGCTACTCACAGGTATGGGCTTCTCCCCTGGTATTTCAACATTACTGTTAACTGAGCTTGCGCATAAAAAAGCATCTGCAACGGGCTATTATCAATGTCGTTTGTATATGGGCGCAGCCTATGGTGGCGGCGAGACCAGTCCACAAGCGATTTTAGCAAGCTTTACCAATCACTTAACCTGCTGGCGAGAAGGGACTCGCAAGCAGGTTGAGACGCCTTGGCAGGACGCACAACATCAATTTACTTTTCCAGCATTGAAAAAACCAGCCGACCTTATTCCATTTGCAACGCCTGAAGTCGCCGGCCTTGGTTGTGAGTATGTTGCTGAAGACCTAGACATAAAGCACCTAGATAGTCGTTATCATATCCAACACCTTACGCTTGGATTTGCAAAGTTTATGAGTAAATATCGCTTAGGCGAACGTAAAAATACATTTTTCTCCAAGATGTTTTTTAACAATGGGCAAAAGCTCAAAACCAAAAAAGAGTCAGATCCCGATACCTGTTTATGGGTTTACCCAGACAATAATCCGCAATCAGGACTAATGTTACATGGGGTTATTTCTTCTTATGAACTAACCGCCAAGATGGCATGTGTTGTGGTTGAGTGTTGGCTAAACAATGTGTTCTTTGACAGCTATGGCGTCAAAGCCGTAGAGCATTTGTCTTATAAAACGCGCCAAAAGCTACTGCAAACATTGGCTTTATATGGTGTCACGGCAAAACCTGCAAACACCCAGAACACACATCGAGCAGATCAAGAGTTTGGCTGGGTAGACAGCGTATCATCAGACATCAATAGTCTCAGAAATTTGGGGTTAAATTGGTATACAGTAACAAAGCAACATCCAAAAATGGCAAAAAGGCAACAAGAATATCTCTATAAATCAGAGATATGGCGAGCACTTAAAGAGGCCACCAGTAGGTATAGCTTTGCAAAGTTTGTAATTTCTACGCTGTTAGCATGGCGTCGAGATAATAAAGGCTTACAGCACTGGCGCGATAGACACCAAGGAGAATATACCGAAATCTGGAAGTCCATCACTAAAGATATGAGTATGTTTAGCTCAGGTTATGGCAACGCGAGGAAACTACTAGGACAGGATAAAGCCTACCGATTATATCGTGACATGTTTCTAGAGACAGGCAAAATGGAAATGCGCTGGCTATGGCCTAATCCTGAATCCTTTAATATATTCGAAAACAAAGAGAATGTGATTTTAGAGTACTGGCTCACTTGGCTTAGAAACTACGCCAAACTTGGCCTATTTACACTAAGCAAATCAAAGGCTGACTCCACAACGATTTGCATTTCTATCACCGACTGTGCGTATGCTGCTATGTTTAAAGAGCTCGGTTGCCCTGAGCTTGCAGACATGGTGAGAGAAATGGAGCAAGAAGCACTAGTCTTTTTAGCCAGTCAGAGTAATTTGAACATAACTTGGAACTTTAAAGGTGAAGGTGTTGTTGACATCACTTTGAGTAAAACGCTAACGCTTCAGGCCGTTGGTTAACAGAAAAAGACGACGGAGAATGGATTTATGTGTTGCGGGCAAAGCCCGCAGGGCACACACTCAAAAATGATTAACCACAAACAATACTGGGAGCGAGGTTCAGTCTCGCTTCTTTAGGCAACACCCCAAATTGTTTTCTAAAAGCCACGCTAAAATGACTTACATTGCTATAACCCAGCGAGACGGCTGTTTCGGTTACATTATTGTCTTTTAATAGGTTCATTGCTTTGTGCATTCTTTCTTCTTGGAAACAACCATAAACCGTATTGTTAAATAGCACCTTGAAGCCTTTTTTTAGCTTACACTGGTTTAATCCAACCACCTTAGCCACATCTGAAATGGTAGGTGGGCAACTAAGATCGGATAATAGAAAATCTCTTGCTGCAATAAGCTGCTTTTTCTCTCGAAGCGGGAGTTGGTTGCTCGTGTCAACTGATTTCAGTGCAGTGAGATGCCAATATAGATAGTCTAACGTAGCGGAATGCAGCAGCAGAGGGTTGGCTTCTTGATCTTTTATCAACTTATGAATACGGTTCGCACATGTGCTGACTTTTCTACTGGGGCCACTTTGCTTCACAAAGAATGACATACTTTTCCCTAGATCTACCCCACTGAGCTCTTCACCAGCAAGCTCATTAAGCACTTCGGGTTTTATCATGATCTCTAAGTTACTAAAATCATTACTATGGTAAGCACAGAAATTCTCCCCACCCGAAAAACCAATATTGAAGTCTCCGCACTCACATTGTAACAGCGTATTACCGACCGTCGCTTCAAACTTCCCCGCAAGAACATTGTTAATGTGAATATATTGGTCATCGCCAGGAAATATATGTTTAGTATCTGCCGCCCCCAAATCCTGCGCTGAAGATAGGCTCACAGAAAGCCCTGGCATCAACTGCACAAAATTCTGCCCAACCACATTATCAATATGCTGCTGTTTATTCGCTGTACTTATTTCAATGTCACTACACATAGTCATTTTTAACCCCCCTTCCAATCCCCGTATCACTCAGGCATCTGTAGCTAATACTTCCTTTAGAGAAACATGTAAGTTACCGAGAACAGCCGGATGTTTCACCATATCAACAAGTCAGATAAGAATGAATTTCACTTTTAGTTATTCAGTCGTATATAGCTATCTATTACATCACCCATTATTAACCGCATCAGAACAACAAAATATTAACAAATGAAAAACGATAAAAACAAATTCTGAGTTATGTTCCCTAAGAAGTTAACACTAATAAAAATCATTCTCAATAAGAAATTCCAAAAAATACAATTTTCAACCAGAGATTTGCATAAGGAAAGAGTTAGAGCATTCCTTATTTTACTAGAGAGTTTTAGGGATAGTTTCGCTCTCGTGTCCTGCCAAAGTCTAGGTACCAAATCGGAGGTGTTATACCAATTTCAGCTGTTGGCGCCGAAACAGGCTGCTATAAATGAGTTAGTTATCTATAGTCACGACTATCCAAACTAAAAGACTGTATGCACCTGTATAATAAGCGGTAATTTGACTGCCAGCCTTGATAAATAACCTGAACTCGGGATAACAATATGTTTTCTAGCAGCTGTTATCCCTTTCTACTGCGTTAAATTTGTTGCAATAGGCCAGAGGTTAAATAAGTCGTGTATCTAAGCCAAGGTGGGATGCTGTGCATTGTTTTAGTAATAGCCTACTGGCATTTGAGCGACACTATCGCCTTGAGTGTTGACTACAACCATTAGTTTGTTTCAAAAGTAGTATTAGTAACATCGCGGTATTTGTCAGTTATCATTTTTAATCTTATCCAATTTATATAAATAAACTAAAAGCCCGACGCATCTAAAGTTATGCGGGTTTTTAATATTTCCTTATGAAATTTTGGCCCTTTACCATGACGCTTCTATAAGGTGTAGATTGACCATAGAGTGTTTTTAACAACAATAGGCAAGGAAAATAACGACCTTAGAACCATATGCCAATGTGAGATGATGACTTTTTCAGATACTTTTGTGATCATAGATTTCGCTGCCTGTGTCGAAGTGCCAAATCAAACCTCACTTGACCATTGACAATAATAAAAAGGGATTAAGCATCCAGAAAAATTTGCGTCATTCATCTTGATACCGTCCCATTTCCTATCGCGAACAAGCCATTAAAAGCAACGGGGAATCCCGAGGTTTTATTGACGAGACGATAGTAAACAACACTCAGGTATTCGGATACTCAATTTATGTTCGACATGGGTTTGAGTTAAATAGGCCAAAGCTTGCGTACGAACTGGTTTATGCCCTGCAAGTCGAGTGTCGTGACCAAAACACACTCAGAAGAATAAAAATCAAGCAGCAAAGGTCAAAACGCCCTAGTGAAAGACGTCACGTAAAAAGTTGAACTCGCCTTTTATTATATTCACCACTCTTATCACTTACTTTATAAAGTATTACAAGGTACAATTTTTTCTCAATCTCCATTGCGACTTACAAGGAAAAGTTATGCCATTATTAGAACAGAGGTCTCTGCATCATATTGATCCACGCCTAGCTGGCGTTGAGATGCAGTTAAAAGAGGCCTATTACAATTTAGATAAAACCACATCCAGCTTTGATAGCGATCTTGACAATAAATTGAAGTCGTTTAAGCGCTATAAATGGTGGGCGGTTGGTATTGCAATCCCCCTACTATTTTTTGCGCCTTTTCTCTTAATCTCAATAATTCCTATTTACTTTTTGTTAAAACATTCTCTTAAGTCTTTCACTAAGGGTGTGTTAACTAGAGCTTATATGATGGCGCCAATTGCTTCAGCACTTAACTTAGAATATTCAGTCGGCGGTAATTTACTTATCTGCGAGGAAGCTATCAGTGCAGGTATATTAGCCAAAGGAGGCCGAGCTGTGGCTGAAGATGGATTTAACGGCGAAGTAAATGGCATTCCCTTTTACTTTACTGAAGTGCATATACGCACGCATCACCAGAACAATGACAGCAAACGTTTGTTTAATGGTGCAGTTATAAAACTGAGTATGCCTGAACCTGTAGATACTCCAATCGTAGTGTTACAAGATGCGGGGCTTTGGAACATGCTGATAAATCGACGTCAATCTTTAAAAGGATTACAGCGAGTTAAATTTGAACAAAAAGACTTTGAAAAAGAGTATCAAGTCTATGCTAAAGATGAAGAAACCTGCCGCGAAGTACTCACGCCAGAATATATGGCGCAATTGTCGCAAGTCAAAACGTTCTTCTCATCCAGTCACCTACCAAAAGGGTTAAAAATCCCCGAAGTAAAAGCCCAAATGTTTATAGAAGGTAGCGATATACTGATCTCTCTTGACTATGGAGCCAACCTATTTAGCCCTAAAAAGCTACAAAAAGAATACGATCCCAGCTGGGCCGAAGACATAGCCAAACAATTCTTACTGATTGAAAACCTAGCAAAAAGTCTGGTGCACTAGCGCTGGACTTAGGTAGCTTGTGGTTGAAAGTGCAATAATCTAACGACAAACACAATGGCTGTTATAACCATTACAAAAAAGGCCCTGAGGTCCTTAAACCAACTTAGCTTTTTTTAGACACGGAGTTAGTTCAAAGATGATACAGTGTTCGCTGTTCAAAATAATAATGTAAAGCGCTAACCCCCTGCGACTGTGAGCAGGTTTATCAAGTGCCTAAGGAGAACAGGATGAATTTTATAAAGCCCGCCACCTCTTTGCTTTTTGCAGTCATCATGCTCACCAATGATGTCCATGCTAATGAAGCCTTTCCTAGGCTAAAAGGACCTTGGCTCGGTCAGACACCACCAGGGTCAACCGCACAGCTCTTTGCTCCTAATATCATCTCCATTAATGGTCGTTATGAATTCGGCGTGTCGTTCTCTCCAGACCTTACAGAAGTGTATTTTACTGCCTTTAAAGAGCAAGAAACTGTAGACTCAAGCCCACAAATCATGTATTCAAAGGTAGAAAATGGACAGTGGACTCAACCTCAAACCGCAGATTTCACCCGTGGAAGAATGAGTTATGAACTGGTTCCCCACGTTAGCTTAAACGACAACCGGATTTACTTTACTGCGCGTTCAGATGACCCCAAGGAGTCTGGAATTTGGTACGTTACCCGTAGCAAAAATGGCTGGAGTGAAGCCAAAAGATTCGATTCGGCAATAAATACGGGTAAGTTTTCAGACTTCAACCAAAGCGCAAATGGCGAACCTGTTTTCTCCAATATGTCAGAACGCAAAATGTATACCGCTGAAAATAAAAACGGCGCGTTTACGACTCCCAAAGCCATTGACATTGACTTTGGATTTCATGGCTTTATTTCGCCCGCTAACGATTACCTATTGGTTAATAGTCGTCACAGAGGCGATGATAGTAGAAAAGACAACGACCTATATGTCTATATTAAGGAGCATGATGGCACTTGGTCTAGTCCTATTAATTTAGGTGAAGGGGTTAATACCCGTTACTCAGAAACCGTTCCAAGAATTACACCCGATGGTAAATACCTGTTTTTTGGCAGATATAATGAACCCGGTGATGTATCAAACATTTATTGGGTAAGCACCGAAGTCATTACCAAGCTAAAAGATACTTATTTTTCAGGAAAGTCGACTAAATAACCTGAACTCGGGATAACTTATGGCTAGAGTGATATTACGCTTTTAAACTTTGGTATTTTGGTAGCTTAACTAATTTCTTTCCCGAATTCAGGTTAAGTAGCTTTAAAGCAGCGCAATTGTATGATTCCTTTTGACTTTAAGATAAAACTCGGCATGACACAATGCGGAAAATATAAGATAAAATTGCGACACAGCAAAAATATCATCATGTACCCTCCACAAGATTTTGGAGGGCACCTGGACTATACCTTCTTAAAACACTACAGATATCACTCAAGGGGAAACACATTACTAATGATCACGTTTCCCTTAGTATCTCTTATTTCGAATATAAGCTCGGACTCTTTAACTTCAACATAAGCGACACCATTGCTCGCATAAAAGTCGTATTCTGTTGTCGATAATGGTTCTGATATCGAGTATCTACTGGCTCCATATATGGCTTTGCTAAACCTAACATCATCTTTAAACCAACGAATAGAGTTAATTATAAAGCTAGTTGGCCAGAATAATGAGCCAGAAACTAATTGATGGATTGAAGTGGGCTTTCCTTCATAGTTAAGCCGACAAGCGAAGTGAGAGTGAACATCTCCAGATAAAAAGAACACATTTGTAATATTTTTCTTCGTCATGTGATCTAAAATTCTTTTCCGTTGCTCTGCAGCTTTTTTCCAATTATCCGCCGCGTCTGCATTGGAATAATTATCAGCCAAAAAAGTGACAGAAGTCCCTATTAGCTTAACTTTATAATGAGAGTTAAGAAAATCCAATAGGGCATTTTCTTGAGCTCTTGATATAAGCCCTTGAGAGCTTCGCTCTTTGCGAGAGTCCATTAAAAATAGACCAATGCTGCCAAAATCTACCGCTGCATAATGGCGAACAGGTACTTGATTGTGCTCCTGCCCTTTAACGTAAGAGACCCCCGGCACATCACTTGGTATAACATCAAAAATTGGCCCATGTGACGCCTGATAAGAATAGAAAGCATTAATGCTGTTAATGAGCCTATCTTTATCTTTAGTCAACCAGTTGACTTTAGTATCTTGGTAGTCAATAGCTCCGTGTTTAAAACTATCTTCTACTTCGTGATCATCCATAACCATGTAATTAGGCATGGCACATAAGATATCTTTAACATATTGATTATCAAAAAACTTACGATAAAGTCGCTTAAAGTCCTTGGTACTTGAGTTATTTATTGTTAAACCTAGATACATGTCGTTATATACTTGATCCCCTAACCAAAGCATCATATCCAACGGCTTTTCTTCATTAAAGGCTTTCACTACTCTAAGCGCTTTTCCAAAACGTTCATCACCGTTATTTCTAAGACACGAACCAAAGCAAAACCGGAATCCCTCTCTACCTAGAGTTGAGAAAGAATATTCAGGTAAATCAGCCCAATTAGACTCACTTTCAATGCGCTGTTCAGAAAAGGTTGGATTATAACCGACTTGATAACAATAAGTAGTATTTGGCCTTAAACCGGTAAGCTCTATCACTCCCGTATAAAAAAAGTTTTGATTAAACCTGAACTGCTTTGGCTGCTCCCAATCTCCATCTGCCGGTTTTATCCTAATCCACCCGCAATTAGGTTTAGCGTCCTTTCCCGCAGACTGAATACCACACATAACTCGAACCGTTTGCTCTGTAGTAACACCAATAACAGGACCTACTTTAGGGTTTAGCAATGACACAATGTAACTCCTTGTAACTTTAATGATGTAATTAAAGTATCAAAAAGCTCATATTTCAAATTTATGATTTGATATTTATACTTCTCGAAGTATAAATATCAATTAAACACCATTAGGTAATTCTACCATCTCGATAGCGCCGCGTTTTTGCATGGTAATAAATAAGCGTTTACCTTCCTCGCCGCCAAAAGCCACATTGGTCGGGTACTTGCCTTTCAGTTTAATTTCTTTAATTAGCTTGCCCTGAGGTGAAACCACAGCGATCACACCAGCGCCATAACGGGCGATATAAAGATTGCCTTGGTTGTCCGTGCGCATACCATCTAAGCCAAAATCGGTAAACGAGATAAATAATTGTTTGTTACTAATATTGCCTTGTTCGTCTAACTCATAGCGCCATACTTTACGCTGCACGCTTTCATTCACATAAAGTGTTTTATTGTCAGGGCTAACTTCAATGCCATTGGTGGTGCCCATATCCGCTTCTAATAGGGTTACTGCTCCGTTTGTATTTATACGCCAAAGTTTACCGCTACTGGCTTGCCAATTAGGATCGCTGGCGAAAAGAATTCCGTTGTCCATGATCGCAAGGTCATTAGGTTGATCCATGCGATTATCGTGAGCAAATACCGACACGGATTGTGACAAATCACCACCTTGTGCAAGAGCTGCTTTGGTGACTTTGAGCACGTTATGATTGACGTAATCGGCTATATACATATTTCCTTGCTTATCAAAGCGAATACCGTTACCAATAGAGCCATTTTTTAACGTCAGCAGGGTTTCCGCTCTGCCTTGCGCAGTCACTTTACCAATAGTGCCTTGCTGTTGATGGTTAACCGCATATAACACGCCAGCAGCATCCACCGCAGGTCCCTCAATACCTTGCGTGAAAACCCCATCCGTTATCCAATCTTGTGTATCTACAACCGTGTTGGCAGCTACATAACCACTGCTCTGTAGCAAAAATAAACTGAATATGACTTTTCTCATGACTTTCCTATTTACAATGAAGGTAAAGCGCTCGAACTGGATATATTCCAGTTATGACCACTTCATCCGTTAAATTTTGCAGCGCTAGCAGATGGCTATCTAGGTGCGGAGCCTGTAAAGCCCCTTTACAAACCTTAAGCACTTGCTGACTCAATTCAATAAACTGCGTCACCTTTAACGCCGTTGAGTGTGCTTCTGTAAGTTTGGGACTTTGCTGTAACAGTGTTAACGCCTCAAGCCCCGCTTGCCAACGTTGCAATATCGCGCCAATGTGCGCTAACGCAGTGTTATCACCAGCGATATAGCTTGCGACTCGCTCCTCAAGTAGCCTCACCTGACGGCTTTCAACCGCAACATAGTCGACAAATTTATCAAGCGCTGCAAACTGGTGATACTCGTCGTTTAAGAACTTAATATGGTGACGCGTGTAATAGTGACTTGGCTCTACAAGCTCTGCAATATGAGTGAGTAATTCAAGCGTAGCCTTGCGCTTTGGCTCATCCAAGGTTGTGCTGATAAGCCTACTAAAACCCGCTTGTTGCTGCGTTTTATGACCTAAGCCAATGACGTTATGTGCAACATTGCTTATATGATCCAATCGCGCGTACATCTGCTTGCTATCCGTAAGCGTTTTAGCAGACCATAAACGCTCAGCAATCACAAAAAGTCGCGGCCATATTCTGATATCAAGATTATGTTCGGTGACCATTTCGCTCCAAATGGTCGCCTCGCCACCTAAAATACGTACACCATTTTCTTGGCTTAACGGTGTAGAAACCTCGACAGGCTGTGGTTTTTCAAGCGCCTCAAGTGTGAGCGGATAACGGCTATTACCGATCATTACCGCGCCTTGTTGCTGCGCTGTATTAAACTCAAACTGTAACGGTCCCATCCAACTATCCATGGCTGCGGTAAATTGCTGAGTCTTGCTAGTAATTGGCTTGTCTGTTTGTGCTAGCTGATGGCGGTTGTTATTAAGCTTTATAAGCACTTGTTCGCCCAACACCACAAGCTCGCCTTTGACTGCGCTGCCTTTTAGGCGTGGGACCGTAAAGGCTAAGCTTAATACTTGAGGTTGAGTGAGATCCACTGTCGGTAAAACCGGATGTGGGTCGTTACGGTAATGAAATGATGAATACTGAGGCTGATCAATATAAAACCCGGTTGATAAAATGCCTTGATAACCTGCTTCTGCAATTGCATTTAACGAATCATGACCACGCCAAGACTGCACGACAGTATCTTTAGGCAACGCCGGATGAAAAATCTCATCCCACCCCATCATCACACGTTGGTGCTTAGCAATAAGCTTTTGTACGCGAATATTAAAGTAGTTTTGCAGGTCGTGACCGTCTTCCAATGCATGTTTTGCCATTAATTCCTGTATTTCAGGGCTTTCCAACCAATGCTCAGGCTCTACCTCGTCACCCCCGATATGTAGGTAGCCGTCTGGAAATAAACTCGTCATCTCAGCCAGTAAATCGTCGATAAAGGCATACACATCAGGACTTGCGATATTGAGCAGTGGCTTAAATACTCCCCAATGGCGCTCCATCTCATAAGGTTGCGCTTTAGTCATCAGCTCTGGGTAAGCGACGGCAATTGCGCTTGCATGCCCCGGCATACCAAATTCAGGCACCACGCGGATCCCTAAAAGGCTTGCATACTCAATCACTTCTTTCACTTCTGATTGACGATAATACAATCCGTCTGAGGCCAGTTGAGTCAGCTTAGGAAACACCTTACTTTCCATTCGCCAGCCTTGGTCATCAGTTAAGTGCCAATGCAAAACGTTTAGCTTTGCCGCAGCCATACCATCGAGTTGGCGCTTTATTGTCGCAATTGGCATAAAGTGGCGAACACTATCAATAAGTAGCCCACGCCAAGGGAAGCGGGGATTATCGCTGATCGTTGTATAGGGGAGTATGAATTGACTCGATGTATTACTCTGGGCCAATTGTAATAGGCTAGCAAGACCGTGCTGCGCGCCGAAAACGGAGGTTGCGCTAAGCACTATTCCACCCTTTTCAATATGAAGCTGGTAGTCTTCTGGCATATTCAGCTGAGGAAACTGTAACTCGGTTTCGATATTTTCTACGCGAATGGTTAAGTCCGCTTTGCCACGCTTTACTACCCGTATCGGAATAGGTTTTCCAGTAATGCGCTCAATGTATTGCTGCATTCTGGCGAGCAGAAATGCCTGCCTCTGCGCACTAAAGCCGTGTATCGCAACCTTGATTTCGTTATCAAATACTAGCGAGCCTTCGGTCATACTCACTTGTTGCGGCATGGGCATAAGCGACAGTGGCGTTGCTTTTGCAGTTAAAATCGGCAACAACACGGTGAATAAAAAAACACTAAAGTACGTTCTCATAATGACACTATTCCTGAGTAACAAGCTTTGGCAGAAAGTCGGCGGATATCAGCGCGCCGTGATGCTGAATAGCCTCGGCGGCAATTTGGTGTGCAAAGCACGCAGCCGTTTGCAAATCGCAACCTTTCAGCCAGTGTGCTAAAAACCCCGCTGCAAACGCATCGCCCGCACCACAGGTATCTAAGATAAGCTGCGGCGCTATGTTTTGCGCCGCGATATAAATGGGTGAAGAATCATCAGCTGGCGCGATCACGCATGGCTGAGCACCTTGGCGAATAACTAAGAGTTGTGAGCTTTGTTTTTTATGCTCTGCGATTATTTCGTCCACATTTGCGGTGCCATACACTGCGTATTCGTCCTCGTCGGTTAAAAATGCGATGTCCGCCAGCGCCATTACAGCTTGATAACTTAATTTTGGGTTATCGCTACGCCAAAGGGTTTGGCGATAGTTGTTATCAAAAAAGATGAGCCCACCTCTGTTTTTAAACGCGGCTAACGCCTCAAACAAGTGCTTTCTCTGCGACTCACATATAATGGCAAGGCTTATTCCAGAGAGATAAATCGCATCAATAAGCTTGTTGTGAAGTGCCTGAGTTAACGTCTCATCACGCTTAAAATAATGCCTTGCAGGGCTGTGCTCACGGGCAAAGGTAAAGCGTCGCTCTCCTTTCTCATCGAGCGTAATCCAGTACTCGCCAAGCGCGCTATGTGGTTCAAGCGAAATATAGTCTTGTCTGATGTTGGTGTTTGATAACATATCAAGCAAGTTTGTGCTGGCCTTATCCGTACCGATGGCGCTGGCAAAACTGACTGCGATGTGGTTATCGTTGCTTTGCTTGAGTAACTGAGTCAAGTACCAAGCCGTGTTAAAAGTATCACCGCCAAACGAGCTAGTCCCGTCTGCTCTATGCTCCACCATGCATTCACCAAAACACAGCAACTGTTTTATTGCGCCTTTCATGATGCCACTTCCGTTTTTTCGGGCGATGCGGTAACACTGGGTTTTGTCACCACACTCGTCAATACACCAAACACCAAAGCACTGATCAGCGCAGGAATAATCGGGTTACCAAAATAAGCCAGCCAATCGTCGTTCATACCAACGAGCAGAGCAGCCACTGAACCTGCCATCAAGGTGACTAAACTGCCTTGCCAAGTATAACCTTGCCAAAAGCGCCCCAATAACCCCATCACACAAAGCCCCGCTAATACAACGGAAATCATTTTGGTGATATAGCTAATAATGTCGCTCGACAACACCGCCATAAATAATGCCAGCGATACGGTAGTCAGCATGGCAATACGAGAGACCAAAAGCGGATTGTGTGGCGCAATATTTCCCTTACACCAAGTCAGATAAATATCAGCAACCAACACACTGACTCCAGCAATGGCATCGGAGCTGGCACTAGAAAGCGTTGCGGAAATACCCGCCAATAAAATAAAGCCGCCAATCAACACCGGCATCGCCGTTAACGCCAAATAGGGAAAAGCAAATGAAGGGTTGTCTAAACTCGAGTTAACTGCATAAGCACCAATACCAATCACAGCAGGAATACATGAAAACCCTAAATAAAGTAATCCCGAGATAATAAACGACATACGAATACTGCTTATGCTTTTGGCGGAGTAGATCCGCTGCCTAAACGATGGTGTTGCCAATACGCCCACCAGCACTGCCAGCGCCATTGAAATAGCAGGCAACAAACCAATATTTTGATATGAAAAGAGCCCAGCTCCCGCTGCAACCGAAGCACTGGTTAGTGTTTGCCAACCACCGACCACCTCGACTACAAAGTAGGTCAACAACAAAAAGCCCGAAAACAAAATAACTGCCTGAATAGCATCCGTCCAGACTACCGCCGAATATCCGCCTAAGGTCACATATACCGCAAGTCCCAGTCCAATAATCAGTTTAGCGCTGGTCTCATCTAGTCCAGTGAGCCAAGCTAAATACATGCCCCCGCCAATCAAATGTGCGCCAAGCCAGCCGACACTTGCCGCGTAAATCAATATCGCTAAGAGTTTTTTAACGACTTGATGATTGCCTACATAGCTTGCTAACTCTTCGCTCATTGTCGCAAAGCGCTCAGCCCTAACCGGTGCAAACAACCAAGCTAGCAATAAAATACCTAGCGCGCCGCCAATGCCATAAAGCGTGCCCGCCCAACCGTGTTGATAGGCAAAGCCTACCGCTCCCATCGACGAGCCAGTGCCAACCATAGTGGCAACGGTGGTGCCTAGTGTCAGCATCAACGGTACTTTTCGCCCAGCTAATAAATAGTCACAATTTGACCGTTGCCACCGAGATGCCAGCCAACTCACCGTTATCACGGCAGACAAATACAACAGAAAAATAAGCAAATACACTTGCTGACTATCCATCATGCTTCTCCTCCTGTGAACATTGTTGTTCGTATAACGTCTATTCGCCTTTGTAACAGGTGACATCAACCTCAATTTTACAGTCCACGACTAAGTCGGCCACCATGCAAATTCGCGCAGGAGGATGCGCTGAAAAATACTCTGCAAAAACCTTATTAAAGGACTGAAAATATCTTGCGTCAGTTAATACCACAGAAACATGCGTAACATGCTCAAGGCCATAACCTGCCTCGGTCATAATCGCGATACAGTTTTCGATGGCCAGACGCGACTGCTCAACAATGCCACCCTCAACCACTTCACCATCTCGCATTGGCGTTTGCCCCGAGACCTTTAACCAACCGCCAGCTTCAACCGCTCGTGCAAAGGGTAAGTGTTGTCCACCAGTGCCCGTGCCGCCCTCAGCACCTATTCTTCTTATTGTCATGTTAACCTCTTGATGATTTTTGATTTTTATTAGTTTTGACGCGTTAAAAATCGTCCTGCTCGGCCGAAATCGACAATGGTGTCTGCATTCGCGCCTTCAACATAGCTGAGCTTGCCATTCACCCAAACCTTCACAATGCCTGAGGCAAGTTGTTTTGGATTGCTGTAACTTGCTTGGTCTAACACCCGGTTGGGGTCGAATAACACCAGATCGGCGAAATAACCAATTTGAATATTGCCACGTTGCCGCAGCTTAAAGCGCGCCGCTGGCAGCGCTGTCATTTTGTGGATAGCCAATGCCAACGGCAGCGATTGTTGTTCTCTACAGTAATGTCCAAGCACCCGCGGAAATGTCCCCCACAGTCTCGGATGCGGATGCGGATCGCACGGCAAACCATCAGACCCCACCATGCTGTGTTCATAACTTACAAACCGCTGCACATCATCTTCCAGCATACAGTGATACACAGCGCCCGCTGGCTGCAAGCGCTTTGCAGCATCACGCTGAGACACTTGCCATTGCGTGGCAATGTTTGCCAAGCTTTGCTGTGCAAGTTCTGGATGAGACTCCGACCAAGTGATAAAAATATCCGTCTCCTCCGTCACTTGATTAAGATCTAAGGTGCTTGAGCTCGCGGCGTAAGGGTAGCAATCGCAGCTCACTGGATGCGTTTTTCTATGCAGTTCAAAATGCGCTAATACCTCAGGCGCTCTGCCCCAATTCTCTCTACCAGCGCATTTTATATGTGAAATAACCAGCGGCAGTTTGGCATGCTCTGCCGTAGCAAAGGCTTCATCCATAGCTCGGATGACTCCTTGAAATTCTGTGCGTAAATGCGTGGTATAGATACCATCAAATGGTGTAACAACCTCGGCCAACGCATTCACTTCAGCTTGACTTGCCCCCTTCGCATTGTAATAAGCAAGGCCAGTACTAAAGCCTATCGCCCCCTGCGCCATCGCTTGATGCAGCAAGGTTTTCATCTGTTCAAGTTCTTGCGCATTGGCGGCTTGAGATAAATCCGTCATGACCTGCGCTCTGAGCGTTGTATGACCAACTAACATGGCTAAATTGACACTCGGAGCAGCCTTACTAAAGGCGTGTTGATAATCCTGTAGTTCACGATAGGCGAATTCTGACTGTTCCCCGAGTAAGTTAATGGGGTCAAGCGGCGCTTGATCTGCACAATAAGGCACTGCGCTAATGCCACAATTACCGGCAATGACGGTGGTGACACCTTGGCTCACTTTGCTCAGCATATGTGGGCCTCGCAGAACTTCAAGATCATCATGGGTATGTACGTCAATAAAACCAGGCGCGAGCACTAAGCCCGTGGCATCGATGCATTGCAGTGCTTGCAAATGGCTGCAGTTGCCAAGCGCAACAATTTTGTCTTTGCTAATCGCGACATCCACCACTTGTGCTTTAGAGCCTGGTTCAAAATACACCTTTGCGCCTTGAATGAGGGTATCAACATAAGGAGATGAGCTCAGCATTAATCCCCCAGCGGAAAGCGTTTATCGGCAGGTGGCATATTGCTGTTTTTATCTCGATGCTGATCTAACTGGGTTTTAAGCCGTCGAAGCTTTTCTCTTGAGCGCTTTTGATTGCGGATAGCAACTTCGCTCGACAAGATATCCACTGCCGCCATCATGGCATAGCGTGCAGCGCTGGGCTTAAAGATGTAATCACTTTCTTGAGTTTTGATGGCTAAGTGGTGATCGGCAATGTCCGCCAAGTCGCTCACTGGGCAAATAGCAATAACCTCAGCACCATACTCTTTGGCGATAAGCGCCGCCGCTTTCACATCAGGAGAAACACCACTAAGCGAGAGACAAATCACCACATCCCCTTTATTCACGGTTGCGGCAACCATGCGCATCATCATAGGATCGGAGTGAGCATTACTAAGTACGTCCAAGCGAAATAAGCGATTTTGACATTCTTGTGCCATCAGGCTGCTACCACCACCAACCCCAAAAATTAAGCAATGACGTGTGGCGCAAATCACTTCACTCGCCTGCTCCACAACCGCTTCATCGATGAGTCCCGCATTGAGCGTAAGGATCTCCTGAATAGAGGTATAAACATGAGAAATCTTTTCTTTTTCAATTGGCTCAGGATTTGTAAAACGCTCACCAATTGCGGCTGATTGTGTCAGCTGAAACTTAAGGTCACGTACATTGATGCAGCCTAAGCTACGCGCTAACCGTGTGATGCTGGCATGACTGACCTGTGCTTTTTCAGCTAACTCACTAATGGATGCGCTTGCGGCAAAGTTAAGCTCAGCCAAAATAAGCCGAGCGACTTTTTCTTCCGCTGGGCTAAAATGCCCCAAACCTTCCTTAATTTTGCTAATAATGTCCACAGCTTCGCCTCAATTAAAAATAGGTAGAAATGGTTTGGGTGATCACCCAATCCCGCTCGACAACACCAATTTGTCGCCACTTATCAAAGGTCAAGCAAGGATGAGAAGTCGAAAAGCAGATCATATCGCCAACCTGCACCTCGCATCCAAATGCAATACTTACCATAGCGTGTTGATCCATGATTTTTTCGACCTTTACCGCGCCGCCTAATGAGCACAGCTGCTTTGACGGCGGAGAGTAAATCAGCTCTGGTGTGGGCATGCCAGCATCAAATGCGACATCCCTTTTACCCATGCCAATTATCGCGACACCCGGCTCTGGAGTCGAAAGCACGTAAGCCCATATACTTAAGCTCGACACCAAACTTTCTCCCAAATCGCAAGCGAGATTGCTCCGTGATAACACCGCTTGCTGCGCATCCTGATAGATCCCAGTATCGTGAATAAGGTAGCAGCCGGGACGGATCACAAAACGAAATTGCTGAGCCTGTTCACTTTTGTTTAGTGTCTTTGTCACAACATCGTACCAAGCAGACCCCGCCCCCGTGATAATAGGTAACGCCTTTGAAAACACGTTTTTTTGTCGTAAATCTGCCGCCGTTTTTATTACTGAACTAACGAATGTGGCAATCCTTTGCTCGGCATTATCACCGTGGATCACGCCTTCATAAAATCCAATACCTGCTACCTCTAAGCTAGCATACTGTTGGCATACATTGACCAGCTGCACTATCGTTGCAAGATTGCGCCAACCAGCGCGACCACCTTCAACTCCCACCTCGAGTAAAATGGAAATGCGCAGCGAATGCTGAGTAAAAAATGTGCCTAAGGCATGGGCATTTGCAATAGAGTCAACAAAACAATAGAGCTCAACGTCAGTATCAGTAAGCATGTTTGCAACTTGCTTCATATGATATTCGCCAACAAGTTGATTCGCTAAGATCACTCGTTTTGCGCCCGCGACTATGGCTACGGAAACTTGTGGCACGGTCGCTACCGTGATAGCCCATGCGCCATGTTCAAGCTGTAGTGTAAATAGCGCTGGAGACATCGTCGTCTTGCCGTGGGGTGCCAATAATACTTGGCTTTCCTTTGCAAAATTCGCCATCCAATTCGCGTTGTGGTTGATGGCGTCTTGCTTTATCACTGCAACTGGCAAACTGACCTGCTCTGCGAGAATATCCCAGCCGCTATCTTCTAGTTGCAGTGGGTCGCCAGTGCCTTTCGCTAATATTGTCATCGTTTATTCAAATCCTTGAGTTTAAACATTAATTCTCCACGTCAAAATAGCGTATTGACTTACTGCGATTGGTATCAGGCCAAGCTGCACTTGGCCTTTGCTGACGTTAGAAAGTCGCACGGACGCTCAATGCAAAACGTCTATCCGTAGTAAAGTTGAGTGCCTGCGTTTTTGTCCCAGCTTGGTCCATCTGATACTTGGTTTTGGTTTCCGTATCCAATAAATTGCTGGCTTCAAAACCCACTTTCCAATGGTCGTTGATGGTGTAATACAAGCTTGCATCCATCATACCTGACGCCTCTGCATAGGCAGGGACGTACTCTTCAGATTCCCTAAGTGTGAGCAAATACTCAGAGCGCCAAGTGTATGCAAGGCGAAAAGAAATATCCTCGTACTCATACATACCAATGATATTAAAGTTTTGGTCAGAGTAACCTTGTAGCGGCAAACCTCCAAACACTCGGAAGGTATTCCGATTATCGGTTAGCGGGTTTCCATTTTCATCGAAACCAAGCGTGCCTTTAGAGACTTCATTTGGATCTTCAAGTCCATCTTGATCGATATAGGTAAAGTTAAGTTGCAAACCTAAACCGCTCCATGCACCCGGTAACATGTCGTAGAATTGTGAGTAGGAAAACTCCATCCCACGAATGGTGCCAGAGCCCGTGTTAGCGGGGCCATAAGCAGAGACATCATAATCTTCGCCACCATAAGACACATCAAGATCAAAGGCGCGGCTACGGATTATATTATCTAGCTTTTTGTGAAATAGTCCTACCGTCACATAACCTGCGGACGCGAAATACCATTCGGTAGTTAAATCAGTATTTATTGCTTCTTCAGGCTCTAAATATGGATTCCCAGAAAGCGCCGTTAGACTGATATCGTCTAGCCCAACAACGGGGTTAGTTGCCTCGTCGTAATCAGCGCCGGGAGTTTGTAGCACGCGAGTGTAATCCAAGTTAAGAATACTGATATTTCTGGCATCAACTAAACTTGGGTAATACAACGCTTTTGATGCACCAAATCGCACCACTACGTCTTCTGATACACCAAAACTCAAATTTAAGCTCGGAAGCAAAGTGCTATAATCTGTGCCATCAACGGTACTGAGTTCGGACTCTCCCCCTGCAATGTCGTAATATCGCTTATATTCTGCCTGCTGCATCACATTATTAAGTGATGTCCCCTCTTCACCACGTTTGATGAGGGCGGGTTGCACCAAAGCGCCCGTAGACTCTAATTGATAGTTTACATAGCGCAGGCCAACGTTACCCACCACTGGAATGTCTTGAAACTCGAAGTCAAAATCACCGCGAATGTAAAATTCAGTACGCTTCTCGTTGGTCGAACTTATATTGTGTGCGGCGAATGGGCCTTCAACGCGATTGGGTTTGTCTGCATAAGGTACATAAGTGCCAGAGCATGTACCGTTGTTTGCCGCACTGTTGGTGGCATTGTGCCAACCATCACGACAACCTTGGCGCAAAGAGTCGGCGTAGTTTTTCACCAGATCCATACTTGGGAACAAGAAGTTATTGACTGGCCCCTGTAATACCTGACCATTGTAATAATCTGAAAAATCAACGCGCTCAAATAATTCTGGACGATTTACCGCCGCGGCGGCATTTCGGTCATCTTGGATCCAAGGGGTGCCAATTGCAGACCAGCCCTCGTAAGCGGTATCTCGCACCGTTAGGTCTTTATCTGACATATAAAAACCGGAACTGACACTCGTGAAATGACCGTCTAGCTCATACTTAAAATCCAGTTTAACGCTGTCTGATTCTGCCGTATTGCGCTCAACCTGCTCCATACCGCTGCCCAAAAACAGGTTAGGCACAGGTCCATTCCAATCTTCATTGGGTGACCAACCTGCCGTTAGAATATTGTCACTGAGAAACTCTACTGTCGGCCTTGAGCCACGCATATCGAGGAAATAAGGCGAGACAACGTGGACATGGTTCCCCCGTGTTTGACCCGACATACTGTAGTTTTGCACTTCTTTGTCGGAGTCGATCCGCTGGTAATCAAAATCGACCGTCAATCTATCTATTGGTTTTAACGTTAGTTTAAATGAAGTGTCCTTCACGGTATTTTCGTTGTAATTCCAACGACTACGATAGAAGAATGGCGTTTCGGGGCTCACGCCAAGTGCAATACCGGAAGTCACAAAACCATCATCTGTAGTTAGTGGGTGGCCACTTTCCGTATTTTCAGTCCAATTTTGTGAAGACCCCATAAAACCTTTAAACCCTTGAGCTGCTTGTCCTATTTGCCGCTCGTTCCACTCAAGAGACGCTTCTGAGCGAATGTGCTCTAATGTCGCAACTATGGTCTCATCAGCATTTGCCCACTGCAGTGAAGAGGTTAAGCCGGTACGTTCACGGTCATTAGTTGCCGTGCTCATATGGATAGCGACAGGCACATGCCATACACTGCCAGCTGGTTGCCCTGGTAAAGCGGGGCCATCCACAGGCGATGATGGATCAACACCGGTTATGCCACCCCATTGATCCAAGGTAGGAATAAAGGAATCGCCTCGAGAGTGGAAATTGCCAAGGCCAACACCATCTCCTCGAGTCTGATATTCTGATGAGGAAGCCGCAATTAAGAATCCGAACTTACCTGCACTGGTTTCCCAACTGTCGGAAAACAACGCTGAAAACGAAGGCGTCACTTCTTCTCTAAAGTCGCCATAGTTGGCCTTTGCATTGAACGAGATAAGCCGGTCGTCAGAGTCAAATGGTTTGCGGGTGATAAGGTTCACCGTGCCAGATATACCGCCTGAAATAAGATCCGAAGTTTGGTTTTTAACCACTTCTACCGCACCTAGCAATTCAGCAGGAAAGTCTTCATAGCTCAGACCGCCTGACGGATTTGCACTAAAAGCGTCTCTGCCATTCACCTCAGAGCGAACCCTGTCTAGGCCACGAACCAACACGCCTGTACCTTCATCAGCATAATGTTTAGGGTCATCGGACGATGCAAATCGCTCAATCGTAACACCCGGTACACGTTGCAGCGCTTCAGTCACCGATTTGTCTGGTAATGCCCCGATATCTGACGCCGTGATCACGTCTTTGACCGTATCAGCGAAGCGCTTGATGTTTTGGGCACTATTGATACTGCCTCGGATCCCACGAACTTCAATGACTTCAACCGCTTCGTTCTCAGTCGCAGATTTGACATCGCTGTCATTTTGACCCACAGTTTCGGCGGCAACCCAAAGTGGAGAAAACCCAAGAAGTACAGATGAAACCACAAGGCTCAGTTTGCTTCGTTTAGGGTTATGTTTACCAATACCGGTGACTAGTTTTGACATTTTTTTGTTCCTTTCTTCTTTTTAAAAACCAGTGAAAAAGCCAGCAATGCCATCTCTAGCACCACAGCCCAAAAACCTACCACACAGTGACGTGCTCTAAACGCCCCTAACACATCACATGTTACTTACTAACAAAAACCAAAGATTACACTGTTACTTTTTAACATTACAGACTAAAAAGCAAACACTTTTTATGAAAACATTGACGAAATATGCTATTGCATTGAAATAAAAAGCAATAAAATAGATTTTTCTTTGGAGGAAAGTAACGAGCTTGGGGACCACTCAGAGCGACTTCAAAGTAAATCAGCACCCCCTTCGAGACAAATAACTATGAATCTATTTAACCTGAGGTTTGGATAAGGAATGTTCCAACTCATTGTTGCTAAAGCACAACTTAGTTTTTTCCTTGTCTAGCCAGAGAGTTTTAGGGAAAACAAGGCGAATTTACGCGCCAATAGCTGGCTATTGGAAGTGAATTCAACGCAGTTAGCACTAAAACAGGCTGCTAGAAAGGCATTAATTATCCACAGCTCAGGTTATTTAACCTGAGGTTTGGAAAAGGAATGAGTTAACTCATTGCTGTTAACGCACAACTTAATTTACCTCTTTGTCTAGCCAGAGAGTTTTAGAGATAACACCGCTTCTGCGTCCTGCTCTCACTAAGGTACCTACTTCGTGTAGGCAAGGCGAATTTACGCAGTTAGCGCTAAAACTGGCTACTAGGAAGGCATTAATTATCCGAAGCTCATGTTATTTATTGAGATGATCTGTCGGCAAAACATGTTTTGCCAAATTAGCACCAATAATTGTAGTATTATTCTTAGATTTAGGATCCCAGTAAAAACGCCAAACGGTGTTACTTTTGGGGAAGAGCAATCTGCTTAGCGATATACACTCAAGAGGACATTATGAGTAAATTTTTAAATTCTGTAGCTTTGTTACCGATGCTTGGTTTCATCGTAACAATGATTTACACCATTGTTGTGAAAGAGGAAGCCTTTTCAAATTATCATTGGTTTATAGTAGCGCTAATATCACTGTCAGCCTCTTCTGAGCGATTAAAACATGCTAATACAGTAGCTGTAACCATCTTTGTGTCGAGTATTCTTTCCAATATACTTCTACTAATAGCATCCAGTGTTGATTTAAAAATCACCTCATTTACTTTCATATTGTTTTTGGGTTATTTAAGTATTGGGTTTTTAATTTTGATGGCAAACCTTGCTTTTATTAGATACAAGAAAAACGAAACCATCCTCAACAACTAGGCTAAGTTCAATTAAACCCTTACCAATTGACCGACCCCCTCAATGATTTGGTTTGGCCCCGTTTGGTCTTTTGATTCAGGCGTTTCTTTTGCGAGCTTTTTGTTGGCTTGGTGGCTCTGCGTGTTTTTTCAACTTTGGTGGCCGCGAGGATCAGTGTTTTTAGCCGCTCCAAGGCATCTTCTTTGTTTTGCTCTTGGGTGCGAAAGCTCTGTGCTTTAAGCACAATGACACCTTCTTTGGTAATTCTTGAGTCTTTAAGTGCAAGTAGCCGCGATTTGTAAAAATCAGGCAATGTTGAGCGGTTGATGTCAAACCTAAGATGAATGGCACTGGAGACTTTATTGACGTTTTGTCCACCCGCACCTTGTGCGCGAATAGCGGAAATATCGATTTCCCACTCTGCAAGCGTGACGTTATTTGAGATTTTAAGCATAGTCTTTTCAAGCCTCCGTTTACCATTTTAGCAAAGTAACTGAAGGCTTGAAATAGCAGCAACGAGCACTGAAAACTGATTATGCTGTACGAGTTGCAATAGCAGGTGGTACTTTTGCAGCAACCATTGCGGGGTAAGTAACAGCTAACTGACCAGCAACGAGCATAATAATCGCACCAACAATCAAATAATCACCGGGTACACTGGTGAGCCCAAAGTAATTAACCAAGTAAATATTCGCAGTGATTGCGATGATTATACCCAGAGTAATGCCAAATAAAGACACCACCGCATTTTCAATCATAAAGTAGCGTAGAATATCGGCCTGAGTCGCCCCGAGCGCGCGTCGAGTACCGATTTGCTTGCGACGTTTATGAACGGTGTATCTTGCCTGACCAAATATTCCTAACATAGTAACGCATGCCAACGCGGCAATTACCGCCTTTAATGTTTGGCTCACTGCATAATCGGCCTGCAAGTTCTCTGTCTTTATTTGTTCAAAGGACTTAAACGCATCAACCTGGCGACCAGGCTTTTTAAGTAATAATGCTTGAACTTCAGCCATTGCTGTTTCTCGCTGGTCTGGTTTCGCTCTAACAACAATAATTGTTTCTTCATAATGCTCTCTAATAGATCCAATCACAGTCATATCGTACGCATACCAGAACCGCCAAGGAGACTTCATAGTTTCAACGATACCCACAACCTTTTGCGGTACCGATTCAACATAAATAGTTTCTCCAACCACGCTACGCCAATCGTTCGGGCGAATTTTATGCGCTAAAGCTTGCGAGACTAAAACACTTGCGGACTCAGAGTGACCATCAAAGTATTTGTGTATCACGTCATTATATTTAAAATTTCTTCCTGCTACGACACGCAATCCGAGTGTATCAACGATGGTGTCATCCGAACCATAGTAGCCTGCGTGAGTTATCCTTTCATCTTCCTCAGGGGTGAAACCAACATCTAGTGAGCGACCCCAATTAGTAAGCGGCATACTAGTAATCGTACTTGCACTCTCAACACTGGCTAACGCACGAATGTCTGCAAGATCAGTATCAAGCGCCGCATTTTTTTCTTCATCAGTACCTTCAAGATTAGTGCTAAAACTAAACAACTGCTGCTCCGTAAGCCCTGTAGGCTTTGTCAGTTCTTGCTCTTTAATTACCATCATATATATGGTGTTTACTAGAATGGTAAATGTCAGCGCAATCTGCAGGACGAGCAACAATGGCGATGCTTTATTTTTGCTTAAAGTTTTTAAAATTGGCAATAAATCTCTCATTGGAAGACTCCTACAGGCATTTCAGCTGACTTGATGGCTGAACTTTTGCCGCACGTAGCGTCGGTAGCAAGCCAAAAGTAACCGCACTTATTACCGCAAGTACAATCGTCATAACAACAATACTTAGTGTCATTTCCAACATTTCAGCATATAAGTGACTATACAACTGCGCAGTTATACTCAACCCAATCTGAGCCAATATCAAGCCTAACACCCCTCCCACTAAGCCAATAATGAAGGTTTCAACAGTAAATTGAGCGATAATATGTTGCTTGGAAGCACCAACTGCCCTGCGAAGCCCAACTTCGCCAGACCTAGCATGGAACTTGGCAACCATCATAGCCATACAGTTCAGTAAACAAACAATCAGAAATGCAAATGCCAACCAAACCGCCACATTGCCATCATCCTTAATGATTTTTCTTTCAATAAGCTGCTCTTTAACATTGAATAGTTGATGCAGAGGTTCTCGTAAAAACCGGCCATATTCTCTTTGTTCCATCGAATAGTTAACCAAAAAGTCCATATATTGATTTCTCGCTGCGGCTGAGCTTAACTCTACCCAATATGAGACCCAAACACATTCAGATGCCAAAATAGCCAAAAAAGAGTCATCAGCGGGTTCTTTCCAACACTGGTAAGAAACATCAGAGCTAGTCCAATGTTGATTATTTATCTGTGCCTGAAATGGAATAATAATGTCCCTTGGTTTATTAAAGGCACGGGTCCTGTTGTCAAAAAATTTGGGAACTGGATACCAATCGTCAGTCACTCCAACGACGCGGTATTGCAAATCACCTATCAGCAACGACTTACCTATTGAGTTTTCTCCATTAAATAACTTGTTATTTAATTCATTGCTTATTACAGCAACTTGCAGACCGTCTTTGTCAGCAGTCTCATCCCATGCACCTCCAAATTTAAATGGCACCTCAAACATACCGAACATGTCACGATAAGCACTTCTTATTAACGTCATCTTTGCATCAGTAATAGGCTGCTCGGTCGCTCGAGACATCATCTTGAAACTAGCAAGAGGTGTTTGCCTCACACCACGTTTAGCATTTTGCAAATTTATCGCATCTTGGTAGCTAAGAATAAAAGGTGGGACTTCCTTTCCTTGAGAAATATTGAAAGGTTTATCAGGTCCATAACTATTTAGGCGAACATTAAACAGTTTGTCGCTTTTAGAAGGAATAGGGTCTTTTGCCAATAAATAACTAACCGTATAAGTCGTCATTGCAGCACCTATTCCAACGGCAATTGTGACCACCATTAAAAATGATAAAAACGGCGTTTTTCGCAATGAAATAAGTGCCAATTTAAGATAGTAGCCAAACATAACTTATCCCTAAGCAATCGCTTTGTTACAGTGTTTACGCTCAATTATCACGCCATCACGGATCTCAATAATGCGCTGTGCTTTGGCTGCTTGATGCGTATCGTGCGTTACCATCACTACACTCGTTCCTTGTGTATTAATATCCATGAGCAATTCCATAATACTATCTGCCATTTTGCTATCTAAATTACCCGTTGGTTCGTCAGCAAGTAAAAATGAAGGTTTACCAGCTATTGCACGAGCAATCGCGACCCTTTGCTGTTGACCTCCTGATAGTTGCGATGGGTAATGCTCCTTACGTGAGGCAAGGCCCACCTTATTCAACGCATCCATGATCCTTTCATGACGTTCTTTTGAAGATAATTTACGATAGCGAAGAGGCATATCAACATTGTCGTAAAGGTTGAGGTCCGGAAGTAAGTTAAAGCTCTGGAAAATAAAACCGATCTTTTCATTACGTAGTTTAGATTTAGCTTTGTCACTTAACTTTTCAACATTGATGCCATCTAGCTCATAACTCCCGTCACAAAAATCCTCTAACAGACCTGTAATGTTTAAAAAAGTCGTTTTTCCTGAACCCGATGGGCCGACTACTGAAACAAACTCCCCCTGCTCTATACGTAAGTCAAATGGCTGCAAGGCTTGAGTTTTTATTGTATCGGTATAGTAAGCTTTGGATAAGTGACGCATGGATAGCATATTACAGCTCCTTATTGAATTATTTTCACACTGGGAGCGTCTTTAAAGATTCGCGCGTCAGAGGTAATCACCTGATCGCCAACATTAAGCCCCGAAAGTACTTCTACTTGCCCAATACTTCTTAATCCGATTTGTATTGGTGTTTTTATTGCAGAACCCTCTTTTACTACGTAAGCAAACTGTCCGTTATAGGCTTCTATGTATTGCCCGTGTGGTAGATAGGCAATATTTTGCTTTTGTTCAATCACAATTCGACTCGTTAACCTTTGGTTTTGCCTTAACCCCTGAATGGTGTCGTCTTTAAATCGAATTTTCCCTTCAACTCGACCATTTTCAATTTCTGGAGAGATAGCAACTATTTCTCCGCTATACACTTCTCCATTAAGACTTATCTCAGCCAACATTCCCAGCGCAAGGTCGTCTGAATAGCTTTCTGGGATTTGCACCTCTATCTCATACTTTGAGAGATCCACCACACTAAGTAATGGCTGATTTTTGGCGACTGTATTTTTTTGCTCTACCGTCAAGTTACCAACTAATCCACCTACCGGCGACAGTACTTTTAAAGCAGCAACTTGCCTCTGAAGCTCCACCACTTTTACTTTTTGCGCCTCAAACTCTAACTCTTTGGTACGGATCTCAAATTTTTGGCTTTCTTTTTGTAACTCCACTTCTTTAATTGCTAGGCGATATTCACGCTCTGCGTTTTCGAGATCATCTTTGGCTTTTTGATAGTCAATGTCACTTACAACTTGCGTTTTCAAACCGTTCTCAGAACGGCGCATCTCCCGCTTTGCTGCATTTAACACAACAGTCGCTTTACCTAAATAATTCTCTTGTGCTAAGTCTTGCTTTTTGGCTTGAATAATTTGCCTTTGAAGTTCCGTTTCTAACTTGTTTAACTGTGCTTGATGTTGTGCAAATTCGCTTTTCAACTCAGGACTATCTAGAACGGCGAGGACTTGTCCTTCCACCACACTGTCACCAGACTCTACCAAGTAGGTAACCGTTCCCTGAGCAGGGCTATATATAGTGGGGCGCCGCGCTGCCACGACTTTACCTTGAACAGAAATATCGCGGATGAAGTCACCTCGCTTCACTGATGCTATGTGAACTTTATCGCTAGAAACAGCTGTTTGACCGCTTGCCCACTGTGTAAAAATGGGGGTCATAAAAAAAACAGCAATTAATATAAAAATACCAATTACTATTATGAATAATCTATTTTTCTTTGGTCTTTCAACCACCGAGTCTTGAGCGCTCGTATCTGGAATATAGGCCATGAAATAATCCTTTTACCACTGCCTTAGCTATTGAGTACTATGTATTTTTGGAGCATTATTACTAACTATTCCACCACAATCACATCTCTTCGTTTAATTATTAGAAGCCAACAATTTAATACCAAAGCATGAATTATCTAGCGAAGTAGACCTCAAAAGCTTAAAACAAATCTGGTAACCTGAGTGCCTAAACCTTACACAAAGCCAAGACTAATGTCACGAGAAATAAAACATTTTGTTAACTATTTGGTTTGATTTTTGACAACCTCTAAGTACCGACTCTCGATAAACTTTTTTTCTTTAGACAAGTGCTCTAATGCTTCTCGCGTTTGTTCCAACTCTTTTTGGATAGCCTGAAGCTTTGGCCCATCTTCTACTTCTTGCTCTTGCACCATTAGCTGTTGCAAAGCCTGATTTTGTTCGGCTATTTGTCGTTTGTATTCATTAATCGTTAGAGACATATCTTGACGCTCCTTCTCAAAGGTAGCGACCAATTGCTCCAATTCTTGCTCGGACGTACCTCCCATCGCTTTAGAAGCTTCCAACTGCTGCTTTAATGTGTCATTTTCTTTTTGTAATTCCTCTGTAGATTCATATTGGTCATAAAGTTTTCTTCTTGTTTGCTTCAGTCGCTCTAAACTCTTCGACAGATCCCCCCTAAGTTTCTTTATTAATCGATGCGACTTAAGTAGCTTACTGTTTAAATCGTCCATGCGAGTTTGTTCTTCGGTCGAGATATGATCCTGTGTAGAGCGTTTAACCTCTGCTAATTGCTGCTCTAAATGGACTTGTAAATTAGCCAACTCTTGAATGGTATGTTGATTATCTTCAACAAACTTCATCGACTTATTTATCGCTTCGCGACAATGTTGGAGTAGATACTGTTGCTCTGGGTTGGATGTCCCAGCTCCACCAGCAGCCTTTGCAAAGAGCCTAAACTCTCGGAGGATTAACAGCAAAATATAGAACCAAAAAGCCAATATCAGCAGCCCGATATTCACCGCCATATAGATAAATACATCAATTGGTAGTTTACCTAGAAACATATTGCACACTCATTATTTTCTTACTTTCATTTTAGTATTGGTTAAAAATCGTGCCTATAATAAATCTATATTTTTCAATAAAGTGGTAATTTGTGAAGATATTGCTCGTGGATGACAGTGCGGCAACACTTGAGATTATTCGTCGCGGTTTAGTACGTTTTAGATATCGCAAGTTGTTGATAAAGAAAGCACAAAGTGCAAAAGAAGCCCTGAAAATTATCGGCTCTTGGCATCCTGATATTGTATTAACTGACTGGCATATGCCTGATATTTCGGGACTCGCATTAGTTAAAGCTATCAAACAGAAACAACTGGGTGTGACCATGGCAATGGTAACCACTGTCGACGACCGCGAGCAAATAAAGCTAGCCCTTGATTACGGAGCGGCATTTGTGCTGTCTAAACCATTTGCAGATGATGACCTCCACAATAAAATCATGCCCTTGGTCAAAGCCGCAGAGGAAAGCTCAAAAACAAGGGAAATTCATACTCTGCACAAAGGCGTTCCTTTGCCTCAAGTTGGACAACTTGAAAAACTTATGAATAAACATATCGACACTGAACTGAGGCTCTATCAGATTAATCAAATGGAGTATGATCCTGATAACCTGCCTTGCGTCATGGTTGCATACGAGGATCCTAGTAGTCAGAAGGTACGCGCAATAGGGATATTTGATGTGTATTCAGTTTGTGTGCTCGCCGCTTCCACTGGAAATTTAACAGATCAGGCAGGATTTGAAGCCATTCATCAACACCAGATCACAGAGCACATGTTAACCGCTTGCCACTCAGCATTAAACTCAACTTCTTATGCGTTTTTGGATGGAATAACAAGAAGAAGTCTAAGAGTAAAAGCCCTACAGCTAGTCACTAAACCTTTTCCTAAATTGAAGCGTCTGTATAAAACTGCTTCAAATATGAGGATAGATATATGCTGCCAACGCCCAAACATGGCGCAAGGGAAAATCCTATTGGTCGGACTTTTAAGCTAGTGCTTTTAACAAGACCCCCGGATCGCTGATCCCGGCTTCTTTTAGCGCTTCTTGAATATTTTTCGTCAACTCAACAACTTGGCTCTGCATGCGCAGTATAAATTCAAGTTTTTGTGTCACCAACTCAGCTTTCATTTCATCAGAATAAGAGTCACTTGCCTTTAATTCATCAAGTAATTTTTGTTCCTCTTTAATTTTTTCTCTTAACTCTTCGAGCTTTTCAACCATTTTTTGAATATGCGGAGGCAGTGCGGCTTCTTCTTGCTCTTCCTTTACCTCTTCTCCAGACAATTTAGACATATCTTCTTCAGATAACCTAAGAGGCTTGTGCGAGTTCGTCTCTTCAACTTTGGCTTCCTGCTCATTCTGACTCGTAGCTGATTGAATTGGGGAGTGAATTAAAAAGTTAACGTTCATTGTTGTTTGGCCAACATGATTCCTTTGACCTACATATCGGTAATTTATCGAATATCTTTAGTAAAAAATTGCGCGGCATCCTTGCCGCTGCAAGTGCTTGGGAATGGAATCACTCAGCCTCAAAAACTAACTGAGCTTAAAATAATTCTGTTTTAAGATTTGCTTACAATTGCTTAATGCACGGTTTAACGCCTGCAGCAGGGTTTTACCTTTGGTCTTAACCTTTAACGTCGGTAATCCAGGTAACAAAAGCTCAACTTGGCATAAGGTAAGCCTGCCAACCTGCTTATCCACCTGCTTTTCAATTCGTACATTTATCTTTCGAATATTGTTTGTATAACCACTTAACGCTGCATTTATCGCTTTAGTGAAAACCACTTTACTTGACACCGCTATAGGTTCATTTACACCAACAAGATTCAGTTTCATCATTACCTCAGACAATCGCATCAAATATTACTGTATTGAAAACTTAGAATGACTCGAATATCAAAGCGTTTTCGCTACATTCTCTCAACTTATACTTGCGCCGTGAGATCAAATCTACTAATGTTCACCAAAAGATAAAAGCTGATTATATCTAACCTAAAGTAAGATTTTTACGAACAATATGAATATAAACTTCAATCACCTTTACTATTTTTGGCAAGTAAGCAATGAAGGCAGTATTGCTGGTGCAAGCAAAGTCCTTCATTTGACACCTCAAACAATTAGTGCGCAACTATCTAGTTTGGAAGCACGCCTTGGGAAACCTCTATTCATAAGAGAAGGAAGAGGTCTCAGATTGACTGACTTCGGCATTTTAACCAAACAGTATGCGGATGATATGTTTTCGATTGCAAAAGAGTGGTTGGAGACAACACAAGATGGCGCAACAGCTATACATCGTACATTAAAAGTTGGTATTTCTGATGCGATTCCAAAATCATTGGTTTCAAAGTGGCTTGCTCCACTGATAGAAAATGAGCAAGTTGCCAATTTACATTGTATTGACGGTCAACAATCAGAATTGCTAGCTCAGATGGCCATGCATAAGCTCGATATCGTGCTTGCAGATAAGCCACTTGATAGTCACCTTCCTTTTAATGTTTTTTGCCACGAGATTGGAAAAAGTCAAATTGGCTTATATGGTTCAGCTTCAAACAGTGAGCAACTCAGTGCAAATTATCCAAAATCGTTACAAGATCAGTCGCTCATTCTTCCAGCAAAGCACAGCCCTGTAACTAACTCGATTCAATTTTGGCTCCAAGAGCAAAATATAGAAATTAAAGTGGCTGGTCATGTAGACGATAGTGCTTTAATGAAAGCATTAGGCCAACAAGGATTCGGTATCTTCCCAGCTCCGCTGTCAATACAATCAGAATTGAAGCGCCATTATGATGTAAACCTTATAGGCACAATTGAAAGTGCATACCAAAATTACTACGCCTTCACACCAGACAGATTGATTAAGGACTCCATTTTTAACGAATTTGTAAACTTTGCGAAGGGCATCAGCTGACTTAAAGTGTCAGCTTATGTTGGACTGTAATAGAGAAGATAAATTCTGCTTATATCGCCTTGATAGATGAAGTGAGTCGCCATTTTCCAAAATAACATCGTAATCACCATTATCTCTTGTTTTAAGTTCACTAATTGCATTCAAATTAACGAGTGAAGACTTGTGGATCCTAGAGAAGCCAAACATCTTTAAATTTTTTTCCATCGCAGACATGGTATCCCGATGAAGTATTGAGCGCTGCCTATTTATCAAATGGAGCTCAACATAATTACCGGCACCTCCAACCCAAGCCAGTTCTTCAACTTTAATAACATGAATATGCCCGGAGTCTTTCACTATTAGTCGTTGATTTGGCATGTACTCAGAGGTTAGCTCCTGAGGACTTGAGAATACGGTATGAAGTATGTTCTCAATAAGCGTATCTGTCTTATCTCGCCCTTCAAGAGACATCACTGTACAAGAACTGAGTTTGGTATCTGTAGTGATCTTTATAGTCGAAACAGATGAGAACTTTTTCGCGATCAATTCTTGCTTTTTGGGATCACTTTCAAACGAAGAATCTATTAACAAACAGTCTATTTCACCCGACTCAATAGTTTCCAAAATATCAACAAACGTTTGATAGTAAACAAACTGGGAACAAACAGCGACTTCCTTTAACTTTGTACTCATTTCAACGCCAAGCGCAGACAAATAGCAGGGAATCAAGATTGTCACTTTTTTCATTCATCACCTTAAAGACATCAACAGGTTAACAAAGATACTAATACTTTGTATCTCATTTCACAATAGTTAACAAATAATTGTTATAGATTGTCACAGTGTAATTCGCAAATTAAATTTGATCTTTTTTTTAACTCCTGTCGTCACTACTTTCCGTCACCTTACGTATCTCAACTGGCATATTCCCGACTTCCGACATAGCCTCCTCGTGATACTAATAAGCCTTTGTGATGAGTTAGCAAGCTCGCCAAAGGTATCCAAAACAAACCTATCAGGGGATATCATGAAACAATTCAAGCGTTCTAAGTTAAGTATGCTTATAACTTCTGCGTGCCTAATCGGTGGAAGTTTGAGCATTCAAGCATCAGCTGAAGAAGCTGCTGATGGTGCTAATGACGAAGTCGAAAGAATTTCTATTACGGGCTCTCGTATTCAGCGTGTCGCGTTAACGGCAAAAACACCTGTTATCGAACTAGACGGTACTGAATTTGCTATATCTGGTAACTTAAACGTCGAGCAGAAGCTTGCCGAGTTACCACTAACAGTTCCTTCTTTCGGACCAAGCTCAAATAACCCTGGTGATGGTACCGCTCGAGTAGACTTACGTGGTCTTGGTAACGAGCGCACCCTTGTTCTTGTTAACGGTCGCCGCTGGGTACCAGCAACACAAACAGGTGTTGTCGACTTAAACACAATTCCAGCTTCTCTTATCGAAGGTGTAGACATCATTACCGGTGGTGCAGGTGCGGTATATGGCTCTGATGCACTAGCAGGTGTTGTAAACTTTCGATTGAAAGACGACTTCGAAGGCGCTGAAATTTCTGCGTTATACGACATCACCGAAGAAGGCGACGGGGAAAAGTTCAACACAGACCTCACCTTGGGTGGAAACTTTGCCGATGGTAAAGGCAACGCTACTGTGTATATCGGTTACGCCAAACGTGAATCAATCTTCCAAGGCGACAGAGACTTTACTAATGTAACGCTCACTGAAGGCGATACAGGTTTAGTGCCTGGTGGGTCATCTGGTATTCCTGGGACAAGAATATTTGCAGGCCCTACACTTCCTAACGGTACAACTCTAGGTCGTTTTGGTCCAAATGGTGAAGGCCTACCATATACATCAGCCGATGCATTTAACTATGCCCCTGATAACTACCTGCAACTGCCACAAGAGCGTCTAACACTTAACTCTTTTGCACACTATTACATCAATGATGACACACGCTTATATAGTGAACTATCTTTCATTCGCAACGAAGTTCCGCAGCAGCTAGCTCCGACTCCAGCGTTCGTAAATGGCTTGGTGGTTAACCCTGACAGTCCATACTTCGGTGCAGACGTTCAAGCCGCAATGAAAGCATTGGTGCCAGAACTCGATGATGACGGTGAACCAACTGGCAATATGGTTAGTCAACTTGACGCCGATGGTAACTTTACATTCGCTACAATCGGTCGTCGTATGGTTGAAAATGGTCCACGCCAAGCGATTGATACACGTAATGCGATGCGTTTATTAGTTGGTGTAGATGGCTTTATCGGTGACTGGGCATACAATGCTTACTACAGCCGCTCTGAGCTGGACCGCTCTAACCTACTTAATAACGACGTTTCTGAAACGCGCTTCAGACAAGCTATTTTAGTAACTGACGATGGTAGTGCATGTCAAGACACGTCAGGTGGCTGTGCACCATTGAACATCTTCGGTGAAGGCAATATTTCACAAGCAGCGATTGATTTTATCAACGTCGGGGCATCTAACGTAACAAACATTAAGCAAGAAATTTTCCACATCGATTTTGCTGGTGAGCTACCATTTACTGTACCGTCTGCTGATATGCCAATTGGTTTTGTAATTGGCTACGAAAGCCGTTTTGATGATTCAAGCTTCCGTCCTGATGAATTCTTAGCATCTGGTGATGTACTTGGCTTTAACGCTGGTGAACCAACTGTAGGTAGCTACAGCGTTGATGAGATTTTCACAGAAATTGATATCCCACTAGTAACAGACGCAGCATTTGCTGAAGACATTACACTTTGGTTTGCGGGACGTCTTTCTGACTATTCAAACATCGGCAATGCATCTTCATTTGCAACAACTATAAACTGGAAAGTAAACGAATACGTTTCGTTCCGAGCTGGTTACCAAGAATCTGTTCGTGCACCTAACATCGCAGAGCTATTCCAAGGCGCAGCAAATGGCTTCCCAAGCGCAACCGATCCATGTAGCGTAGACGGTTTTGTAGAAGGAAAAACAGATAGAGCTCTTTGTGAGGCTCACGGCGTTTCAGCTTCTCAAGTTGGCGTATTTGAGCAAGCAAACGCGCAAATCGAAGGTAGCTTCGGTGGTAATCCTGACCTGAAAGAAGAAACATCAGAAACCGTTACTCTCGGTCTTGTTATTACACCGACCGAAAACTTTGACATTACAATCGATTACTTTGATATCACGATTGATGATGCAATCGATGTACTAGGTGGTGGCGTGAACAATATTCTAGATATTTGTTACAACCAACTTAGAGATCCTAACTCAGAGTTCTGTCAAGCAATTACTCGTCGTCCTGACGGTAACGTAGACCTTGTTACAGCGCTAAATGCGAACATCGCGTCACTAGGAACCAAAGGCTATGACGTTAACTTCAACTGGACCACAGAGCTTGGCTTTGGTATCGGTGAAAATGGTTCAACACTGAACATTAACTCTAAGAACACAATCTTGGATGAGTTCTTTAGAACGCCAAGCGTTGGCTTCACAGAAACTAATTACTGTGAAGGTAAATTCGGTAACACCTGTGGTACGCCACGCCCTGAATTCCAAAGTAATAACCGCTTTACATGGACTTCAGGTGATTTGAGCGTAGCGGCGCTAGTTCGATATATGAGCGAAGTTGATGACGACTCAGGCACTAACGAAATCGCCCCGATTTCTAAAGCAGAATGGTACCTTGACCTTAGTGCGAGCTACCACTTCACAGATCACCTACAAGCAACATTTGGTATCAAGAATGTGTTAGACACAGAGCCAACACCACTAGGTGACGCTCAACAGCAAGCAAATACATTCCCAGAGTTGTATGACGTAATAGGTCCTCGCTACTTCTTAAGCGCTGTGTACACGTTCTAATCCACTAATACAGAAAACAAGGGAGCTTCGGCTCCCTTTTCAGTTATTTATGTAATAGTTTTTTTATTCACAGCAGGTTACTAAGTTTTAAATCAAGCTCGCTGAAAGATTGATTAATCCTAACAAAACTTCAAGCAGCGTCACTTTGCTCGCAACTAGATAAAGTTTGACTAAGATAAAGAGTATGCAGCTCAGCCTAATTGACCGTTTAAGAAAAAATAACATGAAGCAAACATCCGAAATCAATATCGCAGTTCAAGATGCTTTCAAATTGCTCCAACAAAAACAGTATCAGCAAGCGTTAACGAAGCTTCAGCCGTTTACTGATTCGCCTCACCCCGACCTACATTATCTTTTGGGAATTTGCTATAAGTCACTAGCCGAATGGCAGAGTGCAATAACCTCATTAAGTGATGCCGCTAAGCTCGCGCCACTTAAAACCGAGATCTTAACTCATTTAGCCAAATGTTATTGGCTATCGGGTGATTTGCACCAAGCAGAGTCTCATTACCTTACGCTGTATAATACTGAGCCAAAGAATCTAGATTTACTTAAAAACTTGTCGCTTCTTTATCTCGAACAAAACCGCCTCGACATGGCCTATCAGTGGGCTTTGAAAGGACAATCACTCGATACTTCTGGGCAACTCACCAAAATTCTCGGAGACATTGAAAAAACAAAGGGAAACCTCAAACAAGCGATCAGCTATTATCAATCAGTACCGCAACACTCTCAGGTTGCTTTTCGAGCAATACACAATTTAGGCCTTTGCTATAAGTTACAAGCTAAATTTGAACAAGCAATTCAATGCTTTAGGTTTGTTCACCAAAGCGCACCTGAACACTACGAGCCGCTTTATAATCTTGGGGACTGCTTTTTTGCAAATGGTCAGTTTGAACCAGCACAACAAGCCTACACTCAGGCACTGAAGCGAGCGCCACACAACCCAACCGTCCATAAAGCACTGAACGAACTTTATTGGCAAAGCGGGCAACATCAGCTTTTTGCTAGCAGTTTAATAACAGCACTAGAGTCAGCCAATAATCAACAGCAACTTACAGAGTGTCTAGCCGAACTTTACTGGAACACCAATCAGTACACATTATGCGAGCAATGCATACAGAAGTCGGGTTATGCAGACAAATCAGCCACGCTTCTAGCGTTAAGAGGCCGTTTGGCAGCCACGAACAATGAGCTAAACACTGCCTATAAACATTTAGATGATGCCAATAAGCTAACCGTTAATTATGACAGGATCTGTGAGCAAGCAAAATTTGCAATCCAACTTGGGGAGTTTAGTACCGCACAATCCCTACTTGAGTACGTGTTGCAAGCACAGCCTAACTCACAACTTGCATTAGCTTGGCTAAGCGTAGTGTATCAAGCCACGGACAAAGAAAAGCATCGTGCTTTATGCAACCCAAACTTTGTCCTTACTACAACCTTAGACACTCCGAACGGCTATCAAAATAGTGAAGACTTTCTTAAAGAATTAGAGTCTTGTTTACTAACGCTTCATCAAGGTAAGCAAGCACCAAGTGAGCAAACTTTAGTAAATGGTTCACAAATTTCTGGTGGCTTGCTTAATAGAGATATCGAAGTCATCACCAAAGCTCGAGCTCAATTACTGCAAGATATTGAAAAATGTCTCAATAACTTAGAGTTAGTGCCTGAGCACCCATTTTTGGCTCATTTAAATAAGGATAAATTAATTACTGGTTCGTGGTCTGTCAAATTAACAGAGCAAGGCTTCCACGTGAGTCATATCCACCCCGCTGGCTGGATAAGTGTGGTTTTATATATCAACACGCCAAACGACGATAGCAACAATGGGGTAATTGAATTTGGTAGACCTCCCCTAGCACCTCCTTACGATTTTCCACCATTTAAAACTGTAAAACCTAAACGAGGACAAATCGTGATCTTCCCCTCTTATTTTTGGCATGGAACACAGCCATTTAACGCATCAGACAATAGCTATCGAATGACGTTGCCACTCGATATTGGCGTAATCAATAATTAACAAGAGATATTATTTTGATGGCAAACGAAGAGATACAACCTCTCAACATTGACACACTTTTACAGCCAATCCTAGAATGCGAATCGCAAAATAGTTGGCCATTATTACTACCAAAGTTACTCGATGCCTACCCACAGAGTGCAGAGCTAAGCTATCGTGTAGCTGTAATTTTAGAACAAATTGGGGCGTTAGCCGAAAGTGAAAAAGCCTACTTTCACTGCATTGATCTTGCGCCCAAAAATTATCTAGTTTACTTGTACCTTGGATATTTACTAGAGACTAAGAGCGAGGAGAATACGGCACTAGCATGTTATGCCCTGTGTGAAACACTGACAGGCAGCTTTAAACGGCTTCAGCTTGCCAATAGCACAGCTCCTCAAACGCTTAAACGTTTTCAAAAAGCTTGGCAATGTATGGAAAGAAACCTTGGTACTGCATCAAGCATTGAGTCTGGACGCTGGGTTCAATACAGTAGTAAGCCCTTTGAAACACCTCAAGCACCACATCTTTTTTACGTACCTAATCTAACTGCAAAACCAATCTGGCTGGCACAGCAATTTTCATGGTATGAAAGCTTTAGCACCATGATCCCCGACATCATTAAAGAGTTTCACGCTACTTTTAATACCGCATCTTCGCACCTTACCCCCTATTTATCGGGTAAAGAGTATGAAAGCGTATTCCCAAAGCTTGCAAACAGCAACAACTGGCAAGCACTATCCATTTTTAAAGAGGGGATCGAAGACGTTTCGGTGTCAAAGCACTTTCCTATTCTAAAAAAGGCTTTAGAGAAAGTGCCTTACTACGGCTTGACGGCATCCCCATACGAAGTGTTTTACTCTAAGCTAGCAAAAGGCCAAACTATTACTCCACATTATGGCCTTTCCAATCACAGTCTAACAGTACACTTGGCTATAGATATTCCCCACGACTGTTACTTAGAGGTCGATGGTAACCGCATTTTATGGCAAGAACATCAACTCACCATATTCGACGACTCTTATTTGCATTTAGCGCACAACGGTAGTGACCGAGATCGGATTGTACTTATTTTCTCCATTTGGCACCCTGATCTATCATTAACTCAGCGCCGAGCAATCCAGTTAGAGTTTTTAAATAGGCAAAACCTCATTGACAATTTAAATGCAACTCTGAGTGAATACAGAAGCGATCACTAGTATCCCAATTTTCGTCACGGCAACCCTTCAACTTGCCACAAAAGGGGTTGTTACTATGCAAATAGTCCGTAACGTTAAGACTGACCTTATAATTTAAGGTCTCCCTGGATAATTTCGGGGGGCGACCCCCGTTTTTTTCAAGCTAGCCATATGCTAAATCACAGTGCTAGAATCCCATCACAGCCTTCAAAAAAACGTAAATTCATGCAAAAACCGACCATCACTATCCATTACTGCGTACTTTGCCAATGGATGTTGCGAGCAACTTGGCTTGCACAAGAGTTACTTTCAACTTTCTCTGACGATTTACAACAAGTCGCGTTAGTGCCAGCAAGTAAAGGCGTATTCAAAATTTACTATAACAATACGTTAATTTGGTGCCGAAAGGCGGATGAAGGTTTTCCTGAAGCCAAAGTGCTCAAAAGAAGGGTGAGAGATTTGTTAGATCCTGAGCGTGATTTAGGTCATGTGGATAAATAACTAGCTAACAATGATGGCTATAACTTAATCCCGAGATTACAGGCGAGCCTAGAATCGCCGCTGTTTCACCGCTCAATGAGGTGAGCATCTGGTGCTGCTTCACGGACGAATTCCAGCACATGGTCCAGACCTGAGTCGCTCAGATTTAGCCCCGAGCGTACAGGGAACACCTAGTCTGGTCGCGTGCATCAACATTAACACGCGGTTTAGCCCCGTGCATATGGGGAACACGATTGAATGTTGCGGAATTGAAATCACGAGGCCGGTTTAGCCCCGTGCATACGGGGAACACCTGCTCACCAATTTGAGCGGCGGCATTCATGGCGGTTTAGCCCCGTGCGTACGGGGAACACTTGGCTGCTCGTTGTTTCGCTGTTTTCCTCGCCGGTTTAGCCCCGTGCGTACGGGGAACACATCCACGTTTGGAATAGACATAAAACAGCCTCCGGTTTAGCCCCATGCGTACGGGGAACACTGATTTTAGATACTAATTTCATAGTGATTTTCCGGTTTAGCCCCGTGCGTACGGGGAACACAGGATTGTACGTCTCAACAATATCGTTAATGTCGGTTTAGCCCCGTGCGTACGGGGAACACATACGCATTAAGCGCAAAATATCGTCCCCCATCGGTTTAGCCCCGTGCGTACGGGGAACACAGTCTACCGATTGGCCTAACTTACGAAACTATCGGTTTAGCCCCGTGCGTACGGGGAACACCGGTATTAGAGCAGGCGCTCGCATCTTACGTACGGTTTAGCCCCGTGCGTACGGGGAACACAGAAAACGGGTGAGTTCATTATGGTTTGCCAGCGGTTTAGCCCCGTGCGTACGGGGAACACAAGCAATGAGAGATGCTGAATACAGAAGAGAGCGGTTTAGCCCCGTGCGTACGGGGAACACTCTTCTTGCTGTTTTAGGAGTGCGGCTTTTTGCGGTTTAGCCCCGTGCGTACGGGGAACACCTCCACGGATAGGCCATTATGATTACGATGTGCGGTTTAGCCCCGTGCGTACGGGGAACACTCTGTGACGCCCGTTCCTGCAATCTCAAGTATCGGTTTAGCCCCGTGCGTACGGGGAACACTCTCATCTTGTATTTGAGTAAACTCTTTTTCATCGGTTTAGCCCCGTGCGTACGGGGAACACGAGCACCCAAGATGAACGAAGCCCAACAGCTACGGTTTAGCCCCGTGCGTACGGGGAACACTTCGTCAGTAATATCAGCCGAACTATAATCCCCGGTTTAGCCCCGTGCGTACGGGGAACACATTTTATCGTTTACCTCATCCAGTCTGGAGGACGGTTTAGCCCCGTGCGTACGGGGAACACGAATGGGGTGGCTATGGCGACCTACAAGAAGTACGGTTTAGCCCCGTGCGTACGGGGAACACTCATAGCCATAGTAGGGTTAGTACTAACATCGCGGTTTAGCCCCGTGCGTACGGGGAACACCGCGGTGTACGTTGCCGCGAAGCGCTAAAAGGCGGTTTAGCCCCGTGCGTACGGGGAACACAATATTCCGTTTGATTGCCAAGAGCAAATTACCGGTTTAGCCCCGTGCGTACGGGGAACACGGAGGCAAGTAAATGGCTATTCAAAAGAGTGACGGTTTAGCCCCGTGCGTACGGGGAACACGCACACAGCATAGCAGCAAAATTGAGAAATAATCGGTTTAGCCCCGTGCGTACGGGGAACACAATTCAGGTGATGCGGGAAAGACAGAAGAAAACGGTTTAGCCCCGTGCGTACGGGGAACACGCAGGCTGCGGGAATATCCTAAAAGCCCAGCAGCGGTTTAGCCCCGTGCGTACGGGGAACACGCTACTGCGGAAAGCATATCTCAATCATACGCCGGTTTAGCCCCGTGCGTACGGGGAACACTAAACGCTGCACGACTAAATAATCCACTCCAGCGGTTTAGCCCCGTGCGTACGGGGAACACACATCTGCCATGCTAATTCCCTCGTTTTCCAACGGTTTAGCCCCGTGCGTACGGGGAACACACCCAAAGTTTTTCTATTCGCTCTTTTTCCACCGGTTTAGCCCCGTGCGTACGGGGAACACCACATTGGATTGCAGACACTTCATCTAAGTGCCGGTTTAGCCCCGTGCGTACGGGGAACACTCTGCTGTGCAGCTGCATCGACCCACGGTGTTCGGTTTAGCCCCGTGCGTACGGGGAACACGATGACTGTGAGCCCAAACCACCTTGTGAGGGCGGTTTAGCCCCGTGCGTACGGGGAACACTCTAAAATTATATACTTGTTTTTAATAAAGAAAAATCACCTAGTAAAAGTTACCGAAAATTTTAGGTACAAAAGCACCTCTCACTATGAGGTATAAATCTTAATCACCAACTTGTTAAAGAGCATTAAATCGAATTAAAAAGTGGGGCGTTCGCTAATCAGCTCCCGGATTATCATTTGCTCTGGGCGTATACTTCACCAATCTCAGGCCCTGAAAATCGACAGGCATTCTGGCGTTTTCGCCGTAAGTGATAAAATCAAAACCCGACTCGGTATTAGTTGCCCAAGCCATAACCGCATTGCCGTCTTCCGCCAGCTCACTGACCTGAAACCAGATCATTTCACGAATGCGCTTGCTCACATCACCTACATACACACCGGCGCGGATCTCCAGCAGCCACACCGCCAGACGACCTCTTAACCTCGGTGGCACCGCCTCAGTAACAACCATGCACATACTCATAGTGACCCTCCGCTGCGATGGCCCTCGTCGCCTATGGATTCAGGCTCAGGAATAGCAGGCGGTTGTGCGTCAGCATAGGGCTCGGGCGGTGTTACCTCTCCGGCGGCTAATACTTCTTCAATCAGCGGGATAAGGCGTGGTAATACCTTGTCTTTACGGAACGCTTCGCGACAGGCGATGCGTACTTCACGATCGGGGGATTGTGGCCGCCGTTTGGCAATTTTAAACGCCACAGGCACCACGGTATCGAATTTTATAATGTCAGCAATATCATACACAAACGACAATGGCTTGCCTGTATGCAAAAAGCCAATGGCAGGCGCATAGCCAGCGGCCAGCACTGCTGCTTCGGTGACGCCATACAAGCAAGACGTAGCGGCGCTGATACATTGATTGATCACATCGCCCTTTGCCCAATCCTTAGGGTCGTAGCGTCGTCCCTGCCAGCTCACCTGATACTGTTTGGCAAGCAGCTCATAGGTTTTGCGCACGCGCGTGCCTTCAATGCCCCGAAGCTGGTCAACCGAGCGTCGCTCCGGTGCCGGTTCGCCAAAGCGTAGCTCAAACATTTTGCGTACGACTTTAAGTCGCAGGTTTTCATCCAACGCCAGCTTGGCCTGATAGAGCAATTTATCGGAGCGCGCACCGCCGGGCTGACCCGCAGAGTAGAGCCTGACTCCCGCTTCTCCCACCCAAATAAGCAACGTGCCCGTGGTCGCTGCCAACTTCACCGCCGCATGACTCACCCGAGTACCCGGTTCCAGCATAATGCACACCACAGAACCCACCGGAATAAGCATCCGCTCGCCGTTTACTTCATCAATCACAACAAATGCACCGTCGCGCACATCAATACGCCCCATACCAATAAAAATCATGGAGTTACGATCTTTAATTGGAATAGGTTTTAAAGGAAGAAATGCCATTCCCTGCACTCCCAAATTAAGTAAAAAATTAGCTAAGAAAAAGGCGAGTCTCCCCGCCTTACTGATTAGATTACAAAGGTTTAATCAACATCAGCCCGCAGCCAAAAGCTTTGGAGCGGCCGATGCCGTTGAATAATGCCTCAGTAAACTTTTCGGGGTCTGTCACCTCAAGCTGACCGACTATATCGACAGTAGAAAAGCGGATCTGGTTTTTCCCTTTTGCAACCTGGTGTTGCTGATAAGCAAAAATATCGCAATCAGCTAACTCAGCTCTGGCACTCAGGCTCAACAACCGCTCACTCCACCACTGGCGCAACACTAAATCAGTTTTAAACCTTAACCACATTTCAAGTAGATCGCTGCGTGCTATTTGCTCAGAAAGTTGCAATTCCGCTTTCCAATTAGCGACAACACCATCATCAGCAAAATCCAACAATTGGCTTTTAAGCCGAGATTTTTTGCTCACTTGAGGATCTACCCCCAACTTTGTAAGCTCGCTTAGCAATAAACTTTGCTGTGTGTTCATCACCACATCGTGGCGACGGTTGTTTTTACACACCGTCGGATTAAGTGTAATTTGATAGCCGAGCTTTTGTCCCTGATATAATACAGGGTTGAATCGCTTGGTTTGGATAGCAAATATCTCATTATAGTTTTTCGGCTCCTGTGCCGAGAGCACCATAAACTGATCGAGCGCGTCATTGACGGTACAATATAAAAAACCGCGTTTTTGCTCACCGGCAAACAGCTTCCAGAGTAACTGGTGGCTGGCGTAGCAACCATTCACAGCGAGTTTTTGACGCTCCTCTCTGGCCATGGCATTACCCAACAACTTTATCTGACTTAAAAACACTAGCTCCTCCTTACCTTTGATATTCAACCACCAGCTGATGCTCGGTGCGCAAGTCAAACAGCCATTCTTTCCTGTCTATCGGATTATCCCGTACACTCTGAGTATGAACTCGCTCAGTCTGCTCAGCGATGAGATCTGCCCTGTCACCCTGCCAGTAGTAACTCACGGTTTTATCCGGTTTAAGCCAAATTGAATCGGCCTGCTCAGTACCTAGTATCGTCGGGAACTCATGATCTAATGCCGCTTTTAGCGATACGTTTTCAACCAAGGTCGGGCACAGCGGTGCTGCTAATGGGCAAGATTTACGTCCCAAGTACAACATATATTTAGGCCGTAACAATGCAGCGCGGATCACCTCTAACGAGTACGTTGAAGAGCTCGATTCTAGCGCAACAACCCACAGCCCGCTTTCCCGGTAATCACGGTTTGACAGTACGGTGTTTACCTTTTTCGACTTAACCAGTTCGTCACGCCGAGTGTATAGCCGCACTTTTTTATCTTCACTCGGTACTTGCGCTGTATGAAAGTCTCTGAGCAAGCTACCCGCATTGTACTGTTTAACATGGCAGCTTAACGCTTCGTTTAACGTATTTAAGTCGGCTTTATCTTCACGCTTAATGCCAAGCGCAGCAGCAACCAAACCAAGCAATGCGCCTCGTGTCGGGCGAATATTGGTGGGTCGGTCGCCGCCCACAGCCGCGTCTCCCCAACTGGCTAAAGGCCCGTATAGTCTGATCACCAAATAATCACTGGTTTTCATAGAGACCCCATTAATCAGCAGCAAAAGCCTGCAAAGACTTAAAGTTGCCTTCACCTGTTAATACATTGATAGATTGACGACTATCTGCACAAGGCTCATAAACAGAATCAAAGTTCTCGATTTGGCTTTCTAAACGCTGAACAGCGATTTGCGTCACGTTCTCACTCTCGTCAAGGGCCTTTACAGGGCTTACAAAAGCACTTGCAAGTGAACGAGGCTGCTGTTCCCCTTTTTCTACCAGAATGTAAGAGGCATAAGCATGAGATGCAAAACTATTTTGTTTGCCTTTTGGTGAGATTTTCGCGATGCATTCAAGCAAAGAAGCAATGGTTTTGTTGGCAAGCACTAAATCACCAGAAAGGTTATCTACCAACTGCTCTTTATCAATACAGATATAGTTGTACAGCACCGCAGAAGCAAAACCGCTGTCACCAATATGCGCAGCACCTTGATCTCCCTTTCCTGCATTGAGATCGTCTACCGCGGTAAAGTAGTCACTTTCTACCGTGACATTTTCAACACTGATTGCATGTGCAACCTGACACGCAGCTTCAACGTTAAACTCCGGACTCGACGCCAGCATGCGTCCAAACAAAGCAATATCTGCGGCTTGGTTTTCTGCTTTAAGTAGTTGCAACTCGTCTTTTTGCGGTCCGCGATTTTCTGCTGCTAGTTGATCTGCCAATGCAAATACCGCTGTTTTTTCGCTGGGGCTAATGTGTGCCAGCTGCTCAATCTCCAGCGAATCTTTTTTACCTTTGCCAAAAACTCCCGCGATCTCAATTGCCCAAGCTTTGGCGTCTTTCTCTTTTACTTCTTTTTCTATCAAGTAGTTGAATACTTCAACGCCAAGTTTTTTGGTTCTAGTACCAATGTGATCAGCTAAGCTCGTTTGAAATACGTCACTCACCCGCCAATTGCGCTTTGAACTTTGCGAACTGACTCTCAGCCTTTCAAAGCCACCAAACTTGGCTGTTTTCGGTCTACCGGTTTCTTCCCTGTTCAGATTTGCAGGTGCGTATGATGTAAGAGTGTGGATCTGAATAAATTTGCTCATGGTATTTTCCTTATTTATGCCTTGTTCGCTACATCTTTGTAATAGTCCATCGCCCAGCGTACGGCGATCCGCTTGTCAGCCCGTCTGGGCGCCTGATAATTGTGTTCTTCAAACCAGCAGGCGATGTCGTCTGCTAGGCTTAAAATGTTTGTTTTATTGTTCAACTGGGCCAGAAGACGGCTCAATTGTGTAACAAATTCCTGCTCGTTTTTTGCAGCCTGAAGGTTCTGAAATCGCAACTCACTGACTACAGGCTTATCTGCGCCCTCTTCCACATGCCCTAAGTCTCTGGCAAAGGTGCCACGCTCATGATGACTCCGCACCATACTGAGGCTTTTGGCTATCACGGCAAAGCAGGGCATCACCCAGCCCTTTTTATGATTGTGTATCTCGACGGGTAGCGCCTGCCATAGTGCCGAAAAGCCCTGAGTGAGATAAACGTCGTCCAACCTGGAAGCACGCTTAAGCTGGGCACGAAATACTGTTGGCGCTGGCCTGATACTTAACTCAGCCTGAGTTGCCTCATCATCCGACATAGAAACCCACCAGCGAAACACGGTATGAAATGCATCCCAGCTAATTGTATTGAACAGCTGACTTTTTGGTTTGTAATTAAGCGTCATTGGCTTGTGCCTCCTTGTCTTGTGTCTTTAGGTTGTAACGCCGTTTAAAGTCTTTACTTATTTTCTTCCCATGTAACCAGGCGGTCAGCTTCTGTCTTGCTGCCACTTTTCTGGCAATGGCTTTGTTATCCATGGAAGTGCTCAATACCACCTCGTCAAAAATATCTAACGCTGTATTGAGGGCACGATAGAACCAGCGCTTTGCGTCTTCACTTCGTAGCTCTCCTTCAACACAAATAGCCTGAGCTGCAATAAAAAAGTCGCGCTCGCTGCGCTGCCAGTAACTCAGCGTATGCTGGGCCAGATCTGCCTTTACATCTTTTGGCCTATCGAACAGCGCTTCTTTAATTAAGGTACGCATCATGCTGCTAAATTCCATGGCAATCTGAATTGTCTGATTGAGGTCGTGGATCACGCTTGCACGCTTAGCCTCGTCTAGAAAAAACACCGGAAACTGGCTGTCATACCAACCTCTGGCTTTCATATTGTCCATATCAAAGCCAAATGCCCAGAGTCTGGGTTGCTGGTCAACATAGTCCATTTTAATATCGTAAAACTCGTCTATCACTTTGGCTGGATGGTTGCCTTCGCTCTCATTGGCGAAACACAAGGCGTGCCATTGCTTATACTGAATGCCACCGGGCTGCCCTTTACTGGATAGGTTATCTTCATGTGGCTTTTTAGGATTACTGCGATAATGCGTGAGCGGATGCCACCAACTCCCTGCATAGTTGTTGCCATAATTCGTGGTGGCAAAAGACTTCACCAGTACATCACATTCATGGCCTGTCAGTGAGCAAGTGCCTAGTGATTCCTCTGGCTGTAACCGTATGCGTCTCGGCATTGCCCAAAAATGTGTAAGAAAGTGTGCATCTTTAAAAAGCACTTCTGTGCCTTTCTCTTTACTGACTTTGGTATCTGTAAGCCAAGGGAAGATTTGCCCACTGTGCAGTTGCGCATCATTTGCCTTTGGCGCAATACAAACATTCAACCACAGTTTATGCCACAAGCTCGTCGACTCTTCATTGGGTAGTATCAAGGTCGTCAATGGTCCACCACCGCGTAAACCCGTTCTGTAGCCAACGCCCCCCGCTGGCGCATTAATCTGCAAGGTGAATAATGCAAGCGCCGCCATTTCTGGGCTCATCGCTTCAACCTGACCACGTTTTATAAAATGATCTACATTATTTTTAAGCGTGTTGTCACCCGGCGTTTCAATCAACAAGGTGTTGACGTTCTGCGTGCCCGCACTTCGTAACGGATCTAAATCCTGCATAAACAGCGGGCCATCACCAAACAAATTAAATGCATGTGCCGCTTTACTGAACGTCTCTGACAGCGCCTGCTCTGAAGGAGGTGATTCATACCAGTTGTACCAGTCTTCTCCTTCCTCGGGAGAACAACAGGTTTGCAATAAGCTAATGGTAAACTGATACGCTGCTCCGTAAAAATCGGCGCGTGGCAAAGCAAAGTCAACCACATCGGGGTTTGCTATCGCCGATAAAGGCAACTGCGTGATAGAGTTATCTCTTAGCCGATAATATAGCCAAGGGTCCTGTACTAAATTATTCATACCATTTTCCCTAATTGAAATGGGGTCAAGCCCCTTAAATAGGCTATTCACCAACCTCTGTTAGCCCTTTAAATGCATCATATAAAAATCGTTCATCACTTCCTTGCAACCAGCATTGCTTATATTTGAGTGAAGGATAACGCTCCAGCAACCTCTCCAGTTGCTCACTGTATTCATTCGGAATTGGGCTCAGCTTTTCGGCTATGCGCTTTTGATCGACGCGTATTTCACTATGCTGTAGCAGGTGTTTTTCGGTGCAGCCTTCAGCATAGAAGGCCATATTTCCAGATTGATCAAGCTTTAGCACCACAACCTGAATACTGACTCTGTCACTGTATCGGGTGCTTATCTCTAGCTCTTCCCCCATCCACACGTTACCCGCCTGTCGGCAGTAGCCTTCTTTCCAATCCAGTTTCTGAAGCGTTGCCTGATTTTCCATCGCTTGAGTTTGCGCCTGATACTCGCTGTGATAACAATCCAGATCTACTGGTCTGGTGTTTAGCGCAGCCTGGCTGTAAACGCTTTCGATCAAATGGCGTGCATCCTCCGGTAAATACAACCCGCCTTTCTCTCTTAGCACTTTTTGCGTAAGCCATATAATGGCTGGGCTCCGGTAAACGGCGGCCGTACCTGGGTGGCTTTTGTGTAACCAGTCTTTTTCTGGCTCGCCTTGCCACTCAGGGCAAAATACTTTCAATACAGCTGGCGGACGTTTATCTTCTGACAGTGCGGGTTGGTAATTGCCGTGTTCATCTCGGATATGGCGTTTAAGTCGCCCAGCACGCTGTATAAAATCGTCAATGGGGCAAATATCACTGAGCATAAAATCACAGTCCGCATCAATTGATTCTTGAAACACCTGAGTTGAAATCAATATTTGTCCCAGTCTTTGCTGTGTTGTGCTTTGCTTACCCAGTCTACCAAGCACCTCTTTTTCCTTTTGTTTTCTGTCGTATAAGGTAAAGCGACTATGGAACAAAGTGATATGTGTTTGCGGGTAACGCTCTGAGAGTAAAGTATATGCTTGCTGCGCATCCGCGACCGTATTACGCACCCAAACCACAGCCTCGCCGCGTGATGCTCTTGCCACTATCTCTTCAATACAGGCCTGCTCACAGTGGATAAACTCAACCTGCACGGATTTGTGATTTCTGGGTAAGCTTTCCACTGGTTGCTCATTTAATTTCCCTTGTTCATTTACCCAGGTTGCGAGCGGAAAGCTTGTTTTTTGAGTGCACTCGGGAGATTCAAGACCCAGCTCTTCTTGCCAGATCTGGCAAAGCCTGTTGCGTCTTTCTAGCGGCAAGGTCGCAGTAAGCAGGATCACAATGCCGCCAAACCGTAAATGAATACGTAAAAGATCTTCTAGCAAAGTGAACATATATTGATCTGCGGCATGTACCTCATCAAGCACTAGAATCTTACGAAACAAACCATTAAAACGTAGCGTGCTGTGTTTGGAGGCTAAAACCGATAGCAAAGGCTGGTCAACCGTGCCAACGCCAGCATGAGCAAGCAGCGCCTTCTTTTTAGAGTCTGCGTACCAGATATGGCATGCCTGACTTGCTGTTTCATCAGCTTTACCATATTCAAGATCGGGGAGTTGCTCTGTAACTAGTGACTCCTGATAAGCGTCCTCCATCATACTCGCGCCGTGTGCTAATACCAGACTGGCTTTTTTTCCATCAACGGACATCATTCGTCCGTAATGCTGTGCGATACGATGGTACATGGCACTGGAGGTAGCCATAGTCGGTAAACCAAAGTAAAAGCCATCCGCAGCCTTCGCCTGCATTAAACGATGCAATAAGATTAGCGCCGCCTCGGTTTTGCCTGCACCCGTTACATCTTCCAGAATAAACAATTGTGGTGAAGGACCGACAGGCACTTGCTCAGCAAACGACTGCAATGGTGTAGGTGTACTAAAGCCAAAATGCTTAGCGGTTGACTCATAAGGGAAGACCTCTACCTGACTGGTCAACTGCCTATTTGTAAGCACTTTATGTGCCTGTTTTACAGCTTCGAGCCAGTAAGCTTGTATATCCATCGGCTCAGAGTGATATGTGAAATACTGAGTATCTGAGCCCAACCAGTCAGCAAGAGTGCACAAACCAGCAAGGTGCCAACTAGCATACCTTAGGTGATCGCGCCACACTCTATCCGAAAACTTTTCCGTTGGCAGATCATTAGCAAATAGCTCAAGGCAATACGCTATGAACTCTCTACAAGCCTGGTAATTTTCATCGACACAATAGTCTTCTATTCTGCTACCAAATTTGTGCGCTACAACTGGCTCACCGTGATGACCAAAAACACAATTCAGCATGACTCGCACCGAATCTATCTTTTTAAATGCCTGCGTTACTTCGTCCGGTGCACCTTCAATTTGCTTGGCGCAGCTTTTCCAAAAATGATGACCTAACCCATCATGTCGGGCATCTGTTGCAGAATAAGGTTCTCTCGACTTTTTCTGGCTTAAATTACTGTCACTAAATTCTGCTAGGTTTTGAAATGCTGAAGAAAATTTACCCAAGTCGTGAATGGCAACAAAGAATCCGACCAAAGACTTAAGCTGTGGAATAGTTAACCCCAGAAACTCGGCCAAATCTTGTGTAAATTGCTTATTCAAATCCAGATAAGTCAGTGCAACCGCCGCCACATCTAGGCTATGAAATACAAGTAGGTGATAACGGTGAAAAGTTTCGCCCTGTCTGGCGATTTGCCACCCTTTTTTGCTCGCAAGTGCTTTGAGGTGATCGACAGAATTAACGCCTGGATGGCGTTCAACAATATCTTGTAATGACTCGCCATTAATCTCACTCATGCAGTAATCTACCTCGAGTGGCTTTTTAGCTTTGCCCCAATATTTGAACATTAAACTGTTTAGATCTGTCATATTGCTCTGGTCCTTGCTTTCAATACACTCAGCTTACGACGCGAATAAAACGCCAACAATCCTGCTATTACAACCAGTAAAAAATTTAGTAGGTGGATGACGAAGAGTTGCCGACTACATACTGGCAACTATGATCTAGATAAATGCATAAAGAGAGTTTGCTAGGTAGCCCAGTGCGGCAACCAAAAAGCCTACAGAAAATACTCCAAAAATGGCTTTTGTTTTATGATCCGCAGCTGTTAATGCATTTACAAACTTAGCTAGGTTGTGAAAGATCACCAGATTTCCTTCTAATAATTGAACACGTAAAATAGGCTATCATTTGTCCACCCTCAAGGCAACAAAAAACATTGGGTTTCATAACAACTTTATAGCTTACAAAAACCCAAACTTTCTTTATCAAAGATATCACAGTAATATTGATTAGTTCCCTTTTTTAAGGGGCTCAACCGCTATACAGTTGCAGTGATACCTGTATATCAATATGTTCCCCGTTATACGGGGCCGCTGGCCGAGTAGCTCGGCCAGCACCTTCAATCATTCCATAACAACCTTCTGGCCCTCAGCTCTCTATAGCAGGACGATTCCATCACAATTTGCTGTGCTTCCGGGTGTGGGTGCTGAACATCTAACCTCAAAATGCTGATCAGGTAGTTGATCAGTGCAGCGTTGGTTTTAATTTGCTTTTGGTGGTTGTGCATATCAAAGTCGTGAGCGATAACTTGCTGGGCGTACTCGCTGAGTCTTGGGTCGGGGATTATGGTTAAAGTGACTTCCTGCTGCCAGGCTTCGTCGTCTTTTTTGTACTTTTGCGCTTTGCTGATAAATTCTGGGGAGGCAGAGACGATACGCGATAATGAGAAACCCCTAAAGCCTTTGGCTTTTTCACAGTAGGCTCTCAGATGATAGCGCAGTCCAGAGTTAATCAGCGTGTGAGGGCGGATCACGCGCTCGGTTTCACCACCTTCTTTTATAGACTGATAGCGAATATCCAGCACGCTTTGTCGCCGACAGGCATTCAATATGGGCCGCAAAATGGTGGGGTTAAGCTTTCTGTGTGGTAATGCCAGCGAAGTAATCGTTGAGGAACTCAGATTGTGTATGTACTGTTCCCCAGTGAGACTAGTATACTCAGTAAAATCCTGAGAGATATAATTAGGTGTAAAGGGGCTTGCCAGCACATAGGCTTTCTCAGACTCATTATAGCTTGCGGCAATCTGATAACGCTCAATAAAGTCGGTGACATAACGCCGTGCGCTGGGCCTTGAAAGCTTAAATTTGCTCTGGAAAGTACCGGTCTGGATTTCTCCCTGCCAAAACAATACCGCTTCAATATATCTAAAATACAGCTCTTCCTTAGCCTGCATAAAACACTCTGGTAAAATTTTCGTAAAATAAATGTATCAGAACAAACAAAGTAAGTCTTTGATCTGAGATAAACTGACAGTGAAATCACGCTAGCATTTTTTTGATGGTAGATTAATAATCAACTATGGCGGCAGTGTTTCCAATGGGTAACGGTTATATGCAGTTTATATATGATGTGAGTTCGAGTCTCACCCTGCCACCACTTCCAGCCAAGCTGTCCACCGCCTCTTTCCTACTAAAATGTTCTACTGGTTAGCCCCGTGCGTACGGGGGCGAAGTAGGACCAAAACACAGTTTCGCAGCCTGCTAAGGTGAGCGCATGGATGCGTGAGGGATGCTGCTTCACGGACGAATACAGCACATGATTCAGACCTGAATAACTCAGGTTTAGCCCCGTATGTACGGGGAACACTGGTCGAGATACTGGGTTTTGAACACGCTACGCGGTTTAGCCCCGTGTGTACGGGGAACACTTCAATTAAAACCTTATGTAGTAGTTCCGAGTCGGTTTAGCCCCGTGTGTACAGGGAACACTCGTGAATTAGTAATGTTTTCAGGTTTACTAGCGGTTTAGCCCCGTGCGTACGGGGAACACAGATGCAGAAAGATTGGCGGCTCTTGAAGCGGCGGTTTAGCCCCGTGCGTACGGGGAACACACAACCGAATCCCACGCAACGCCTAAAATACGCGGTTTAGCCCCGTGTGTACGGGGAACACACCCAGCAGTCTCGGCTGTGTGGTAACAGGTGCGGTTTAGCCCCGTGTGTACGGGGAACACAAACGTTTCGTGGTGGCGGTTCCTGAATTCAGCGGTTTAGCCCCGCGCATACGGGGAACACCCGCATTCACGGACTCATAAATGACGCCACCACGGTTTAGCCCCGTGCATACGGGGAACACGATGCAGCACCTGATTTTTTTGAAAACATAACCGGTTTAGCCCCGTGCGTACGGGGAACACGCATTCAGATTGTTGTCAGGGATATAACCAACCGGTTTAGCCCCGTGCGTACGGGGAACACCAAAAACACCAAAGCACCCACTAAGTTTAAAACGGTTTAGCCCCGTGCGTACGGGGAACACTTAAAATACATAAGCTATCATGTTGCTGATAACGGTTTAGCCCCGTGCGTACGGGGAACACCGCTGCTGGCTGGCCTAAACCACCCGTCGTTTCGGTTTAGCCCCGTGCGTACGGGGAACACTTTAATTGGGTTTCTTGTACTCTCGCTAATTACGGTTTAGCCCCGTGCGTACGGGGAACACGTGATTTTGCAGACTATAGCGCTCTACAATTACGGTTTAGCCCCGTGCGTACGGGGAACACTAGTTTGGCTCATAGCGTCTATGGCAACTTGGCGGTTTAGCCCCGTGCGTACGGGGAACACTCTCGTGTTACCTTTTGTGTTGGTTCTGGCGGCGGTTTAGCCCCGTGTGTACGGGGAACACGCTTACTCGGATGTCTATAAAGGTTTGCCGACCGGTTTAGCCCCGTGTGTACGGGGAACACGTTCTGGATAGATTCGGACACCCCGAGCATTATCGGTTTAGCCCCGTGTGTACGGGGAACACTCTTTGCTCTCGAGGGCAAAAAGCCAATCGAACGGTTTAGCCCCGTGTGTACGGGGAACACTTCATACGTTGATAAATAGAACTCATTGTTTGCGGTTTAGCCCCGTGTGTACGGGGAACACGTTTAAATTGCGTGGTTTCCGTAGGGTAAATGTCGGTTTAGCCCCGTGTGTACGGGGAACACCTCAATCTGCTCTTCAATTTGATTTTTGAGCTCGGTTTAGCCCCGTGTGTACGGGGAACACAGTTAAATCGTCATCGCTGGGCGGAGGACAATCGGTTTAGCCCCGTGTGTACGGGGAACACGGCCAAGCAACCGCCAGAATGATAATGAAAAACGGTTTAGCCCCGTGTGTACGGGGAACACATAACTAGACACTTCATCATAAGCCTTGATTGCGGTTTAGCCCCGTGTGTACGGGGAACACATCGTGATAAGCAATATGTAAATCACCCTCGACGGTTTAGCCCCGTGTGTACGGGGAACACTGAAACTCGGAATTAGAATAATTGTTTAACTACGGTTTAGCCCCGTGTGTACGGGGAACACCTTTGGTGCAAAAAACTAAGCAAGTTAAAAGACGGTTTAGCCCCGTGTGTACGGGGAACACTCACTGTATGTCACACTTTTGACACTCAGATCCGGTTTAGCCCCGTGTGTACGGGGAACACTCTAAAGATATATCACTGTTTCTATTAACAAAAATCACCATTGCAATTTTCACCAAAAATATTGGGTACAAATTCTACGTATGTTTACTCGGCTAAATTGTTAAAGATCGGGGGTTTCTCTTGAAATAATGTATAGCCAACAGACTAATAAACTTCACTATACTTGCTCAGCAAAATCGATGAGTTCCTGTCCTGTTAGGCGATAAATAATCCACTCGTTTTGTGCTTTAGCACCGATGCTTTCATAAAAGTCGATTGATGGTTTGTTCCAGTCAAGTACCACCCACTCAAAGCGACCGCAATCCTTTTGTAGTGCAAGTCTTGCGAGATATTTCATGATCCCTTTACCTGCACCAACACCGCGCTTATCTTGTGATACATATAAGTCTTCAAGATAAAGACCGTGCTTGCCAAGCCAAGTAGAATAATTAAAGAAATACACTGCAAACCCGATTGCTTCGCCATCTAGTTCACAAATAACGCTGTGTGCTCTGGCTTCTTTACCAAACAGTTTCTGTTCTATTTCTTCCACGGTATTGAGCACGGCATCTGGCTCTTTCTCATAAATTGCAAGTTCGTTGATAAAGTGCAGTATCGTCGCGGCATCAGCTACTTCTGCTGGGCGAATTGAAAGGCTCATAATGGCTCCTGTATGTAGGTTTTAGTCAGCTTAACAAATTGTAAAGGGGGATGACAGCACCTTTCAGGCAGCAGCAAAGTGAACAAACTCTCCAGCTCGTTCGTATAACAAGCCAACTGATTTTTATTATAGGACGAGGTTAGTATGCAAAGGGTCATCTTTGCCTTTTTGATGTTGCTATTCAGCACTCAGGGTTTCGCAAGCACCAGTACTCTTGTAAATCAATTTATAGAAAACCCTCAACAAGTCGGCAAAACAAGTCGAATGACCTATTTGTTTTGGGATGTTTATGATGCCAGCCTTTATGCCCCCCAAGGAGTCTACTCTCAAGATCAGCCTTTTGTGTTGGCATTAAGATATTTACGCGAGCTAGACGGCAAAGAGATAGCAAAACGATCACTGAAAGAAATAGAGAAACAAGGGTTTACTAACTCAAGTCAAGGTGAGCGATGGCTGGCAGAAATGGAAAAAATTTTTCCCAATGTCTCTAAAGGCACAATGCTATTTGGCGTAAGAACACCTGGGGGAACTACGCAGTTTTACCAAGATAAAAAGCTTATTGGCGAAGTGAAAGATTCGGAATTTACGACCCGCTTTTTCAATATTTGGCTCGGTGAAAAAACCTCCGAACCTGCCATGCGAGCTGAACTTTTGGGCCTGAAATGAGAATAATTAATGCTCCTTTTCCCTCAATTTCAACATCAATACTTTGTTCAACAAGACATAATAGAAGCAATAGCACTCAAAGAGGCCTCAAGCCTAAGGAGAAAACAATGCGCATCACTCTTGCAGTACTCACCTTACTTTTATTGTCGGCTTGCAGCTCCGGGATTGACGGTAAAAAGTACGCTACACTTAAACCGCAATTTGACCCCTACGAGTTTTTTGTTGGTGATGTAAAAGCGTGGGGAATAGTCCAAGACAGAGATGGCAACTTAGTTCAACAGTTTACTGTCGATATCAAGGGCTCTATTAACAACAAGTCTGAACTTATTTTAGATGAGTCCTTCAACTATTTGCTCGGCGACGGGGTTCAAACGCGAGTTTGGACTATTACAAAAGCTGCAGGCAATACATATACCGGCCGCGCCGACGATATCCTCAACTCAGCATCAGGCGAAACCTTCGGCAATGCAATGAATTGGCAGTATAGAATGGACCTACCCGTTGATGATACCAGTTATGAAGTACACTTTGATGATTGGATGTGGTCTTTTGACCAAACCACCCTTATGAACCGCTCTTATATCGAAAAGTTTGGTATTGTGATGGCCGAAGTAACAATATTTATGCAAAGGCAATAATAATTACGCCAAATCAACTTCAATTTAACCTTCTTACTCGTGTATTTGTCTACAATTTGTAGACAAATACACCGACTCCACTAAAATCCACACTATTCTCGTAGCACGACTAGTGCCCAACACTGAGAAGTGCTCAATAAAAAATGCCGCACCAAAAAGTTTTATTGCTGAGTAAAGCGCAAGAAACTGCGGCAAGATCGTAGCTAATAAGAACCAATAGGAACCCCCACCATGATAAAGAAGATACTAGCTGGAGCCGTAGCGCTTGCGCTTGTCGGATGTGTTAATACCGAAAATGAACAATCCAATAATGCGGCATTGACACAATCTGTGAAATATCCAATCACTAAAACAGGCACCGTTGTAGACAACTACTTTGGCACGCAAGTAGCGGATCCATATCGCTGGTTAGAAGACGATAAAAGTGCAGAAACCGCAGCGTGGGTAAAAGCACAAAACGAGGCAACACAGGCATATTTATCGCAAATTCCATATCGTAAAGACATCGAAAAGCGCCTCACCGAACTACTTGATTACGAGCGTGTTTCTCAACCTTTTAAACACGGCAACTATACCTATTTCTACAAAAATGATGGGCTGCAAAACCAAAGTGTTTTGTACCGCCAAAAAGAAGGTGGTGAGGCTGAGGTATTTTTAGACCCAAATACCATGAGCGACGATGGCACAACATCGCTTGCAGGATTAAGTTTTAGTAAAGACGCTTCATTAGTGGCTTATCAAATTTCCGAAGGTGGAAGTGACTGGCGTAAAGTGATTGTGCTAAACGCCGAGACTAAAGAGCAGGTTGGTGAAACGCTGGTAGACGTTAAGTTTAGTGGTATTTCGTGGTTTGGTAATGAAGGCTTTTACTACTCAAGCTATGACAAACCTAAAGGCAGTGAACTTTCTGCAAAAACTGACCAACATAAGGTGTATTACCACAAGATTGGAACACCTCAAGTTCAAGACAAGGTAATTTTTGGTGCCACTGATGCGCAAAAACACCGCTATGTTTATGGTGGTGTAACAGACGATAAAAAATATTTGGTGATCTCTGCTGCGGTATCTACCTCAGGTAACAAGCTATTTATTCGTGACTTAAGCAAACCAGATAGTGACTGGGTAACAATTTTAGATCATACCAACTCTGATACCAGCGTGATCCACAGTGAAGGCGACACATTGTTCCTAAGCACGAACTTAGATGCGCCGAACCGTCGTATCGTTAAAGTTAATGCGAAACAGCCACAACCAAAAAACTGGCAAGATGTGGTCCCAGAAACCAACAATGTACTATCGGTTTCAACAGGTTCAGGTTACCTATTTGCGACTTACATCAAAGATGCAATTTCATTGGTAAAACAATATGACTTCACAGGTAAGCTGATCCGCGATATTGCGCTTCCAGGTGTAGGCACGGCGAGTGGATTTAGTGGCGAAGAAGACGATGAAGTGCTCTATTACTCATTTACTAATTACAAAACCCCGAGATCTATCTTTACTTTTAATGCAAAATCTGGCGTCAGCGAATTATATAGCTCAGATAAAGTAGATTTTGATTCAAATGCTTACGTGTCTAAACAGGTTTTTTACACCTCAAAAGACGGTACTCGCGTACCGATGATCATCACCCATAAAAAAGGGCTGAAACTGGATGGTAACAACCCAACTCTGTTGTACGGTTATGGTGGGTTTAATGTCAGTCTTAAGCCTTACTTTAGCCCTACACGTGCAGCTTGGTTGGAGCTAGGTGGTGTTTATGCTGTAGCAAACTTACGTGGCGGTGGCGAATATGGCAAAAAATGGCACAAAGCAGGTACTCAAATGCAGAAACAAAACGTCTTTGATGACTTTATTGCTGCAGGCGAATACTTAGTATCTGAAAATTATACTTCAAGTGAAAAGCTTGCAATTAACGGTGGTTCGAACGGTGGTTTGTTAGTAGGTGCAACGATGTTGCAACGTCCAGATTTATTCAAAGTGGCTGTACCTGCGGTTGGGGTACTTGATATGCTGCGTTACCACACGTTTACTGCAGGAGCTGGCTGGGCTTACGATTATGGTACAGCGGAAGACAACAAAGAGATGTTTGAGTACCTGAAAGGTTATTCACCTGTACATAACGTAAAGGCTGGCGTAGATTATCCAGCAACCATGATCACAACAGGTGACCATGACGACCGCGTAGTACCTGCACACTCTTACAAGTTTGCAGCTGAGCTACAAAGCAAACACACAGGTCCGAATCCGACGCTTATTCGTATCGAAACCAATGCCGGACACGGCGCAGGCACACCAATAAGCAAGACGATTGAACAGTATGCCGATATTTATGGCTTTACGCTTTACAATATGGGAATTAAGTCTCTTTAAGCATAAGCCAAGCTTGAAAAGCCATCTGTACAAGCAGGTGGCTTTATTCAAATAAGAACTTATCTATGATCAGTTGCCAACAGTATGATTATATCGAGCTGGCGTGCCTAAAACGCCTAGTGGTTACTATTGAGATGAAAGGTGGTGAAGTTGTGCGTGGCAGCTGCAAAAACACGGCTATAGTCGACGCTCAGGAGTGTTTAGTTTTAGAACAAGAAAGCCAACCAGTCACCGTGGTGCTGACAGAAATTGCCAGTATCTCGGCCGATACTGACAATCCCTATTTTACTACATTAAGATTTTAGTGATAACGCCATAAAAACACTTAACGGGTTGTCGCGGTACATACCAAAGCGTTCACATCGCTCAAATCCCAAGCTCTCATAAAGACTTATCGCACTGGCTTGCTTAGAGCCGGTTTCCAGCCGAATAAGTGGGATCTGCGCTTCACCCGCATAGTGAAGCAAAATTTGCATAATACGTTTAGAAAGCCCTTTACCTCGATAGCTAGGTTTTACGTATAAGCGTTTAATTTCACCGTATAAGGTTTTATCAAACTGCTTTACAATCGCACCACACGCTACAATGCCCTCTTCATTTTGTAAGCCAACGGCATACACGTTAGGTTGGTTAATTTCTTCTATTGATAAAGACTGTGCACTTGCGATTGGATATAAGCTGTTCATAAGCTTATCGATTTCAGAAAACACCGCGACTACTTGTGGGTCATCTGACTTTAACTGAATTAATTGCATACCTGCCTCTGAGAAGTAAGGCCAATTTGTCCTGCGCCCATAAACTGAGCAATATTATTACTATTCTGACCGACGTCAAACTATACCGAGTTAGAAATAATAAGCAAATTATCGAGGTGAGATGATAAGCTGAATGCCTGCGGAAATTTGATAATATCGCTATAAAAATAAAGTAACAATCTGTTTTAAATAAATAAAATATAAGAACTCTGAACTGTTACAAAGTGTAAGGTGATGGTATGAATTAGATACTTTTAGGTAAATAAGAATTTTTCATTCTTATTCTGTCTGGCGAGCATCATGCTTTATCGCGCCGCTCTTAAGTATTGTTACTTTGGTTTCTACAGACTGTTTGCTCTTGCTTGGAAAGCTCAGTAAAGTCAGTAATAACAACACGCTTGTTAGCGCTACAATCAGCGGAATAGAGGTATGCGAACTTGTGTGTGATGCTCTATGGGGCATAAACAAACCTACGAAAATTAATTTGTCTTCCCTAAAAACCAATCCTTTTTAACCAAAAACAAAAATAGCACTTAGTTAAATATGATTACTTTTTATCACACCTAAACTTTTAGTGCTATATCACTTAAAAAAAACATCAAAAAGTATTAGGGCCTGTTTATCTTTCAAGTTTGTTTTTGCAGCAGTTTGATTGGTATTTATACAAGGCAGAGCCTGCGTAGCATAGTTGTTCTATGTGAGTCAGGCGATAACACAGTAGAAATGCCAATCAAGCGCTGCCCTTTGGGTTCACCTGAGTGCGCTTTGTTCATTGTTGCTCAACTTTTGCCTAGATTACTAGGCGGCAAGTCGAGCGTCGCGACCAAAACACACTCAGGAGAACAAAAATCAAACAGCAAAGGTCAACAGGCCCTAATTCAATCTTTTACCAATGACATTACTGTTCATTCACTTTCCACCTATCCAACTAACGGGCCTCAACCAAAGTTATTAGCTTGCAGCTTGAAGGTTGAACTGTTTATTCACTAAGCTTTGGTAAAGCGAAGAGTGTTGCATCAAATACTGATGATCTCCCTGTGACTCAATCTCACCTTTGTTAATGACGATAATATTATCAGCATCCATAACCGTACTGAGTCGATGCGCGGCGATAATTGTAGTACGACCTTTTTTTGCATTTTTCAGGGCAATTTGAATAGCTGCTTCACTTTGTGAATCAAGGCTTGCCGTTGCTTCATCCAACAGCAGCAATGCAGGGTCTTTTAATAGTGCTCGCGCTAATGCAATTCGTTGCCTTTGTCCGCCAGACAAAGTAATGCCACGCTCACCAATTTGAGTATTCAACCCATCAGGTAGTGTCGCTATAAACTCTGCTAAATCGGCCGTGGTAATGGCATGCTGTAATTGTTCATCATCTATTGCCTCAAAAGCACCGTAGACCAAGTTTTCATATAAGGTGCCGCACAACAGCGGGCTCTCTTGCGCAACGTAGCCAATTTGCGCTCTTAAATTGGCTCGGTCTAACTCTTCAACATTAAGCCCAGCAATTTCAATGTAACCACGTTGCGCCTGATAAAAGCCCTGCAACAAAGCAAAGAGTGTAGACTTACCAACTCCTGATGGCCCAACTATAGCGGTCGTTTTTCCACTTAAGAATTCACAGCTCAAGCTTTTAAATACCGGTTTATCATTAGCATAACTAAAAGATAAATTGCGAAAATAAATTGACTTATCAGTCAGGCTAATCGTATGACCACTTTCATTTGGTGGTGTCGTTGCTAAGATCTCATTAATACGAACGGCCGCTCCTTTTGCTTTATTAAAAGCGGCTACCACCATGCTTAACTGCCCCATCGGCAACACAATGTTCAGTAAAAACATAATAAACGCAACAAAAGCGCCTAGGGTCATCGCACCGTTGGCAACCCTTGATGCGCCAAACCCTAGTACTAACACTATCGAAGCCATGATCACTAAATTCACCAATGCGCCCATGGTAGCTAAGAGCGTATGTTCTGACATTGCGGTTTTATAGAGTGACTTCAATTCATTGTTATTATTTTTAGCTTCTGTTTTCTCTGCACCTTGTGCTCTTATTAAGCGGATATTAGCAAACAGCTCGGTTAACCTTCCTAGCATAGAGGCTTCAGTATCTTGTAATGACTTAGACAGATCCGTCAGTCTTACGGAAAACGGTAAGATAATCAGAAAACTAACCGTAACTGCACTGAGCATCACGAGTGTCATTTGCCAGTCTAAAAACCATAGAATAATAAAAGAACCAAATAATGAAACTACACCAGATATAAAAGATACAGACTGCTCACTCACTAGGTTTTCAATAATTTCAGTGTCTTTTACGATGCGATTCGCCGGCTCCCCAGCCCTTGTGTTATCAAAGAAAGAAACAGGCAAACGAATGAGGTGCTGAAAAAGGTCTCCGCGTAATTTAAGCTTTTGCTCATTGCCAATTTTACCCATGATATAAGTCATCAACCCTGTTAGCACAGCGGAAAATACTAATACCATAATTAATATGACTACCTGTTCATTTGAAAAATGACCATTTTCTCCAAGTTCTTCCAGCAGATTTTTCGTTTGCAAAGGCACTAATAAACCTAAAATACTAGAGATCAGTGTAAACAAAACCAGAGTTGATAGTAATAGGCGACTTGGCCGCGTACGCCTGACTAGTTGAATTAAAGATGATGTATTGTTCATAATTATTATGTCCCCGTTGAATAGACAACATAATAATTGACCAAACTTTAAATTTAGTCAATTTAAAATTGACCTATTGGTCATTTTTAAATTGACTGTATACTGCAATGTGAACAGGAGGAGCTATGTCTGATAAGCGGAAATTAATACTAGCATGCGCGGAGCAGTTACTTTTAGCTGAGGGCGATAGTGCCTTTAGCATGCAAACTATCGCCAATAAGGTGGGCATTTCGAAAGGTGCTATCTACTTACACTTTAAGTCAAAAGACGAACTACTATTAGCCGTTTTTGAGAGTCAAACAGCGGATCTGCTGGATAAAATAAGAGCGATATTAGAAAGTGATAAATTGACTCCAATTGCCAAGTTAAAACAACAAATCCGCTTCCAGCACGAAGATTTACAGCAGTACCAAGCGATGTTTCAACTCTTATTGCAGGAGGAGTCACTAAGCTTTTCAAATAACTTGATCATGTTCTATCAAGAGTTTCGCTTAACGTGGCTTACGCTACAAGAAGGCTTTTTACTTGAAAACTATGGCGAGCAAGTTCGTCCATGGAAAACCGATCTCGCGATGACGCTTGATGGCATTATAGCTAACTACCTTTCGCTTCCCGTGATCGAAGGTATTGATTTCGACACTGAAAAGCTGGTTAATTGGGTAGTCTCATGTATGGACTCAATTTGTACAGCGCTACCAAATCAAGCACTGTTGCCGGTATTAACCGAGCAGGACTTCCCGTCCCAAAAAGAGATCGAAGCCAAAAAACGACAACTCCACGAACAAAAAATCCAACAAGCTTTTATACAGCTCCAAGAAAAGTCTCAGAAGCTAAAACTCACACCACAAAAGCGTGAGATCGTAGACCACACAATCGCTCTATTGGAAGCTCAACTACAAAGTAAAAACCCCGATACCGTATTAATCAGGGCACTTATCGCAGGACTTAGAGACTACAGGGGGTTAAATACTCAGCGCCAGCTACTCGCAGAAAGACTCAATGTAGAGGCGGTGTAATCCACTGAGTAATGTGGTACTCGTACGGTTAGAGGAAAGCAAAATCTTGCTTTACACTGCTGACTATTTTTCTTTTAAGAATAAGACTCTCTTAATCAATCCATCGACGACTTCATAGGTCGCGATGGCTTTATAATTTGATTTATATTCCTCACCATCACGCATTAGACAAAACTCTATAACCTCAGTATCTACAACAAAGCGCCCTTGGATCTCTCTGTTACTTATTTTGGCGCTCAGGCAAGTGACCCTATTAAAAAGCTGTGTATAGGTTTTCTTCAGTTTTTCTTTCCCGGAATACGCTATTCCACCAGGAAAGTAGTGAATTTCTACATCATCGTGATACGTTGCGACGAATGCATCTATATCTCGCTTGTTATAGGCCGCTACCTGTTGCTCAACAATCGCGGTGATATTCTCCTCATTAGTCAGGTCTTGCTGTGCATAAGCTTGGCCACTATACGTAAGTGCGTTGAGTGAGCCTGCGATGACCACTGATAAATAACGTTTCAACTTGGAATCCTTTTATTATTTTTAACCATATCACCCTTTTTGGGGTACAAAGACATATTACAGTTTATAGACTTGATATAGCAAATCGCTTAGTCTCAACGTGAAATCCGTCATCGTTTATAGCCGATTCTTTCTAAGCCATTCGCTCAGTTCAGTATTACCGTGCGCATCGGTATGCCTGTGGGTCTCATGAATACGGTACTTAGACTCGAACTTCTACGATCTACAAGCTTTACACATTCTTCTAAATCTCACTAGATTGACCACAAATCCAGCAAGTTAATCATGAACTGCTATATTGTTTTATGAGGATATTATGGGGGGATACGATGCTAACAGCACTAAAAGACAGTATGCCAATTTTGATTGTTACATCTGAGTGGTATGTCAGTCACACAACCGCCGTTGCGGAAAAGCTGTTCGCTCCCGTCGATAACGTCATCAATAAACACCTTGAAGACTTATTCATCTTTCCTTTATGCGTAGAAGAACAGCAAAAGACGATTGCTGATGGTTCTTTGATACAAGTGTCGTTGCGCACATCACCAAACGTACAATTTTTGCTGTCGTTTTATGATGTTCGCAGTAACGAAATATTTGTACATATTGCCGAGCTCTCTACTTATTATTGCCAAAATCCATTAGAAGACGAACAAACTCGAATTTTGCGCCACGCCGTTAACAGCGCAAACCTAGGTGTTTGGTGCTACGACCTCCTAAACAAGACTGCGTATTTTTCTCCTAAGTTCAAATCACTGATAGGTCTCCCGGCCTCAGCAGAGCTTGACTGGGACACCTTAAAAAGCATGATTTACCAAGAAGATCAGCCGCTATTTGCCGAGCTACTCGCTCACCATATTGAGCAAGGACTTATGCTGCATTTTGAGTTCCGACTTGAGGTTAGAGGAACAATTCATTGGTTTGAATTTAAGGGAGAGCAAGTTAAGTATTGTATTCGCACACACAGTGTTTATGGGATTTTAGCTGACTGTACTCACGAAAAAGATATGTTAGTCGCATTACATGATGCAGAAGAAAGTAAAGAACTTGCGATGCAAGCGGGGAAAATAGGTACTTGGCGAGCAATACGAGTAGCGAATCAATGGATCTGGAATTGGGATCATCAGGCCAATGATATTTTTAAACTTTCGGAAGACGATATTGGCAATTTACACCTCTGGGAAGCAAGCCTTCACCCCGACGATAAAGTACGTGTTACGCAAGCGCTAGAAGCCTCATTGAATTCAGGCAAAATCTTTGAACAGCGCTATCGCGGCCTGCTTAACGACCAGGACATTGTTGTAGTGTATGCCAAAGGTGTTGTAGGACTTGATGAACAGGGTCAGCCAGCACGTATTGATGGTGTTGTTATCGATCAAACCGATGTATATATTGCCCAGAAAAAGCTCCAACACATTAATCAAGAGTTAGAACAACGCGTCGCAGAGCGCACCGCCGATCTTGAAGCCGCGATTATTAAAGCCGAGCAGGCCAATCGCACTAAATCAGACTTTTTGTCCATGATGAGCCATGAACTCAGAACCCCAATGAATGGTATTATTGGCTCCTTAGATCTCATGGCGCTCTCAGATCTAGATGAAGATAACCAAGAACTCTTAGAAACTGCGTCTATTTCAGCCAATAATTTAGTCTCAATATTGAACGACATTTTAGACTTAGCCAAAGTTGAACAAGGGAAAATGGAGCTTGAAAGCTACCCATTCTCCCCTTCCAAAATGCTCAATAACATTATCAAAACCTTCGAAGCCCACGCGCGCGACAAATCAGTAAAATTAACGGTGCATGAGGACATAAAGCTACCGCTAGAAGTGATTGGCGATGAAAATAGAGTGCGGCAAATTATCTTTAACGTTGTCAGCAATGCCATCAAATTTAGCGTTGCAGATAGAGAAGGCGGTGCGAAAGTCACCATCAATGTGCACTGGGCGTGCGAGGGCGTAGCCTTATCTCACTTGATATTTAAGATAGAAGACAATGGTATTGGCATTGCACCGGAAGTCCAAAAGAAACTGTTTACCCCCTTTACACAAGCCGAACGCTCTATCACGAGAAAGTACGGCGGCACCGGATTAGGGCTTGCAATATGTGGCAAGCTTATTGACTTAATGGGCGGCAAGGTCGCCTTAAAAAGCAAATCCGCTGAAGGCTCAACTTTCACCATTACCATTCCTATTTGGCGTCCAAGAACACAGCAGCAACCCAATATTATATTTAATACGCTTTATTGGTTAAGTGATGCGCCTTGGCAGAGTTCGTTGGCGCTGACTCAGTTGTACAATGCCTGCACGCATTTTTGCAATGAGATCAAAGTCATCGAGTCACCCAGTGAAATCAAAGAGACTGACGATACTGCACTTGTTCGTGCTGTCACAACGCAAGCCGCCCCCTCTGCAGAGCAAATACGCTCACCTATTCCAGAGTTAGTATTTGTTGATGAAAAGGCGTTTGCTAACTTGAACAGTACAGCGTTAACCACACCAAAACCAATTGCACCGCAGACTCAATACGCTATCGGCCAATTATTGAGCAAGCTGAAAGTAAGTCAGCAAAGTGACGAGACTGATTTAGGTGAATTAAACGATCTCAGTGAACTAGATGCGCTCCTTTCACTAGACGATAAAGTATCTAGCCCTACCGATGATGAATCGGATACTAGTGGTAAGCAGCATATACTCCTTGCCGAGGACAACCCCTTTAACCAAAAACTCATCGTCAAACAGCTTTCTAGACTTGGAGTTTCCTGTGATATCGCCAATAACGGCAAAGAGGCCTTGGCGATGTATAAAAGCCAGCAATATCAGCTTTTGTTGACGGATTGCCATATGCCGGAGATAGATGGCTATGAATTAACTAAGTTAATTCGCGCATTTGAGTCCAAAGAAGAGCGCAGCGCCATTCCTATTGTTGCCGTCACAGGCGCTGCTATGAAAGGGGATAAAGAGCTTTGTTTAGATAGTGGCATGAATGACTATGTTAGCAAACCGGTGCGATTACAAGAGCTTAAAAACACCTTAGGTAAATGGTTAGATATGGACTTTACACAATGAGCAAAACCCTCAACCCTCAGGTGCTTATCGATTTAATCGGTGATGATTTTGCTACGGCGAAAAAGTTTTACACCGACTTTCTAGTACAATCGAAATCTAGTTGCGCAAAAATTAAAACTGCTTACCAAACTCGTGCCTTTCAAGCGTTAAAAGACGAAGCCCATTACCTCAAAACCTCCGCAAAAGCAGTGGGTGCAGAGGTACTAGCTGAACATCTACAGGCGTTAGAGTATTCGGCACTTGATAACAACACCACTGAGTGCGCCGAAAAAATAAAAGCGATACACCATGAGATCGGCAGCGAGTTTGTTCGAGAATTAAAAGCCTATTTAACCTCTCAGTCGCAAAATTAAAGCGCAATCGGCTGCTCAGCAAGCACCGCTTTGAGTCCTGCGCGTTCGAACTTCACAACATCTTCTTGATGCTGGTAGTGATAGACCCAAATATTTTTAATGATGTCTTCACGATAGCTCATCAACAACTCATTAAGGGAGCAGTGACTGGGATTGTTTGCAAGACCGCAATCATGAAAAATAACTTCGCCGTTACTGACGTGATGATGGAGCAGCTCAGGAATAGCTTTGGTATCACCACTGTAAAACAAGCTACCTGGGAGATGTAACGAAAAAGCGCTATTGGGCTCATGATGACGAACGGCATAACTATGTATACGTTGCCCACGATGAAGAAAGCTTTCTGAAATTGGATATAAACGGAAAACCTGCCATACGCCGCAAGTCCCTTCGCTCAGTCCGGTGTACGCGAGCATATTACACAACCCAACGATTAACTCTGCTGGGGCATATAACGTGATTTGGTGCTGACTCAATGCAGCCTGAAAGTAAAGCTGCTCCAATCCACTAACATGGTCATAATGAAGGTGGGTGATAAACACAGCATCGGGTAATGACGAAAAATGCTTTTTATAACGCGACACCGTATCAAAGCCACAATCTATCAATAACCAAGGTAGGCCTTTATGGGTCAATACACAGGCAGAGCACCCGAGAGTTGCAGCGCTGGCGGCACTTCCAACTCCTAAAAAGACTGCTGCGTCTGGTTTACAGTGACTATCAACGAATGATTTCGGATTGACAGCGTGTAGCTTGGTCGTGTCTTTCATTGCACTGTTAGGAAAATAAACAAACAATAGTGCCAGACTACATTGTCGAATTTACAACCACATGACAGTCATATCTGCAAACTTTTGGTTCAGCTCACTATTTGATTTCGCTATTTTGACCACTCAAAAGTTCGCTACCTTCTTAATCTATTGATTTTTTTATATCTTCATTCTGGTATAACTATTGCTGGATGATAACATCATGTCATCACCACTATGGAAAATAACAACAATGAAAAAGCTCTTCACCAGTTTAGCTGCACTTAGCCTTTTATCTGGCTGTGTTGTGCATATCTCTCCAAGCGCAGCAGCAACCAAAACACTCCATAAATCTTTGCAACTCAACGCTGCAGACATCAGCAAACTTGATGCAAATACCACCTCGGGTAATATCCAGATCATTGGATACGACAATCAACAAGAGATCCAAGTGGAAGCCTCCGTGTTAACCACAGAAGCAGAAAACTACCAACTTACACTGGAAAAATCAGGTGATACCGCCATATTGGTGGCCGACTCAGATACAAGTTCTGGTGTACAATGGTATCGCAATAATAGCCCTAGAATTGACTTAACCATCACCATGCCAAGCCAACTTGCGCTAACACTTGATGACAGTTCGGGGGATATAGCCATCAAAAATATCAAAGGTTTTATCAAACTAGATGATGGCTCTGGCAATATAACGTTGGAAGGTATTCAAGGTGCTGAAATTGATGACGGCAGTGGCAATATCCATATCACTAACGTCCAGCAACTTGTTATCGACGATGGTTCTGGCGACATAACTATAAAGGGATTAGTCGATACACTAGAGTTGGAGGATGGCTCGGGTAATATTGATGTGACTGGCGGCACAGATATCAAAATAGAAGATGAGTCTGGCGATCTAACCCTTCGCGATTTTAGCGGTAACGCAGATATCATCGATGGCTCTGGCTCACTGGTTGTTGAAGGCGGACGCAATATTAAAATCGATGATGAATCCGGTAATATTCGAGTTCGTCACGCCCAAGGCGATGTCACTATCGTTGATGGTTCGGGCAATACGGATATCGAAGCAGTTAAGGGCCATGTTCAAATAGAAGACGGTGCTGGAAATATTCGTGTGGTAAATGCCGGTTCCTTGACCATTACCGAATCAGGTTCAGGCTCGGTGAAAATAGATAGGATAGCTGGGGCCGTAAAGCTAGATGACTAGCTGAATCATTTTAGTGTGGAGCAATATACGATTGCTCCACAGTCAGTAAAGTTCAACATTAACTCGAAACTATGTGTAACTCTTGACAGGTTTCTACGCCCATCCATGGGCTTCTTTGATGCCTAATGACAAGGCACTCTCTCATCCCCCAACAAACTTAACTTCTCGGCGGGTAAACCGTCTCCTACAACACTATTTGCACTGTGAATTAGGAAGCATTCTGCGATGATAGCTTTTGCAATGCTTTAAAGCAGCTTAATCGCTAAAATCGTAGACGATCTCACAAGCAACTTATTCCCCCTCCATCACAACCGAAAAGCATAAGTCGATATGCAATGTGCCGACAGGATGTCGGCCAAGCCTTGTCTGGCATCATGGACGTGCCTTACAAGACGGTTGCGATACCAATTGTATTAGGTAAATGAGCAATTTGAAGCGGAGAAATAGCTTTAGTAGCTAGGCAAAAATTTTGCTATTTAGTTGTTCTAAATGAGAAATTTTTAACGACGCTAATATGGTATTTCACCCTT
>NZ_JAKKCW010000012.1:13907-179597 GCF_021728455.1 Pseudoalteromonas sp. L23 | reverse complement strand
TTCAGCTTCCTTGATCATGCTGACAATTTGGGTTTCGGTGAACTTGCTTTTTCTCATCGTAAATTTTCCTATTTTAGTTAATGGAAAATTCTACTTATGAACTGTTTCATTTTTTGGGGGAGTTACAAATGCTTGAAGTGTTGTAAGGGCAATCGTTCGGCTTCAGAGTTTTGTTTTCGACTTTGTTGATGGCATTGATCATTTCTTTTTGGATTTGATAGTAGGTTGTTTTGAGATAAAACACTTTGTTATTTTCGCCGTCAGATTGAATTTGCATCGCTTGTTTTGAAGCCATTGATACACCTTCTCTAGTTCGTCAAGAGATAGGGCACGGTTGCGGCTTTGTTCTACACCGCCCGCATCTGACACGTTAAATGCTTCAGCTGGGTTTGAGGTGCGTAAATCTAGCTTAATTGCATGCCTGAATAGCTGCTTGCAGTACATGAGCGCGTCATTTGCAATGCTTGGGCGGTCACTTTGCGCAATGCGTTGTATCGCGCCGCGAATATCTCTAGGGTTTACTTTTCCGATTGCTAACCCACCAAAATAAGGGGCGAGATCTTTGGTATAAATACGTCTAGGGATATTTGGGTGCTTTAAGCGTTTTTCGCATTCTTGCAGCCAGTCTTCGGCAAGATCATTGACGGTTTTTAAGGTTTCGTTATCGAGGCGCATTTTTTCGGCTTGAGGGTCGATGTTTTCATTTTTCACATCAAGCACAATTTGCGCTGACTTTAAGCGTGCCTCAGCCAATGAAACATCGGGGTATTTGCCGAAGGTGATTTCTCTGCGCTTTTTATGAATTGTATATCTAACTACCCAAAAAACGCTTCGCTCTTTACTGATTCGAATATAAAGGCCATTCCCAATTGAGTGATAGCCTACTTTACCCGTTTTGATTAAAGACTTAATTTGCTGAGCGTTGATTTTGTTTGCCATATCATACCTTTACAATAAAAGTGGTGGCAGATTTTTAAAGTTTGGGGCAAATTTTGAATTTTTTCAAAATCTGCCACCATTTCTGCCATCATTTTTTCATTACAAAGAGCAATTCGGGGCAACAGGTTGAAACACGTAAAACTTATAACTCTAAGATTTTAAAGGCTATTTTAACACTCAGAAACAGCCTGAAACATTACTCGATGTTTTGAATTTGCTCGCGCATTTGCTCAATTAGAACTTTAAGTTCAACGGCGGCGTTGGTGATCTCGCTGTTGATTGACTTTGAGGCTAGGGTGTTAGATTCGCGGTTGAATTCTTGCATCATAAAGTCTAAACGACGGCCACAAGCGCCTCCTTTTTTGAGGATTTTGTGGGTTTCTTTGACGTGTGACTTGAGGCGGTCGAGCTCTTCTGCAACATCTTGCTTTTGCGCAAGGTAAATTAGCTCTTGCTCTAGGCGGCCTTCGTCGATGTCGGTTTTTAGTTCTTCTAATTTTTGTGAAAGTTTTTCACGTTGCCACTTAGTGACTTCAGGCATGTAGCCTTCAACGATGGCAACTTGCTCTAGAATACCTTCAAGACGGGTGATGAGCATGGTTTCTAGGTTTTCGCCTTCACTTGCTCGTGCAGCTTTAAAGTCTTCTATTAGCTCATCAAAGCCACCTAACAGTTCGCTGTTTACGGTGTCTAAATCGACTTCTTCTGCTTCCATTACGCCAGGCCAGCGTAGAATATCTACAGGATTGATATCACCGCCGCTTTGTGATTGTAGCCACTTGGCGCTTTCAACAAGTTGCTTTGCAAGCGATTCGTTGACGGTTAGTTGGCCAACGTGCGCAGGATTTGCGGTGAACTTTAGGAATACTTCAACTTTGCCGCGTTGTAAGTGTTTACGCAGGCGTTCACGTATTACTGGCTCTAAGCCTCTAAATTGTTCTGGTGCGCGGATAAAGGTTTCGAGGTAGCGTTGATTAACTGAACGAATTTCCCAAACCCCAGTGCCCCAGTCACCTTTCACTTCTTTGCGGGCGTAGGCGGTCATACTATGGATCATATAAAGTCCCTAAATTAGCTTGGTTTAACCGGAGCATTATAGCCGAATTTCCACACAGCCCTAAAGTGAATTTTATTTTTAGTCGGATCGCGTGGCATAGTCTCTATGATCCCTTTATAATGTACGGCAAATTTTGATGATGGGGGAACGTGGATGCGTCCAAGCGAAAGAACTGCAAATCAGATCAGGCCGGTTACATTTACTCGTAACTATACAATGCACGCTGAAGGCTCAGTAATGGTAGAGTTTGGTAACACTAAAGTGTTATGTACGGCTTCTGTAGAAGCGGGTGTGCCACGCTTTATGAAAGGTCAAGGCAAGGGCTGGATCACCGCAGAATACGGTATGCTTCCGCGCTCTACACATACGCGTAACAACCGTGAAGCGGCACGTGGCAAACAAGGCGGCCGTACCATGGAAATTCAACGCTTAATCGCGCGCGCTCTCCGTGCCGCAGTTGATTTAAAAGCGTTAGGTGAGAATACCATTACTATCGACTGTGATGTTATTCAAGCGGACGGTGGTACACGCACGGCGTCAATTAGCGGTGCTTGTGTGGCATTGGTAGATGCACTAACGCACATGCGTGCCAAAGGCATGATCAATGTAAACCCGTTAAAGTTTATGATCGCGGCAATCTCGGTTGGGGTTTATAAAGGTCAGCCAATTACCGATCTTGAGTATCTTGAAGATTCAGAAGCAGAGACAGACATGAACGTGATCATGACTGAAACTGGCAAACTGATTGAAGTACAAGGTACAGCTGAAGGCGAACCGTTCTCGTTCGACGAGCTAGATGAGTTACTTGGTCTTGCGAAACATTCAATTCGTGAAATCATTGATCTACAAAAGCAAGCGTTAGCGTAATCAACACTCAGTAGGAAAAACATGAAACCGTATCAAAAAGAGTTTATTGAATTTGCCTTAGAAAAGCAGGTGCTTAAGTTTGGTGAGTTTACGTTAAAGTCTGGTCGTACTAGCCCTTATTTTTTCAATGCAGGCTTGTTTAACACAGGTCGTGATCTGGCGCGTTTAGGTCGTTTCTATGCTTCGGCATTGGAAGATGCTGGCATTGAGTTTGATGTGTTGTTTGGCCCAGCGTACAAGGGGATTCCTATTGCGACAACGACAGCCGTTGCACTTGCCGATCATCACAACAAAGATGTGCCTTATTGCTTTAATCGTAAAGAAAAGAAAGAGCATGGTGAAGGCGGTAACTTAGTTGGTTCGGCGCTTGAAGGTCGTATTATGCTTGTTGATGATGTGATCACAGCGGGTACTGCTATTCGTGAGTCGATGGAGATCATTGCCGCTAATAGTGCAGATCTTGCCGGTGTATTAATCGCATTAGATCGCCAAGAAAAAGGCAAAGCTGAGCTTTCTGCTATTCAGGAAGTTGAGCGTGACTTTAATACTCAAGTGGTGTCTATCGTGAAATTGGCTGATTTGATTACTTACCTTGAGCAACAAGGTGGTATGGATGCGCACTTAGATGCAGTTAAAGCATACCGTGATAGCTATGGTGTAGCGTAAGCCTACGATTTTCTGCAGATGGCTAGTACTATGCTAGCCATTCATTCACTTCTTTTTTATCTCGGTTTTATTGTGTGTCTTTACACAGCTCTTAATTCAAACTCACTATCGGTATATGGCGTAGTGCCCAATTAGCAAGTTCAACTCGGTTGCGTGAATTGGTTTTTTTAAATGCGCTATAGATATGCGTTTTAACTGTGTGACTACTGATGTTTAGTCTATCAGCGATATCTTCGTTTTTAGCACCAGCAGCAATAAGCTTGATCACAGATTTTTCTCTGCCGGTAAGCATATTTAATTCTTCATTACTTAAGATGATGTCGCTGTTAGGCAATGCTTGTGGCATGGCGGCAATCAGTTCGCTAAACGCCTCTGAAATAGCACTTCGACAAAACCAAAGCTCGCCTTTGAGCACACTGCTTAACCCTTGAAATAACGTCTCTGGCGGAGCGTTGCGATAGAGTATGCCTTTCACATTGCCAAGTAGCGCCGTTTTTTCATTAACGTTGTCTTCATTGGCATTAAATAGCAGTACCTTGTGCTTAGCCGCCAATAGCTTTACTTCAGCACTGATAAGTTCATTACAATCTCGGTGTTCTGTATCTACCAAAAATAACGCGATTTGTTCGCGTTGCGCAGACTCTGGTAGTCGAGTGTCGACTTTTACCGTATGTCCCAGTGTCTCAAGCACTTTGATAAGCACGGTATAATTTGTGGAACTGGTATTAGCTCGAGCATGAGTCAGAATAAAAAACGCTCGATCTTGCCATGCTAGCGAGTTATTGGAATATTCCTTTGCAAACATAGAAGTATTAAATCCTTTTTTATTCCTGATTAAATTTAATATACATTTGTTTTACAAAAATTTTAAGTTTTTTATTAGGCTCAAACTAAAAAGTTGAGCCTAATACCATGGTTGTGCAAGTTCACGTTACTTATATAACGCACGCCATGCACAAGTACGATACCCATTCTTCTCAAAAAAGAAGCGATTACAGTTATCGTCATAGTTGGAGTTACCCACATCTATACGATAGCCACTGATGTACCAATTATGCAGCGAAATATGCCCACCGTTGTACAGTAGAGAAAAGTGAACGTGAGGACCTGTTGATTGACCACCTTGGCACAATGCTGTTGCTTTATCGTCCGCGTAACGGCCAAGCCAAGCGCCTGCAGAAATGACATCACCAGTGTTATATTGCAAACTTTCCATATGGTAATACTGAGTTGAATAACCGCTTGAGTGAGTCACGCGAATATTACAAGCTGAGTAGCGAGTCACTGTGCCGCCGTGCGCTGCTTGAACCCAAGGTGTATTACTTCCCCAGCCACCTGAACCGTTATTAAAATCAAGCGAAGAGTAAGGGTAACCAGAGCCTGTATTTGAGTGTGCACCACCGCTATACCAAGCGTAACCCGACGGCCATGGAAAGCTCATGCTAAAGCTAGCAGCCGATACTGCCTGTGTTGAAGCCCGCTCACTAAAAGCGATGTTGCTGTCCGCTTTTAGTGCTAATGACTCGCCGTTAAATAATGTTTGATAGGTGTCTAATAGCTTGTTTGCAGATGTATGGGTTAGATCTGCAAGTGCAACGGTTGCTTCGTTTACCGCAGGTAACTTTTTGGCTTTGCCTTCATCGCGAAGTTTTTGAAATGCGTAGTACCTCGCACTCAGATTAAGCGCTACATCTTTTACTTGCGCATCAAACCCCTGTTCATGAGAGAGTTTACCAAACGGTGCAGAGAGGGATTGTTTATCTGGGTTGCTTATCACACCTGATTCAAGTTCCATTAGTGCCAGCAACAATTTAGGGTTAATACTGGCATATCCAGCATAGTGCAAGAGCACTTCGAGCTTGTCACTTAAATGTGGTGCCGTGCTGTCAAGCACTTGCTGCCAATCTACTTGTTGTAAAGCATTGCTGAAAAGAAACAGTTCAGGGTTTACTGCCATTACACTAGAAATAGGTAAGGCACTGATGTGTTCCGCAGTAAATTCAGGTATAGCTACTGAGTCATGCTGACCAGCAGCTGTTGCCTGATGTGAGAGGAGCGCGACTAAACACGCTGATAGATAGTGGCGTTTCATGTTGTATCCTTTCTGTTTGTTTTTTGTTCAATTAAGTTATACCTAAATGTGATTATTTTGTAAAATAAAAGTTTACAGTATGGTTTCTTTGATGTGGATCATATGTTCCTGATCCGATAGATTGGGTTTTAGGGTAAAAGCGACTATAGAAAATAAATTAATGTGATGTGGAGGTTGCTATGAGAAGGCAAATTACTCTGTCTCAGCTTGAAGAGTTGCTAGAGGAAAGGCAAGGGGGAGAGCGCCGAAAACAGCGAAGTAATGTTTTGCCTCTCGTCGAAAGGCGCAACCATGTTAGGCGAAAGTCTGATAGGCAATACTTGCACAATAGAGTTGAATAGCTCTCTCTATTCCTGTTTTGTCGTGAGCCCTGCATCCGAGTATAACGCGTAAGGTAGTTTATTAGTTTTTGCGTGATACATGGCTTTGTCGGCTTTAGCAACTAACTCTTCAGCCGATGTTGCGTCAGTGGGATAAATCACAGCACCGATACTCAAGTCTAGCTTTACTTCGCGGATGTTGGCGCTTTCATCTTGGAGACAGTAATTATCACTTAGCAAGTCATACTTATGCTGAGCCAGTTTTCGTAACTGGTTTTTTTCGGTCAGGTGAGGGGCGATAACCACGAATTCATCACCACCGTAGCGTGCTACAAAGTCCGAAGCACGTTTATACATTTTAAGTTTTGCCGACAGTATTTTTAGCAATTGGTCGCCTGCTTGATGACCAAGTTGATCATTGACTGGTTTAAAGTTGTCGAGATCAATAAACAACACACCAAATCCATGACCATATCGCTCTGATTCACTAATCGCTCTTTCTAGTTCGCTATCAAATGCGCCGCGGTTATGTAACATAGTGAGTCTATCCATAACCACCAGGTTCTCTAGATTCCGCTGCATTTCGTAGCGTTCTTTTGAGAAGGTGATTGTACGTGCCAGTAGTGGGCCGCTCACTTCATGTTTTGGGATATAATCTTGCGCACCAAGTTGAATTGCCTTTTCGCCAAACAGCGTTTCAGATACCCCAGTTAACACGATTATAGGGGCGCTGACGGGTAACTGCTTTACTTTAATCAGCGTGGTAAGACCTTGACTCTCATCGATATTCAAATCGATTAGGATGGCTTCAGGCCTGACTGTATTTAAGGCGGTTTCAAGTTGTTCTAAATTTTTAAAATGTTTAACGTTAAACTTTTGTCTACCGTCAGTACTTGCAAGTGTACGCTTTACTAAGTAAGCATCTTCATCGTTGTCTTCAAGAAGATAAATCAGCCATGTATTCATAGTTACCCTTGCACGACACAGTTATTGTCAAACCAATACTGCTTGATTAATTTGATCAACGACTCTAAATCACTTAAGCGTCCAGGCTTGGTAATATATGACTTAGCACCCAATTGATATGCTTTACGAATGTCACTGTGGTGAGTGGAGGTGGTATAGCATACCGTTATTAATTTATCGGCAACTTGTTCATTTTTTAAAGCTTCCATGACTTCAAAGCCACTCATTTTTGGCATGTTTAAATCCAGCAAGATAACTTGGTCGTAAGTTGCGATAGAATCGAGGTAATGTAGCAGCTCATGACCGTCAGAAAAAATTTTAAGCTCTGGCGCATTGGTAATACTGCTGTATGCTCTTTTAAAAAAGTAAACATCATCTGTATCATCTTCAACTAATAACAGTTCCATTATTACTCCTTAACTTCTTTTGGCAGTATGATTTCAAACAAAGCGCCATCATCACTTTGCAGGCATTTTATTGTGCCGCCATGTAGTTTTACGATTTGTCGGCACAGCGCAAGGCCAATACCACTGCCATACTCTTGTGTGGTGCCAAAACGCCTGAACGGTTCAAAGATTTGCTGGCGTCGAGATTTTGGGATCCCAAGTCCATTGTCTTTGTAATGGATCACCGTTTCATGGCCGGTTTGGCTGGCGTAAATTTGGACCACGGGCGTAAGCTCTGGTGACTTAAATTTAATGCTGTTACTGATTAAGTTTTGCAGCACTTGAAGAAAAAGCGAGGGATCAAGTTCGATGGGTAAATCACCATTCTCGAGTTTAATTTCTGCGCCGCTTTCCTCGATACTAAAGCTCATCACTTCACAGATATCTTCTAGCAATAAAGTTAGATTAGTTGTTTGTAGCTTCAACTCGTGGGAATGCAAGCGTGATAACTTGAGTAGGTCTTGGATCATTATCCGCATTCGTTGACTGGCATCTACCAAGCGCTCTATTTCAAACTTTGCATCGTCGTAGTCTTTCAACTCTGGCGTAATTCTTTGCGCCAAACTGTCCGAAAAAGCGGTGATCTTTCTGAGTGGCTCTTGCAAGTCATGAGACGCAATGTAGGCAAAGTGCTCAAGGTGGGCGTTAGATTCTTGCAGCTGTAATAGTAATTCGGTGTGCTCGGTCATATCGACAAAAGTACCCAGCATCAGCTCTGGCTCGCCATTGTGATCTCGAGTGATTACGGTATCGACAGAATAACACCAAACCCAATGCCCTTCTTTGTGTCTAAAGCGATATTTTATCGGGATAAGTTCACCGTCTTGGCTGGCTCTCACTTCATCAATATGCTCGTAAACGAGTGCGCGTTCACTTTCATGAAAACATAGCTCTAAATTTGAACTTTCTAACTCTTGAATTGTATAACCAAGGAGTTGAGTATAACGCTTGTTTATGCGCGTGTTTTTGTGGAGTTTTAAGTCGTAGAGATAAAGGCCACACACCGCTGAGTCAATCATTCGCTGTAAAAAGCGTTGGTTGTCTTCAAGCTCTTTTTCTGCGAATTTTCGCGCAGTAATATCGACGGCGATACCAACGATCCGCTCAACTTGGTTTTTACTGTCTTTAAGTGGATAAAGAGTCGTCTGATACCAATACTCTTTGTTTTTAAACGGTATCATTTCGGTGTAATCTACGGGTTTTGCGACCTCAACACAAAGTTGGTAGTTTTTTTCGATTCTATCTACTAGCTCCGCTTCTAACACTGTCCCCCTTAGTTCGCTGAGGGTTTTACCCAATATTTCATCAAGTTTGACGCCAGTGCGTTGACAAGCAAACTTATTGTACTCGAGCACTCGAAATGTTTGGTTTTCTTCTACCTTTAATAGCCAAATAGCCTGACTTGCACCTTCGTAGATGGCATTGAGAATTTTGTTTTTTTCCGCAATTTGCAGCTCAAGGGATTTTTTCTGATGGATATTTCTAAGTGCTCCAGACATCACCAATGCTTTACCGTGGTCGTCAAATTGGCTGTTGCCTACGGCGGAAAACCACGCGTATTCTCCTTTGTTGTCTCGCCCTAAGTACTCGACAAAATATTGATCTTTGGTGGCAAAGTGATGATCTATGGCATCTTGCACTTTGCCCTGATGGTCTGGGTGGATATGTGCAAACCAATCGTCATAGGTGACTTTTTCGTCGTCGCGCTTACCTATCATGGTTTTTAAACGAGATGAATAGCTGACGCTGTTGTCGACAACGTTCCACTCCCAAATGCCATCTTCGGTTGCCCCGATTGCACGCTTCATTTGTTCGGTGGATTCCGCAAGTGCTTGCTCTGTGCGTTTAAGTGACGATAGGTTATTAAACACCGCTAAAATGAGATTGGCACCGTCATGGGGTTCTTGTACTAAGCGCATCTCCATCGGGATTAGATTGCCAAATTTGTCTTTCACATGGCACAGTGCTTCTTTACTGTAATCGTTTTGGTTGAGTAGAGATTGGCTAATGGATTCTAAGCTGTCGAACGGATCATCCAAACTGACGATATCGTGTAGTCTCAGCCCAATTAATGCATCTGGCGTGTCGTACCCAAGCTCGCGATAAAAATAAGGATTGCACTTACTCACGGTGAGTAGCTGGTCAAGTAGCAAGGTACTAGTGGGTAAGGCATCGAGCATAAACTCGGTAACTCTGTGTTGGTCGAGTTGCGAATGAAGCGCCTGCTTTTCATCGGTAATACGTTTGAGCCTTGCGGTCACGCCATGGAATTGATTGGGAGTTGGGATTGCGACGGCGCTTGGGATAAGTCTAAAAAGATAAACCGCCGTTACCATTGAGATAAACGCTGTGACTGCTTTTGAAATGCCATGAATACCATAAGCGCCATGCCAAACGGTATAAACGCCAATTAAGTGCGTGAGTCCACATAAGGTGATGAAGCTACAGAACAACACAAAGACCCAATTTCTGCCAACGTCAGGGCGTTGTTTTGCATAAATCATAATCGCCATAGGAATAGAAAAGTAGGCGGCGGCTATCAAGATATCGGAGATGACATTGGTCCATAGCAGGTGAGGTTGCCACAAATAGCAATGACCATGCGGCATGTACGCGCTATTAAAAAATGACTCAAACGAGTTCAAATCCATGTTATTTCCTTACCTCAACGTAAAGCCGATTCATATAAAAACATCCGCCGTTAAGACGCTAAAAGCGCACTCAAGCTGCGATAGTAAAATACGCTTTAAAAGTCCTAATGCTCTGCTTTAACTGTAGTATATCTATTTGAAATTTCGACAAGAGGCGCAAGAAACCTGAACTTCGGATAATTAATGCCTTTCTAGCAGCCAGTTTTAGCGCTAACTGTGTTGAATTCACTTCCAATAGCCAGCTATTGGTGCGTAAATTCGCCTTGCCTACAGGACGTAGGTACCAGGGCGGTAGCAGGACGCGAGAGCGGAGTTATCCCCAAAACTCTCTGGCTAGATAAGAAAGTAATTTAATGTAACTTTAAAAACAGAGGGTTAGATCATTCCTTATCCTGACCTCAGGTTTGGAAATCTTTATCGTGAGGTAGGGAAGATGCTTGTTGAGAGATTAACAAGGTGAAGCGCGTGGCTTCACCTTGTTATTCAGTGAGTCGAAGGTACTTTTCGGCCAACTGATCAAGGCTTTCTTTGTGGTTTGGATCTGGTTTAATGCAATCAATGGGGCAGACACTTACACAGGTTGGTGTGTCGTAATGGCCGACGCATTCAGTGCATTTGTCAGGGTCAATTTGATAAATTTTATCGCCCATGTAAATGGCCTGATTAGGACACTCGGGGTCGCACATATCACAGTTGATACATTTATCATTAATAAGTAGTGCCATCGTTATGCCTTTTTAAAAGGATTACGAGTGTCCTCACTTTGGCCCAAATTGCGCATTAAAATGGCGTGACTTAAGTCTATGTCTTCTGGCAGTGGAATTTTGACGATATGACCAGAGCCCTTGGCGTCATCTATCGCTTCGCCTTTTTTATTTTCCATGTGCTCAAGATTAAAGTGAATATTGCCTTTAGGCGTCATTAATTCTAGGCTGTGACCAGTACAGAACTTGTTTTTAACCTCAATTTCAACGAGACCATTATTAGTGCGACCTAGCACTTCACCAACAAACTGCTGTTGGTCAGACACCGAATGACCGTAGTCGTAATTTTGATAGTCTTGATGTACATGACGTTTCAAGAAGCCCTCTGTATATCCTCGATGGGCTAGGTTTTCTAGAGTTTTCATTAAGCTTGGGTCAAATGGTTTACCTGCAACAGCATCATCAATGGCTTTACGATAGACTTGTGCGGTGCGAGCAACATAATAGAATGACTTGGTACGGCCTTCGATTTTAAGGCTGTGCACGCCCATGCGAGTGAGTTGATCAACATACTGGACAGCACGTAAATCTTTGGAATTCATGATGTAAGTACCATGCTCATCCTCAAATGCTGGCATGTATTCACCTGGGCGACCTTGCTCTTCGAGCATAAATACTTCGTCGCTTGGTTGACCTTCTCCTAAGGTTGGAATAATCGCTTTTGGATCGACTTTATGGACAACATCCCCGGTTTCGTTTTCTTGACCAGGTTTGACATCGTAGCTCCAGCGGCAGGCATTGGTACAAGTACCTTGGTTTGGATCGCGCTTGTTGATATAACCCGACAATAAACAGCGACCAGAATAAGCCATACATAAGGCGCCGTGAACGAACACTTCAAGCTCAGTGTCTGGGCACAATGTACGAATTTCTTCTATTTCTTGTAGCGACAACTCGCGAGAAAGAATAACGCGCTCAACTCCTTGTTTGGCCCAAAATTGCACCGCTGCATAGTTAACAGCATTCGCTTGTACGGATAAGTGAATTGGCATGTCTGGCCACTTATCGCGCACCAGCATAATTAGTCCGGGATCGGACATGATAAGCGCGTCTGGCTTCATCGCGATAACAGGCTCAATATCACGTAAGTAAGTTTTCACTTTGCCATTGTGCGGCGCAATATTTGATACGACATAGAGCTTTTTGTTTTGCTGGTGGGCTTCGTTAATACCGATTTCGAGGTTGTTTAGGTCAAATTCGTTATTGCGTACACGTAGACTGTATCTTGGTTGTCCGGCGTACACAGCGTCGGCACCGTACGCAAAAGCGTAACGCATATTCTTTAAACTGCCGGCAGGAGAGAGAAGTTCTGGTACAAACATGGTTTACCTCTGATTACGGGTCAGCTGTTGAGTGATTTCGCGTGCTGATTCTAAAAAGCGGCGCAGTATAGAAGAAAGCTAAGCAAGTAATTTTGATGTAGATCAGGTTTTTTGACATTGTGCAAGGAAGGGCAAGAGACCTTACTGTTAAGGCTTCTACTAGCAACTCTGCGCATTTAATCGACAAATAATTCGCCAAATTTTCGTTTCTTCGCAAAGAAAGCGGCGTGAGATAGTAGGTTTTTTCTACCAAAACACGTATAATTCGCGCCCGTTAATATTCACAATAATATTTTGGAGCAAAAAAGATGGCTTTAGAGCGCACTTTTTCAATCATCAAGCCTGATGCTGTAGCTAAAAACCACATCGGTGCTATCTACAACCGTTTTGAGTCTGCTGGTCTTAAAATCGTTGCATCAAAAATGGTTCACCTTTCTCAAGAGAAAGCTGAAGGTTTCTACGCAGAGCACAAAGAGCGTCCTTTCTTTGGTGCACTAGTTTCTTTCATGACTTCTGGTCCAGTAATGGTTCAGGTGCTTGAAGGTGAAGATGCAGTTCGTAAAAACCGCGAAATCATGGGTGCTACTAACCCTGCTGAAGCGCTAGCTGGTACGCTACGTGCTGACTACGCAGACAGCATCGACGAGAACGCAGTACACGGTTCTGACGCGCCAGAGTCTGCTGCTCGCGAAATCGCTTACTTCTTCGCTGAAGAAGAGATCTGCCCACGTACTCGTTAATTCGGGACTTGGTGCCAAAGAAGGGCTTTCGAGCCCTTTTTTTGTCCCGTAGCTAAGCTGAGGGATAAGCGTGCTTTGTAAAGTAATCACACTACTTCACAAAACACGTTACATTATTTGTGATGCTTGCTGCTTTTTTGTACAATGTGTTGTTGGCAATTTAGCTGTTCTTACCGTCTTTAACCGAGGTTGTTCATGACCACTATTGAGAAAAAAATTAACTTACTTGATTTAAATCGCGAGGGGATGCGCGAGTTGTTTGCATCATATGGCGAAAAGCCGTTTCGCGCGGATCAGGTGATGAAATGGATTTATCATTTTGGCATCGACAACTTTGATGATATGAGCAATCTGAACAAAAAGTTGCGTGCGCGTTTGCAAGCTGAGTGTGAGATTAAGGCGCCTGAAATTTCAGTAAAGCAAGAGGCTTCTGACGGTACCATTAAATATGCTCTATTACTCGAGGGTGGCCAAGAAGTTGAAACCGTGTGGATCCCTGAAAAAGACCGAGCGACACTGTGTGTGTCTTCTCAAGTTGGCTGCGCGCTAGAGTGTACTTTTTGCTCAACAGCGCAGCAGGGCTTTAACCGTAACTTAAAAGTGTCTGAGATCATTGGTCAGGTTTGGCGCGTGGCAACCGACATTGGTCTGCATAAAGGCGATAGCACTAAACGTCCAATTACTAACATCGTTATGATGGGTATGGGTGAGCCTCTGTTAAACCTAAATAACGTTGTACCGGCGATGGAACTGATGATGGACGATTGGGCATTTGGTTTATCCAAGCGTCGCGTTACGCTAAGTACATCGGGTGTGGTACCTGCGCTTGATATCTTGAAAGAAAAGATTGATGTGGCACTGGCGATTTCGCTACATGCGCCAAACAATCCACTACGTGATGTACTTGTACCAATCAACAAAAAGTATCCGATTGAAGAGTTCCTAGCAGCATGTCGTCGCTATATTGATGGCTCTAAAGCAAATAAAGACGTCACCATTGAGTACGTGATGCTACAAGACGTGAATGACAGTACAGATCATGCCCATGAGTTGGTGCAAGTTCTCAAAGGCACACCGTCAAAAATTAACTTGATCCCATTTAACCCGTTCCCAGGGAATGAATACGGTCGCTCTAGCAACAGCCGTATCGATAGATTTTCTAAGGTGTTACAAGCTGCAGGACTTACCTGTATCGTTCGTCGTACTCGTGGCGATGACATTGACGCTGCATGTGGACAGCTAGTAGGTGATGTCGTAGATAGAACCAAACGTTTAGCCAAGAAAAAGCAGCGTGACGACAATGCTATTACTGTCAATGTAAGCGCACAATAATATTAAAAATGAGCTGGGTTTACTCAGCTCATTTCATCTTAACCTCAGATAAGTTCTGACTATCTGGTAAAAAAGAGATGAATCTCTTAGCCTTTTGGGTAATATAGGGCACACATAGAACCCAGTGGCATTCAAAGGTGAGTGATGCAATCGCGAAATTATCGCAAAACAGGATTGGCTGCATCCATTCTCGCAGGCGCGAGTTTAGTTCTGTCAGGTTGTGTGACGGAGAGTAGTTATCGCTCCGATGGGCGTCCTGTGGCCGAACAACAAGTCAATAACACCAATGCCGCAAGAACTCGCATTGCGCTTGCACTTCAATATCTCAATTCTGGTAACACCACCTCAGCCAAATTTAACTTAGAGCGTGCATTACAGTTAGCGCCAAAGCTGGCCGAAGCTCATTATACATTAGCGTATTATTACGAACAGGTGGGCGAGCAACAACGTGCTGATAATGCCTATCAGGCGGCTTTGGATATTGAGCCAGATAATCCCGACACACTAAACAACTATGGCACTTTTCTTTGTCGCGTTGGACAGTATGACAAAGCGAGCAAATACTTTTTCAAAGCGATAGAGGTGCCAAGTTATTTGCGGGTATCTGCAAGCTATGAAAACTTAGCCCTGTGTGCGTTGAAGCAAAACGAGTATTCCCTTGCCGAGGAATATCTGTTAAATGCGATTAAGCATAACGCTCAGCAAATGTCGTCGCAACTTGCACTCGCGGGCCTGTACTATGCTCGCAGTGATTTCTTAAGAGCAGAAGATGTGCTTGATAACGTTGCCAAGCGTGGATTTATTTCACCAAGAAGCTTAATGCTTGGGCACCTAGTGCATATGCAAATGGGCCACTTACAAAAAGCGCAAGACATCGCCACGACCTTGGTGCAAAGCTACCCTAAATCTGCACAAGCAGGCCTTATCTTAACGAATAATATCGCTGCAAGTGAATTTGAACGGTTGCGCAATCGCTATCGAGAAGCGCAGTTAAATCAGCTTGCCGAGGCGTCGCCTAATCATATAGTTGCGAATCCAAAAATTAAAATTAAACGTAAGAAAACGCAACCGAATTCAACCCAATCATTCACCGTTGATTCACCCATTGAGGCCAATAATTCTGCGCCTTCGGCAAAACCTGAAGTGGCAAAAAGCACATCTTTAGTGAACGTTAGCTCGGACTCTGAAGCTCGGGTTGAGTTTTATCAACCGGACCCATCGGAAGTCACATTTAGTCCTCGCTCACGTGAGCCTCAAGTGTTAGCGACTACATCATCCAGCAGTTCAAGTGTACCGTTATTAAATCGTGACGTTGCGCCTCCTCAGGTACCTTTTCATACCGTTATTGCAGGTGAAAACCTGTTTAGTATTTCAGTCAAATACGACATTAAAATGGTTGAATTGATGGAATATAATCAAGTGCGGGAATCTGCAAGATTGTACGCAGGTCAAAAGGTGTATCTTAACAATCCCAATGTCGTGCATGAAATTGCGGCGGGAGATACTTTGCTCAGTATTGCCGATCGATATGGTGTGTTGATCGATGAAATTATGCGATGGAATAAACTCACTCCTGATGTGGCGCTGCAAGCAGGCCACGGATTATTAATTGTAGACCCAACAAATTACGTTTTATGAACCAAACAATGAAAGAGCAGGAAGCACCTGAACAAGAGCAGCCTTCACTCGGGCAAACTTTAGCAACGGCGAGACAAAATGCCGGGATCAGCTTTGCTGAAATTGAATCGCGCTTAAAGATGACCCATGCCCAACTTACCAAGCTCGAGCAGGATGACTATCAAGACCTAGGGCCTGAAACCTTTGTGCGTGGCTATATTAAAAATTACGCTGCGCTACTGGGGTTGAATCCGACGGAAGTACTGGCTAGATATCAATCTCCGGAGCTGCCGCCACAGAAAAAGCGGATGCAAAGCTTTTCTCGCCGTACTCATAAAGAAGCCCACGATAACCGCCTAATGATGGTGAGCTACATTGTGCTGGCTATCGTACTGGGGTCGTCGGCATTTTGGTTTTGGCAGACCAATAGCTCAGAGCAAGAAGTGGTGCCTGAAACGTCGGTTACTCAGCTTGAAACGCCAGTTGAAAATGTCACAACACCAGCGATGGATGAGCTAGAATTGCCTACTGAGCAAAACAATGACACAACCCCGCAAAGCGAGCCGCAGACGAGTGAAACGGAGGTTTCGGTGCCAGTTGAAACGAAACTGCAAGCGACAAAACGAGATTCTGCATTGAGCACGGTGGTCATGCATTTCAACGAAGAAAGTTGGGTTGAAATGTTTGACGCAACACAAGAGCGTGTTGCATTTGGTGTTAAAAAAGCGGGATATACTATGACAGTTGAAGGTAAGGCCCCTTTTTCTGTTATACTCGGCAAGCATCAGGCCGTAGAGGTCACGCTTGACGGTAAACCAGTGTCTTTGCCTGCGTTTACTAAAAACCGTCTAGCTAAATTCAATTTACCGTTAACAGAGTAGTCAGCATGTTTTCAGAACCACCTATAAAGCGTAGAAAATCAACAAGGATCTATGTCGGTAATGTGCCTATTGGTGATGGCGCACCGATAGCAGTACAGTCTATGACGAACACCAATACTCTAGATGTTGATGCGACGGTGGCACAAATTAAAGCTATCCAAGACGCCGGAGCGGATATTGTCCGTGTTTCTGTGCCGACAATGGATGCAGCTGAAGCATTCAAAAGCATTAAAGAGCAAGTAGATATTCCACTCGTTACGGATATTCACTTCGATTATCGTATTGCATTACAAGTGGCTAAGTACGGTGCCGATTGTTTGCGGATAAACCCTGGGAATATTGGCAGTGAAGACCGTATTCGTGCAGTGATTGACGCGGCGGGTGAGCACAATATCCCAATTCGTATTGGTGTGAATGGCGGCTCACTAGAGCGCGATTTGCAAGAAAAGTATGGTGAACCAACACCTGAAGCTTTGCTTGAGTCTGCGATGCGACATGTCGAAATTCTTCAGCGTCATAACTTTGATCAGTTTAAAGTCTCGGTAAAAGCTTCCGACGTGTTCTTAGCCGTTGGCGCTTATCGTTTATTGGCAAAAGAAATCGACCAACCTCTGCATCTTGGGATCACCGAAGCGGGTGGTTTTAGAGCCGGTTCGGTTAAATCGGCAGTTGGTCTAGGGATGTTACTTGCTGAAGGGATTGGTGATACATTACGTGTTTCACTTGCGGCTGATCCGGTGCAAGAAATCAAAGTGGGTTTTGATATTCTAAAGTCACTGCGAATTCGCTCGCGCGGCATTAATTTTATTGCTTGCCCCAGTTGTTCACGCCAAGAGTTTGATGTAGTGAATACGATGAATCAGCTGGAAGAGCGATTAGAAGATATCGTCACGCCAATTTCGGTGTCTGTGATTGGCTGCGTGGTCAATGGTCCTGGTGAAGCACTCGTCAGTGACTTAGGTCTTGCTGGCGCAAATCGCCGTTCAGGTCTTTATATCAATGGCGAGCGCCAAAAAACACGGATTGATAATGATGATATCGTTGCTCAATTAGAATCTCAGATCCGAGAATATGTAGATAAAAAAGAAAGCGAAGAAAAAATCGATGTAAAAATCATCGACTGATACCGGCGTAATCGTTAAGATAAGCGAATTTTCGCGCTTTCTCACGGCGTGCTAAACTGCACGACGATAAATGGCATTAAAGAAATAAAACCAATGCGATGAGACTGTTTGAGCGTATTTAGTTAAAGGCTCAAGTAGTAGTAAGTCGATTGGTGACAAATTTAAGTTAGGGTTTTCAGTGACTAAACAACTTCAGGCAATCCGTGGAATGAATGATTGTCTGCCAGGTGACACGCAGGTCTGGCAGAAAGTAGAATCGGTGTTAAGAGACACAGTAGCGGCATTTGGCTATCAAGAGATCCGTTTTCCAATCGTTGAGTCGACCGATCTATTTAAGCGCTCTATCGGTGAAGTGACCGATATCGTCGAAAAAGAGATGTATACCTTTGATGACCGTAATGGCGATAGCTTAACGCTACGTCCGGAAGGCACAGCTGTGTGCGTCCGTGCGGGTAATCAAAATGGTTTGCTATACAACCAAGAACAGCGCCTTTGGTACATGGGACCTATGTTCCGCCATGAAAGACCGCAAAAAGGCCGTTACCGTCAATTCCATCAATTTGGTGTTGAAACCTTTGGTATGGCAACACCAGATATTGATGCCGAAGTGATCTTATTGACGGCGCGTCTATGGCAGCAATTTGGTATTCAAGACCATGTTAAGCTTGAGCTCAATTCTTTGGGGTCAAATGAAGCGCGTGCTGAATATCGTGATGCTCTGATTGCATATCTGGAGCAACACAAAGAAGCGCTTGATGAAGACAGTCTGCGCCGTATGTATAGCAATCCACTGCGCGTGTTAGATAGCAAAAACCCAGAGGTGCAAGCTGTACTGGTTGATGCACCTAAGCTTTCTGAACACTTAGATGAAGAATCACGCGAACATTTTGCTAATTTGTGTGAACGTTTAGACGCAGCTGGCGTCGAATACCAAGTTAATGAAAAACTGGTACGTGGCTTAGATTACTACAACCGCACTGTATTTGAGTGGGTGACAACAAGCTTAGGTTCTCAAGGCACTGTATGTGCTGGCGGCCGCTACGATGGCTTGGTTGAGCAGCTTGGCGGCAAAGCAACGCCAGCCGTTGGTTTTGCTATGGGTATCGAACGTTTAGTGTTGATGCTACAAACGCTGGAATGTGTGGGTGATATTCGTCGGAATGCTGACGTATACGTCGTTGCGATGGGTGACAAAGCGGCGATTCAAGCTCCTGTGGTTGCACAGCAATTACGAGATGATATTGCTGGCCTTCGCGTGATGGTTCATTGTGGCGGTGGCAACTTCAAGAAACAATTTAAGCGTGCAGATAAAAGCGATGCTGTTATTGCGCTAGTGCTAGGCGAAGATGAACTCGCTGAAGGCAAAGTGACAGTGAAGTATCTGCGTGAAGAGAAAGAACAAATCACCTTACCACTTGCAGAAGTAAAAACGCTGTTAGCAGAGCTGGTAGGCTAAGAGGTTAGAATGGAAATTTATTCAACAGAAGAACAACAAGCAGAAGCAATAAAACGATTTTTCCGTGAAAATGGTACAACGATTGTGGTTGGTGCTGTGCTTGGTTTAGGTGGTCTGTATGGCTGGAAAGCGTATAACCAAAGCCAGATCGATAGCGCAGAAGCAGCATCAGAAGCATACACTCAGGTTGTTGAAAGTGATGATGTACTAGCTAAAAGCGACGCTTTTGTTGCTGCAAATGCTGATTCTAACTACGCCGTGTTAGCGGCTTTCGTTGCTGCTAAAGAGGCAATCGACAAAGACGATCTTAAGCTAGCTGCAGAGAAGCTAACTTGGGCGGCTGATAATGTTGCTAACGCTGAGCTAAAAGCAACGGCTTTATTAAGACTTGCACGTGTACAAGCGTCACAGTCTCAATACGAACAAGCACTGGCAACACTCGCTAAGCCTATGCCTGAAGCGTTTAAGGCTCAGCTTGCTGAGATCCAAGGTGATATTTACCTTGCTCAAGGAGATAAAGATAAAGCTCGAAGTGCTTATCAATCGGCACTAGAAGCAGCGGAAGGCAATAGCAACCCTATGCTGCAAATTAAACTGGATGATCTTGCACAAAAGACAACGGTTTAAGGAGTTGCCATGAAGAAGTTAACGATGGCCTCATTGGCTTTATGTGTTGCAGCACTCACCGCTGGTTGTTCTTCTAGTGATGATGAAGAAGAGTTAAAGCTCCCTGAGATCAACAATCAATTCGACGCCTCTGTGGTTTGGCAAGAAGGGATTGGTGACGGGGTTGAGCACTACTTTTCGCGTTTATCTCCAACAAGCTACCAAAGCACTGTTTTTGCAGCTGCCCGTGAAGGTATAGTGACAGCATTTGATGCACAAACAGGTAAAGAAAAGTGGCAAGTTGATGTTCGTGAGAATACCAACTTTTGGCCATGGGAAGACAGCGACAGTGCGAAGCTGTCAGGTGGGATCACACAAGCTTATGGTAAACTCTATGTTGGCTCTGAACACGGGCAGGTTTTTGCGCTTGACCGTGAAACCGGCGAAATAGTTTGGCGTAAGTCGGTACCAGGTGAAGCGCTGTCAGCGCCGGCTGCAGGCGATGGTCTTCTTTACGTTAACTTAGGTTCAGGCAAGCTGGTTGCGCTACACCCAGATACAGGTGAAGAGCGTTGGCACTATGAGCAAGAAGTCCCTGCGCTGACATTACGTGGTTTAAGCTCACCAACCAGCGCGAATGGTGGCGTATTGGTTGGCGAAGAAAGTGGTAAGTTAACAGCACTTATCGCTGAAAACGGTTTTACCGCATGGAGCTCGGATGTTGCAATTGCAAAAGGGGCTTCTGAGTTTGAACGTTTGGTGGATGTTGATACTAAACCTGTTGTAAGCGGCGCATATGTGTATTCTATCGCCTATAATGGTAAACTAGTCGCCATTGATGTGCGCAGCGGCAATGTCGTGTGGGATCGTGAGTACAGTAGTTACCGAGACCTTACACTCGATCTTGACGTAATTTATTTGGTTGATAGCGATGGCGTACTGTATGCACTAGACAAAAACTCAGGTATTGAACGTTGGACACAACCAGCTCTACGCGGTTGGTATTTAACCGCTCCAACGGTTGCTGGCAACTATGTAGTGGTTGGCGATCAGGAAGGTAACTTACATTGGCTAGATAAGAGCTCTGGTGAGTTGGTATCGCGTACCGAGTTTGATAGTTCAGGTTTTTTCGTCGAACCGATTGTGGTCGATGGCAAAGTATTTGTTTACACGCGTGATGGTGAACTTAGCGCAGTTCAAATTCCGCAGTAACTTTCTGAATTTTTAGATTTTTTATGGGGCTTCGCTTTTGCGAAGCCTTTTGTTGTTTATAAAAGAGGTAGTCTATGCTTCCTGTGATCGCTCTGGTTGGGCGACCTAATGTGGGTAAATCCACACTGTTTAATCGTTTAACACGTACTCGTGACGCGTTAGTTGCTGACTTTCCGGGTCTGACTCGCGACCGTAAATACGGCCAAGCAAACTATGAAGGCTACGAGTTTATTGTGGTAGACACGGGTGGTATCGATGGCTCTGAAGAAGGCATTGAAACTGAAATGGCCGAGCAGTCGCTGCTTGCAATTGAAGAAGCGGATATTGTGCTATTTTTGGTGGATGCGCGCGCAGGTATGACGGTTGCTGATCAAGCTATCGCGCAGCACCTTCGTAAACAACAGAAGAATTGCTTTGTTGTCGCCAATAAAACGGATGGCATTGATGCTGACTCCAACTGTGCTGAGTTTTACCAGCTGGCGCTTGGTGACGTTCAACAGATCGCCGCTGCGCATGGTCGTGGTGTTACTCAATTATTAGAGTTGACGCTACAACCGATTATCGCTGAACTTACGGCTCAAGATGAAGAGCTTGAGCATGATGATGAAGATATCGCCGAGCTTTACCTTGAAGGTGAAGAAGCCGAAGACGGCAAAACGGGTTTTGAAGACAAGCCTGTTAAACTCGCGATTATCGGTCGTCCAAATGTAGGTAAGTCAACACTAACTAACCGTATTTTAGGTGAAGACCGCGTTATCGTTTACGATATGCCGGGTACAACACGCGATTCAATTTACATTCCAATGACGCGCAATGATAAAGAATACGTGTTAATCGACACCGCCGGTGTACGTAAGCGTAAGAAAGTCAGCGATGTCGTAGAGAAATTCTCGGTTATCAAAACCCTGCAAGCGATTGAAGATGCCAACGTGGTATTGCTCGTTGTAGACGCGCGCGAGGGGATCTCAGATCAAGACTTGAGTCTACTTGGTTTTGCACTAAATGCGGGTCGCTCGTTGGTTATTGCGGTAAACAAATGGGATGGTCTTGATGACTATGTCAAAGAGCGTATCAAAACTGAGCTAGACAGACGCTTGGGCTTTGTTGATTTTGCTCGTCTGCACTTTATTAGCGCATTACATGGTACAGGTGTTGGTCACTTGTTTGAGTCGATTGACGAAGCTTATGAATCAGCGACTAAGCGAGTAAGTACGGCAATGTTACGTCGTATTATGGATATGGCTCAGGCGGATCACCAGCCACCATTGGTTCGTGGACGCCGTGTGAAGCTTAAGTACGCACACGCAGGTGGTTATAACCCGCCGCGTATTGTTATCCACGGCAATATGGTGCATGAACTGCCAGATAGCTATAAGCGCTATTTGATGAACTACTATCGTAAAGCGCTTAACGTAATGGGTACGCCGATTAAGATTGAATTCCGCGAAGGGGATAACCCTTACGCTGGTCGTTCAAACAAAATGACGCTATCGCAAAAGCGTAAGCTTCGTGCATTTGCAAAAGAAAACCGCAATAAGTCGTAAGGCTTTTTGCGGGAATTATAGCTCGACACTATCTGGTGGGTGTGTCGAGCTGAACATAAGTTCCATATCTATCCAATCAACTCCTTTTCCACATTCGACTATATTTAACTTTAACCCTGAACTCTCTCGCTTTGTTTTACCTTGCCCAACATTTGTGCTTAAGTTATATATAACCTGAGCTTCGGATAATTAATGCCTTTCTAGCAGCTAGTTTCAGCGCTAACTTTGTTGAATTTACTTCCAATAGCCAGCTATTGGTGCGTAAATCCGCCTTGCCTACAGGATGTAGGTACCAGGGCGGTAGCAGGACGCGAGAGCGGAGTTATCCCTAAAACTCTCTGGCTAGACAAGTATATGGTTTAGACAAGCTTGAAAAATAAAGAGTTAGCTCATTTCTTACCCAAAACTCAGGTTAAGTTACATTAGGTTTATTGATAGTGAGGCTTAGGTGTTTGCTAAAACGGTGATTTATGTAGAAAGTGTTGAGGAAGTGCTGGATTTTTACTATCAAGCATTTGGCTTGAGCACTTTTGATATGACCGATGAAGGGGATTATGGTGAGTTAGACACAGGAGAAGTGAAACTCGCCTTTGCCAGTCATCCATTAGCCCAATCACAGTTTAGGCAAGACTATATTCGTTGCCATCCTAAACAGCCTGCACTTGGGTTTGAAATTACCATAAGCTGTGAAAATGTCCCTGAATGCTATGATAAGGCGGTAGCCGCAGGGGCTGAGCCATTAAGCTCACCAAACCAAAAGGGCAGAGTAACACAAGCTTATGTAAGAGCCATTGAAGGGACTTTAATTGCTTTGGTGTCAAAGCCGGGTGAATAGCGGCACTCACGAAGGATGAGCGCCACTTTGATGCGGTGTGCTTTTATTCGATATCGACAAGTAGTCTAGCAAGACCAACGGGCTCGATTTCAACACAAACGTTGTCATCATTCCAGTTTAGACCAACGAGTGCATCATCTTCTTTTAGGTCGAGTACCCATTCGTCAAGAAAACTTTCAACATCAATACTCATCGGTGAAAACTCACTCCACTCGTCGCGACATTGAGCTTGCGCTTTTTCTTCACTATCCCACAGCAATAACACATCTGTCTCGTCAAACTGGTTAGAGTCAACCACAACCATGCCACCGTCATCAGAGCTAAGTGCCCAAACGCTTTCAGTATTTTTTACTTGCTCAATAAACTCACTGACTTCTGAGCCAATTTCTTCTTCATTCATCATAGGTGTTCTCAATTTCGTGGATCAGTTTGCTGGGCGATTGCTTGGCTTTGCCAACGGCCATGAAATGCCATTAGGTTGGTGTAATCGCTCAGGTCGACGAGTTCTCTAAATAGAACCCAATCAATAAGGCAGTATAAACTGATTTGGAGATAATCACAGTGTAAAAACTCTTCTGTCACACACTCTTCATTGAGATAGTGCAGGGTATGACCAATTCGTTCCCGCTGTAGATTAAAAAATAGTTTATCTTGTTCAATATCAAAACCTGAGCGCTTGCTAAGTAACAGTTCTACCAAAGAATCATTACAGGCATTGATAAGGATCAGCCAATTTTCTTGATCCCAACTGGGAAATGGAAGTTGATGTTTTTCACGGAGATAGCGAACAATCAGATTGGAATCACAAATAAGTTGTGCATCGTCAATTAAAAATGGGATCTTACGGGCAGGATTATGGCGAATAAGTTCGTCATGGCCTGCTTCGGAAAATATATCTATATGCTGGTAGCTCATTGGGAGCTGTTTAGCCGCGGCCCACATTCTAATTCGACGGGCGTATGGACTGGTGTTCGAACCGATAAGTTTCATGCCATCATTCCTTCAACTAAGTATCTTTTCGCTCATTTAGTAAATGTAGCGAGTTGGTATTAAGGAATGATGGCGAAGTGATTAACTTTTCGCAAGCGAATTAATCGCTACGACTGGTTACCTCAAGCAAGTGAAAACCAAACTGCGTTTGCACTGGCCCTTGTACTTGATTGATTGGGGCTGAAAAAACCACTTTATCGAATTCAGGCACCATCATGCCTGGTCCGAACTCACCTAGCGCACCACCATCTTGGCCCGACGGGCAATTGGAGTACTGCTTTGCGATTTCTGCGAAATCTTCCCCTGCTGCAATGCGTTCTTTGAGCTCCATGCATTGCGCTTCACTATCTACTAGGATGTGTCTTGCACTAGCGATTGCCATAATTTCTCCGATGATTATTTATTATTCATACTTTATTCTAATCTAGGTACGTTAAAAAATCAGCTTATCTAGGCAAGAGTTTTTCAATTTCGCTAGTGAGCTCGTCAGACATAGGTTTAGTGCGACTGTTAAAGCGCTTGATTGTTTTCCGATCAGCTGACACTAAGTATTTGTAAAAATTCCAATTTGGAGAGCTTGTTACTTCATTCAAATGTTGGAAAATGGGGTTAGCATCCGAGCCTCGAACTTCCGATGTAGCAAACATATTGAAGGTTACACCGTAGTTGATAAAGCATACTTTTGCAGTTTCCTTTTCGTCGTCTTCTTCTTGGAAAAAGTCATCTGAGGGAAAACCAAGTACAACAAGGCCTTTATCTTGATATTTTTGATGTAGTTGCTCAAGCCCTTCAAACTGACCTGTAAATCCACAGTTACTGGCTGTATTTACGATGAGAAGCGGTTTGTCTTTAAATTCACATAGATTAAGTGAGTCATCAGAACGCAGTTTTCGCAGCTCAACATTGGTAAAATCATTACAGCTGGATGTCTTTGCATACGCGTTACTCGAGATTAGGAAACCGAGCGCTAAGCTCAGAATCGAAAGACTTTTTATCATCAGTGCTTTCCTTTTATTTATGTTATCTCTTATGATACGAAAATATTCGTTACCTTGATCAGCTTTCATGAATATTAGACTCGCTAAACCGCATGACCTTTGCGCCATAGTTGCCATTTACAACGAAACGATACCGAGCCGCCAAGTCACCGCGGATACGGAGCCCGTAAGCGTAGCACAAAAGCAAAGTTGGTTCGCCGCACATACGCAAAATCGCCCAATTTATGTGGTAGAGCTGGCGGAAAAGGTGATAGCGTGGATAAGCTTTAGCAGCTTTTATGGACGTCCTGCCTACGATGGCACGGCTGAGGTGAGTATCTATCTTGCAAAAACGGCACAAGGCCAAGGATTAGGTAGCAAACTTATGGACTTTGCAGAGCAGCAAGCGCCAAGCTTGTTTATTACAACGCTACTAGGCTTTATTTTTTCTCATAATCTCCCCAGTATCCGCTTGTTTGAAAAACACGGTTATAAAAAGTGGGGAGAATTACCCAACGTCGCGGTCATGGATGGTAATCACTATAGCTTGACGATTTTGGGCAAATCTCTCGCATAGCTTTATACGCCGTTGCTCTTTGCTGTTTGAATTTTTTTCGCTGCGTGAATTAGACCGTGGCGTCAAACATATCAAAATAGTGCTATTTTTTAGCGTCTTGTGATTCTTCTACTAAACTGGATCTCAGAATTATCGGTAAAGGATCTGGTTATGACGAATCGAGTGCTGATTATTGACAGCAGCAGTGTGCAAGCGATGCGAGTAAAGGTATTATTTGAGTTACTCGGTGGCGAGGTAGAGCATGTGCATTACCGGAGTCTGGAAGCAAATCTCGATTTTGATAAATTCGATGTTGTTGTTATTGCTCATGGGGTGCCCGCCAGTAAGCTCCAAGCGTTATATCAACTGAGGAATCATGATAAGTTAGTATTGCTGGCACCTAAACCCGATAATGCCGAGCACTTAAAATCTTTCAGTGAAATCAACCGCGCCTTGCCAAATGGCATTGTTATCTACCCCTTCTTTGCCAATAAAGATATTACTGGCCTACTGGAGCGCCTACTGGAAATTGGTTCTACTAATACTTTAGTGCTGCCCAAAGTGTTGCTGGTTGACCATCATACGCCTCGCCTAGAGACCTTAGCTAACGGTCTACGCGGAGCACAGCTTGCGGTGACGACCGCGACGACGCTTGATGAAGCGATGCAAGTTGCCGAGCGACATCCTGTTGACCTCCTTATTTGTGACTTTAATCTAGAAAAAGACACTGGCTTAGATGTGTTTAATAAAGTTCGTCAAGTGCACCACAATTGCCGCTGCTTATTGATGACTTCTCGGGTTAATCAAGTGGATATGTTAGAAGCCGTGCGTCAAGGGGTTGAAGACATTCTGATTAAACCGTTTGATGAGAGCGATTTATTACAAAGCCTACATAAATTATGGCAAACAGAGCTCTTAAGACGCCATAACCAAGAGTTAGTTGAGCGCCTACAGGATACAGTCGATGCCTTGATTGAACGCGACAGTCTGCTGCGCGTGATTTATAAACATACCCCGGATCCGATTATGCTGTTCAACCGCCAGGGCCATATTATTGAAGCAAATGACGCGTGTTGCGAATTGTTTGAGCTGACGGAAGAAGAATTACAGCCACTCTCTATTTTTGAGCTATTTGATGAAATATCCGTGTCGCAATTACGTGATTTGATGAAGCATGTTGGTATGTTAAAGCATTTTAACTGTGAGCTGAGTCTGCCAAAAGCGGGTGAGCGCAGCATTCCTTTGATGGGAACGTTTAACGAAATCGATCATCACGGCGATATGGCATTTGCGGTCATTTTTAAAAATGTCTCAAAGCTTAAAGAGCAACAAGAAGTGCTAGAAGAAACCAAAGAGTTACTAGAGTTTGAAGTGCAAGCTCGAACGGCACAGTTACAAAAAGCCAAAGAAGCGGCGGAAGCGGCCAACCTATCTAAATCTGAATTTCTAGCCAATATGTCTCATGAGCTTCGCACACCAATGCACTCTATATTAAGTTTTGCTCGTTTCGGTTTAGATAAGCTAACGGCTCCTGAAGTGCCGGCGGACAAGCTCAAAAAGTATTTATCCCGTATCGAAACCAGTGGTGAGCGTCTATTGGTACTGCTTAACAATCTGCTTGATTTATCAAAGTTAGACGCAGGTCGCTTTCCATTTAATCCAAGCTTTCACAATCTAGTTAATGTGATCCAAAGCGGTATTGAAGATGTATCAGGCACTGCGCTTGAGAAAAAGATAAAAATCCGCTTTGAAAAGCCCGCTCAAGGCGTGATGACCTTTTGCGATCCGGAGCAAATGAATCAAGTGATCAGAAACTTATTGGGCAATGCGCTCAAGTTTAGCCCTGAAGGTAGTGAGGTGAGTGTACTGTTAAGCTGTAAAGATCAAGATATTCATATCAAGATTGCCGATCAAGGGGTTGGTATTCCGGATGACGAATTGGAACAGATTTTTGCCAAGTTTGTGCAAAGCAGTAAAACAGACAGTGGTGCCGGCGGCACGGGTTTAGGTCTTGCTATTTGTAAGGAGTTTATTTTACTGCATAAAGGGCAGATTTACGCCGAAAATAATCCCGAGGGCGGTGCATGTATCAATGTGAGTCTGCCTTTAACAGAGCATCTTGAGAGTAATGCGGTGTAATGGTTGTAATTGGAAAGGCGTTGAGTAAGCGTCTATAAATAATAATAGAGCTTGTACTAATACAATCTGATTGGGAGCTATTGAGGCACTGGCCTTGAATTACCTTATTTTCCCGTAGTGCCTTTCTCATTGTGAACCGACGAAGGATATTCATTTATGGCTTTACGCAGAATCTTAGCAGTTGACGACGAACCATTTAATCTAGAAATCATTGAAGAGATTTTAGAAGACTTAGACTTTGAGTTAAAAACCGTTGGAAGCGGTCATGAATGTCTAGCAGTAGTCGAAGACTTTGATCCTCAAGTAATTTTACTTGATGTGAGCATGCCAAAAATGAGCGGTTATGAGGTATGTAAGGCGATTAAAGCCAATCCAAACACACAGCATATTATCGTTATGTTTGTGTCGGCAAGGGGCTCTGTTGAAGAGCGCATGGAAGGCTACTCAGTGGGGGCGGAAGATTATATTGTTAAGCCGTTTGGCCAAGGTGAGTTAAAAGCCAAGCTCACGCACTTGAACCAAATGCTACTAGAAAAAGATATTCTGGCTCAGCAAATTGAAGATGCAACCTCCACAGCATTTAGCGCCATGGCTAATAGCAGTGAAATGGGGCAAATCGTTACCTACATCGAGCAAATAGGTGAAATAGAAACAATCCCGCGACTGGCGGAAGCTTTATGTCAATGTTTAAAGGGACTGGGACTTAATTGTAATGTCGAGGTTCGGCTTGAGGGGCAAAAGCATCACTTTGCCACTACGGGAATTTGCTCACCTATCGTCATTGAATTATTTGAAATCTTACACACCAAAGGGCGATTACATGAATTTACTAACCGCATATTGGTTAACTATCCATTTTTGAGTATTTTGATCCTCAATATGCCGGGAGACGATCCAGATAAACACGGTAGATTGCGGGATCATATCTGTTTTATTGCCAGTGTAACGGAGCAACAGTTAATTGCCATTTCCACTAAACGCAAGCTGGTGCAGCAACACGAGGACCTGGAAGAAGCGATAAAAATGGTGCAAGGTAAGTTTAACAGCATGGTGTCGCTGCTTGATAAAAACCGTCAAGAAAACGAAAAAGTGTTCCGCTCATTACAAGAGTTATTTGAAGAGCGCATTCCTACTATGGGTCTAGACGAAGATCAGGAGATGTTTATCTATCAAAACGTCGATAAAGCGATCCAAAGCTCAGTCGCACGGGAAGAAAGTGTGCGAGAAGTGAAAACCGCTTTCCATGATATCGAAGAAGACTTAAAACTACTCTCGCGACGCTCAGAATAAACCCTACTTCCAATACCGCCGTAGGTCGCGCTTTAGCGCGACTTCTTTAGCACGGCTTTTTTAGCGCGACTTCTTTATCGCGACAAATCCGCTAAGCGTCTCGTGGCAAGCCCTTTTCAATAATGCGGATCAACCTTGCTTTTTTGCGTTCATGTTGGTCTGACTTTTGTCTTTGTTGCTCCAGCGCCCAGTCGATATGCTCAATAACAAGGGGAGTGGCACTTTGACGCTTATCTTCCAGTGCTATAACGATAGCTTCATCGTATTGTGCATTGCCAAGGCCTACGGCTAAGTTCCGTAGCCAACGTTCATGTCCAATCCGACGAATGGGGCTGCCTTCGGTGTTTTTCAAAAATGTTGCTTCATCCCAAGCAAATAAGCTCAACAATTGCTGATCTTTAAGTTGAGTTCGCGGCAAAAAGTCGGCTTCTTCCGTTATTTGACCATAGCGATTCCATGGACAAACTAACTGGCAATCATCACAACCGTATATCCGATTGCCCATTTTTGCTCTAAATTCCTCTGGAATAGCGCCTTGAAGCTCTATAGTGAGATAAGAAATACAGCGTCTCGCATCAACGACATAAGGTTCTACGATGGCGCCAGTAGGGCATAAAGTTAGGCAGGCGGTACAACGGCCGCAACCTTCTTCTTGGTTTGGTTTATCAATAGGAAGAGGAATATCAACAAACAGCTCACCCAAGAAAAACCAAGAGCCCGCCTGCTTATTGATCACTAAACTGTTTTTTCCACGCCAGCCAAGGCCTGCTTTTTCTGCAATTTGTCTCTCTAGTACTGGGGCTGAGTCGACAAAAGGGCGAAACCCTAACGTACCGACTTCTTGCTCAATCTTTTGTCCGAGCTGCTTTAGCTTGTTGCGCATTACCTTATGATAGTCTCGACCTAATGCATAACGAGAGATGTAGGCTGTGGTTTTATTACCAAGCGCTCTGGCAAAGCTGGCATCGGGTGGCAGGTAGTTCATTTTCACCGAAATAATGCGTTGAGTGCCAGGAACCAGTTCAGCGGGGCGGGCACGCTTCATTCCATGCGCCGCCATATACGCCATTTCACCATGATAGCCTGCGTCTAACCAGCGCTGAAGTTGCGCTTCATGCTCGCGTAAATCAATGTCGGTTATACCGACTTCTGCAAAGCCAAGTTCTTGGCCCCATTGCTTAATTTGTGCTGCAAGTTCACTATAATTGATATTATCGGTCGTCACGGGAAGAAATAATGGCTAATGAATACACGGACAATTTACCACAATTTGCTTACTCAGCCCAACAAGTGCAGCAATATGAAGCAAAAGCCGCAAAGTTATCAGGCACAGATCTAAGTACCTTAATGCAACGAGCAGGGACTGCTGCATTTCGCTTTATTGAAAACAGCCTGCCCAAATCCAGCCATATCTTAATTATCACAGGTAAAGGCAATAACGCGGGAGACGGTTTTGTCGTCGCTCAATTATGTCAGCAGGCCGGATTTTCCGTCACCGTACTCGCGTTATTTGCACCCGAAAGCTTAACGGGCGATGCGCAGCAGGCATTTTCTCAATATCAAGGCGCATTGGTTTCTTCGTTGAACGAGGTAGAGTTAAGTCAGTTTACGGTTGTGGTTGATGGTGTGTTCGGCACAGGTTTTAGAGGTGAGCTGCCTAACCATGTTTGCCTTTGTTTTGACAAAATGAATAAACTGCCAATTACTAGATTGGCACTTGATGTACCGAGCGGTATAAATGCCACAACAGGAGAAGTTGCACCTAGTGCATTTTTGGCTACCGAAACCATCACCTTTATCGCGTTAAAACAGGGCTTACTTAGCGGCTCGGCAAAGCGTTTTGTGGGGGCGCTATTGTTAGCCGATTTAGATGTTGGTGAAGCATTCAAAACCCTAGTAACGCCAACATCTAATTACTTAAATCATCAAACGTTCATGGCAGCAAGGCCGCAGCGAGCACTAGATAGCTATAAAAATGCCCGTGGTCATGTGTTACTTATTGGCGGTAATCGTGGTATGGCTGGAGCAATTCGATTGGCGGCAGAAGCCACTCTGCGTGCAGGAGCTGGCCTTGTATCGGTCGCTACTCATCCTGATAATATCGCGAGCGTCTTACAGGGGCGTTTTGAATTAATGGTGCATGGTGTTGAGAGTGCGAATGAGTTATCGCCACTGATAAAAAAAGCCAGTGTGATAGTGCTTGGTCCCGGGCTTGGTCAAGACGCTTGGGCCAAAACACTTTTTAACCATGCGATGGCAACTGAATTACCGATGGTTGTGGATGCTGATGGGCTCAATTGTTTAGCGCATGCACCGAGGCAAAAATCAAACTGGGTATTAACGCCTCACTTAGGTGAAGCAAGGCGGTTATTGAACCACTTAGAGACACCGCTAAATGAACATGACCGTTTCGCGGTGGCTAAAAAAATTAGCCATGAATATGGCGCCGTTACGGTACTAAAAGGGCCGGGCAGTTTGATATCTGAAGGTGAGCGGATAAATATTAATCGTTCAGGCTGTGCAGGAATGGCGAGTGCTGGGATGGGCGATGTTTTATCTGGTATCATAGGCGGTTTAATTGCCCAAGGGATGGAAGCATTTGCCGCAACAAACCTAGCCGTGTATATTCATGGTTTAGCTGCCGAGCAGGCCGCCCATGATGGCGAAAAAGGTATGTTGGCCGGGGATTTATTCGAACATATTCGAGGTATTTTAGGGTGACGACAGGTCATATGAGATTCGATTTGGCTGATGAGCCAGCAACAGTTGCCATGGGTAATAAAATTGCCAATGTTATTCGTCAAGGTGCGGTACTATTTTTACACGGTGATTTAGGCGCAGGTAAAACCACGCTCACTCGCGGGATCGTGCAAAGCCTTGGTCATTCAGGTAAGGTAAAAAGTCCAACTTATACCTTAGTTGAACCTTATGAACTGGATGATGTCTCAATATATCATTTTGATTTATATCGATTAGGTTCGCCTGAAGAGCTCGAATACATGGGGATCCGGGATTACTTTGCAAGTAATGCTATCTGTGTTGTTGAGTGGCCTGAAAAAGGTGAAGGCTTTATTCCAAACCCAGATATAGACGTCACAATGCAGTATGCTGGTGATGGCCGTCAAATTACACTTGAGGCCAAGTCTAGCCGCGGCGAGGCACTATTAAAACAATTACAAGATTATGCGTAATCAGCCGACTATTAGTTATATTTTCATTTTTATCTGCATGCTCTTAACGAGCATGCAGAGCATCGCCCAAAACGCCATCGAAAGTGTGCGTGTTTGGCCCTCCCCAGAAAGCACTCGTATTGTTTTTGATATGAGCGATAAGCCGGATTACAGCTATTTTGTGCTGAAAAATCCACTGCGCTTGGTGATCGATCTTGAAAACACCAAGCAACAAAAAGACTTTCCGAGTGTTCCTGACGAACATCGAGTTGTAAACAAGGTGCGCCACAGCAAACCGAAAAACAGCAATTCTGCACGGATTGTTGTGGAGCTAAGTCGTAGCGCTACGCCAAAAATCTTTGCGTTAGCACCAACCGGTCCGTATAAAAACCGCTTAGTCGTTGATTTGTATGGTAAGCAGATGAGTGCTTATGACGATACAAAAACTGCCACACCACGAAAAACACTCGCGCAAGACAGAGATATTGTCATCGCCATCGATGCCGGTCATGGCGGTGAAGATCCAGGTTCTATTGGACCTTCAGGTACTTATGAAAAGCTTGTAACCATTCAAATTGCGAAGCGTTTAGCACGCTTAGTAGATAGCCAGCCGGGGATGAGCGCAAAGCTTATTCGTACTGGCGATTATTACCTCAAGTTGAATACGAGAACTGCAAGAGCGCGCGAAAGAAAAGCGGATTTCTTTGTATCTATTCACGCAGATGCCTTCACCAGCCCTCAACCACGCGGCGCGTCGGTCTGGGTGTTATCACTACGCAGAGCGAATTCTGAAATAGGTAAGTGGCTAGAAGACAAAGAAAAACACTCACAATTATTGGGTGGTGCAGCCGACTTAATTAAAGATACGGCCAACGAAAAATATTTAGCCAAAGCGTTACTTGATATGTCGATGGAACATTCGATGAAAACCGGGTTTCAGGTCGCAGAAGAAGTCGTCAAAGAGCTGAAAAAAGTGGCAAAAATGCACAAAAGCAGACCGCAAGCTGCAAACTTTGGGGTACTAAAATCACCAGATATACCTTCGATTCTGGTGGAAACCGGGTTTATTTCAAACCCCAAAGAAGAAAAGCTATTAATGTCTCCGCATTATCAAGAACGTTTAGCTCGGGCTATTTTTAGTTCGATAAAAGGCTATTATGAGAAAAATCCACCGGATAATTCGCTCTTTGCGCGTATGCAATCCAACAAGCCGGTGACGCATAAAGTAAAAAGTGGCGAATCATTGAGTGTGCTGGCTAGTCGTTATGGCATTACGGTCAGTGAATTGAAAAAAGCAAATAACCTGAAAAACAATACCTTGTTTATTGGGCAAGTCTTAACTATTCCAAAAGCGTAAATGATGACGATAGAAATACTTCCAGCTCGGTTAGCCAACCAAATCGCTGCCGGTGAGGTGGTGGAGCGGCCAGCATCCGTCGTGAAAGAGCTGGTGGAAAACAGTATTGATGCAGGTGCGACGCGCATTCAAATAGACATTGAGCGTGGAGGACACAAGCTTATTCGGATCCGTGATAACGGTATCGGTATTGTTAAAGACGAGCTGATGTTGGCATTGTCTCGCCACGCGACAAGTAAACTGAAAAGTTTAGATGATCTGGAGTGTATTGCTTCGCTTGGCTTTCGAGGTGAGGCGCTGGCATCCATCAGTTCAGTATCGCGACTGACTCTGAGCTCTAAACCTCAAGCGCAAGAAACTGCTTGGCAGGCTTTCGCCGAAGGGCGAGATATGGCTGTGCAGGTTCAACCTACCGCGCACCCAGACGGCACCACGATTGAAGTCAAAGATCTGTTTTTCAACACGCCTGCACGAAGAAAGTTTTTACGCACCGAAAAAACCGAGTTTAGCCATATCGATGAGCTGGTTAAGCGTATTGCATTGAGTCGTTTTGATGTTGCCATCACGCTCACTCATAACCAAAAGGTGGTTCGCCAATATCGCCCTCGCACTATTGAAAAAGGTGTTGAGCGAGTTGCGCAAGTTGGTGGTAAAGCATTCTTACAGCAAGCAAGCTTTATCGACTCAGGGCATGAGGGACTAAGATTATTCGGTTGGGTGTTACCTGCGGGGGTCAACAACGGCACACAATATACCTACGTAAACGGTCGTATGATGCGAGATAAGCTCATCTTGCATGCGATTCGCCAAGCATTTGATGAATCAATCGGGCATGAAGAGCTTCCCGGTTTTGTCATATATCTTGAATTAGACCCGAGACAAGTTGACGTTAATGTCCATCCAGCGAAACACGAAGTTCGCTTTCATCAAGCGCGCTTGGTTCACGACTTTATTGTACAAGCAATAAAGCAGGTCGCGACGGAGCAAATTGATTTATCTTGTGCAAGCGAGACCGAGACTCAAGCACCTGATATCGCATCGCCATTATTTGCGCCTCAAGAACAGGTAGATGAAACCTATCATCAAAGTTACCGTTCAACCTTACAGCCCGAAACGCAAGCACAGACCTATTCGGCTCCAAGTGCCTTCGGCGAGCGCTCTGAGGCATCAAGAGCAGCTTCAAGTAGTGGCCGAAGTAATTATGGCGGTGCAACAGGTGGTGGCAAAAAACAGGTGAATGTAAACCAGCTCTATCAAGGGCTATCACATCAACAGATGCAGCACTTCGATCAAATTGAAGAAGCTGCATTACCGTCAAGTGAAGTAAGTAGCGCCCCGATATCCGCTAGTAAATCTAGCTGGATGCTGTTACCACAAGGTAAAGTCATACTTGAGCAAGACAATCATTTGTTGTTTGGTGATTGTAGGCAGGGGCTGTTGCCATATTGGCAAATGCAAATTGAGCAAGATGGCACATTGCAAGGCAAAGCGTTGTTGTTACCCGTGCGCATCAAGTTAGATAAAGCCGCACTGGAAGCATTACAGCAGCGTGAAACTTGGTTGGCAATTTTAGGGTTCGCGATTGAAATTTTTGATGGTCATATTTTAGTTAAAAAGTTGCCAGTGTCGCTCTATAGCATAGATGTTGGTGAAATTTCTAAGCAGATGATGGAACCAAGCTCAGATGCTGAACTCCAAGATTGGTTACAGTGGCTAGAAGTCTCAACACCCAGTAGCTATTTCGATAGCCAGCATTTTGATTTAGTTAAAGAAAAATTACTTTCAAAAGCCTCATGTTTGGCTCGTATTCATAAAAGTGCGGTTACAATTGATGCCCAGAAGTTGGTCAGTTTTTTAAGTTCGCAGTAATTCGTGCCTAAGTAGGTATTAATTACCATGTACTATCAGCTATAATACGAGATTAGTGCAGTTTATTAGTAGGTTAGATGTGAACAAGTTACCTGTCATTACCCTAATGGGACCGACAGCAGCGGGCAAAACCGCATTGGCCATAGAGTTATGCCAAGCGTTAAATACCGAAATCATCAGTGTAGACTCGGCGTTAGTGTACAAAGGGATGGATATCGGTACGGCAAAGCCGAGCGTACAAGAGCAAGCACAGGCACCACATCACCTAATTGATATTATTGATCCAGCACAAAGCTATTCGGTTGCTGAGTTTCGTGCTGATGCTATTAAACTAATTGACGATTTTCATCAGCGTGGCAAGGTGCCAATTTTAGTGGGTGGCACGATGATGTACTTTAAAGGCTTGATTGAAGGTCTGTCGCCATTACCAGAGGCTGATGCTGAAATCAGAGCGGTATTGGAGCGCGAAGCCGAACAAAAGGGTTGGCCTGCGCTGCATCAACAGTTAAAAGAGATTGACTCAGAAGCCGCGGCTAAAATCAGCGAAAACGATTCGCAACGTATCAACCGTGCTTTGGAAGTTTATCGCATTAGTGGTAAAACGATGACTCAATTGCAGCAAAGCAAACAGGATGCATTGCCGTATCAATTTCATCAATTTGCGATTGCACCAAGTGACCGAAAAGTCTTACATGAACGTATAGAGAAAAGATTTGAAATAATGTTGGATGAAGGCTTTAAAAATGAAGTTTTGGCCTTATATCAACGTAAAGATTTACACCCTGATTTGCCTTCTATTCGCTGTGTCGGATATCGGCAAATGTGGGAGTATTTAGCTGGCGAGTGCGATTATAACGAAATGGTTTTCAAAGGCGTCGCAGCGACCAGACAACTGGCGAAGCGGCAATTAACTTGGCTGAGGGGGTGGCAAGATGTGACTTGGCTTGACACCGATAGTCAAGAAAACTTGCAACGTGTTCTAACTTCGCTAAGCTAATAGTAGTTGTTAAATCAGCGTGTTCTGATTAAATCAACGACCTGACATAATAACACCTAAAACGAAGGATAAGAAAATGGCAAAAGGCCAATCTTTACAAGACCCATTTTTGAATGTCTTGCGTCGTGAGCGCATTCCTGTCTCAATTTTTTTAGTGAATGGCATTAAATTACAGGGCAAGATCCAGTCATTTGACCAATTTGTGATTTTGCTTGAAAACACAGTAAACCAAATGGTTTACAAACACGCCATCTCCACTGTGGTTCCAGCTCGTGCGGTTAACTTCCAAAATGCAACCGGAAGTGAAGCGGGCGACCAAGGTGAAGAAGGTAATTATTAATTCTTATTAGTAGGAGCTTAATGCTTGTTTGACCGTTATGAAGCCGGCGAACAGGCAGTCTTGGTTCATATAGAATTTCCTCACGAAGGAGATCGCGAAGATCTACGTGAATTGGAAATGCTAGTTTCTTCTGCTGGTGTTAGTAGTGTGGCGGTTGTGCAAGGCAGCCGTCAAGCACCACATGCAAAGTTGTTTGTCGGAACGGGTAAAGCTGAAGAAATTGCCGAGATTGTCAACATCCACAACGCAGATGTCATCATATTTAACCACCAACTCAGTCCCTCACAAGAGCGCAATTTAGAACGCGTTTGTAAGTGCCGAGTGTTAGATAGGACAACGCTGATCTTAGATATTTTCGCGCAAAGAGCCCGTACCCACGAAGGTAAATTGCAGGTTGAGCTTGCTCAGCTAAGGCATATCTCTACGCGCTTAATTCGAGGATGGACGCACTTAGAAAGGCAAAAAGGGGGGATCGGCTTACGTGGTCCTGGTGAAACCCAATTAGAAACCGATAGACGGTTACTAAGAGAGCGAATTAAGAGTATTCGTAAACGATTAGACAAGGTAGCCGTTGTGCGTGAGCAAGGGCGTCGAGCGCGTAGTCGTAACGAGATCCCAACTGTTTCTCTGGTAGGCTACACCAATGCGGGTAAATCGACGCTGTTTAACAAAATTACGGATGCGGATGTATATGCTGCGGACCAATTGTTCGCAACGCTTGATCCTACGCTAAGAAAGATCGAAATCGATGATGTTGGCCCCGTTATCTTAGCAGATACAGTAGGTTTTATTCGTCATTTACCTCATGACTTGGTAGCAGCATTTAAGGCGACTTTAACAGAGACTCGTGAGGCGGATTTACAGCTTCATGTCATCGATGTTGCAGATCCGAGAAGAAAAGAAAATATAGAACAGGTACAATTGGTTCTAGAGGAAATTGAAGCCAATGACATTCCTCAACTTTTAGTCTACAACAAAATTGATCTAATGGACGAAGTTGCGCCTAGAATAGATAGGGACGATGAAGGAAAACCGCTCAGAGTGTGGTTAAGTGCCCACTCTGGAGAAGGGATTTCGTTGTTATTCGACGCCGTTAAAGAGTTGTTGGCAAAAACCGTTTTCACAGCTGAGCTTGCCGTACCTCCTGCGCTTGGGCGCTTACGAGGTGCACTATTTGAGCTTAATGCCGTGGATGAAAAAGGCTACGACGAGCAAGGCAACTGGCTTGTTTCGGTAAGAATGCCAAAAATCGAATGGGAAAAGCTCAATAAGGAATTCGGGCGAAATCTCAATGATTTGGTTGTTGGTAGTTAAAAATCGTCAATTTCGAGCGTATTTTTATATGAGAGTCGCTCGAATTTTGTTAGATTTAACCTAATTCATTTAAATAACAATGGAGTATAGCTATGGCCTGGAACGAACCGGGTAATAATGGCAATGATAACGATCCGTGGAAAAACCGCGGGGGGCGGGATCAAGGCCCACCTGATCTAGATGAAGTATTCCGTAAATTTGGTAATAAATTCGGCGGTATTTTCGGCGGTAAGCCGGGGAAAGGTGGTAATGGCGGATTAGGCGGTGCTGGTTTCGTCTTTATACTTATTATCGCAGCCATCGTATGGGCACTAAGTGGTATTTACACGGTAAAAGAAGCTGAGCGCGGTATCGTGTTGCAATTTGGTAAATTTGACCGTATTGCTGAGCCGGGTCTGCGCTGGAAAGCCACGTTCATCGAGCGTGTTATTCCTGTAGATATTGAAGCGGTGCGTTCATTGTCGGCGTCTGGCTTTATGCTTACGGAAGACGAAAACGTCGTGAGTGTTGAGTTTGAAGTGCAATATCGTGTTGTAGATCCAACGCTTTATCGTTTCAGTGTGACCGATGCTGATCACAGCTTACAACAAGCGCTAGACAGTGCTCTACGTTACGTTGTGGGCCATTCTCGCATGGACCAAGTGTTAACTACGGGTCGTGAAGTGGTTCGTCAGCGCACTTGGGAAGAGCTAAACAGTATTATCGAACCATACAATCTTGGTTTGATTGTTACAGACGTTAACTTTAAGGACTCGCGTCCTCCTTCAGAAGTAAAAGACGCATTTGATGATGCGATTGCTGCACAAGAAGATGAAGAGCGTTTCATTCGTGAAGCAGAAGCTTATGCGAAAGAAATTGAACCGCGTGCGCGTGGTCAAGTGACTCGTATGACGCAAGAAGCAGAAGCTTATCGCGAGCGTATAATCCTTGAATCTCGAGGTGAAGTGGAGCGCTTTGAAAAGTTACTACCAGAATACCAAGCTGCGAAAGAAGTAACGCGTAAACGCTTATATATTGATACAATGGAGCAAGTTTTGGGCCGTAGCTCAAAGGTATTAGTTGATGTTGAAGGTGGTAATAACATGCTGTATCTACCACTTGATAAGATTATGCAATCCCATAACAACACTTCGTCACCAGTACGTTTGCCAAATCAGAGCGATATTGAGCAGCTTCGTAGAACGATTGAAGGTACTCAACAGCAAAATAGCTCTGTCAATTCAGGCGGTGATAGATTTAATCGCGACAGATTTGGTAACGGGAGATAATCAATATGAAGAATTTTAGTCTACTTCTATTAGTCACTGCCGTGATCATGTCGTTCTCTGGTATCTTTGTAGTAAACGAAGGTCAAAGAGCAATTGTACTGCTATTTAGCAAGGTACAAAAAGACGCGAATGGCGATGCACTGGTGTATGAACCCGGCCTTCACCTGAAGGTGCCTTTCTTTAGCCAAGTACGTAAATTAGATGCACGGATCCAAACACTTGATGGTCAACCTGATCGCTTTGTGACGAGCGAGAAGAAAGACTTGATCGTGGATTCTTACGTTAAGTGGCGCGTGAATGACTTTAGTGCTTATTACCTACGTGCGCGTGGTGATAAACAGTATGCTGAAACGCTACTTAAGCAAAAGGTGAACAACGGTCTAAGAACAAACTTCGGTTCGCGTACTATTAAAGAAATAGTATCTGGTGAACGTAGCGAGCTAATGGAAGAAGCGTTAGTTCAAGCGTCTGAAAGTGCAACTGAGCTTGGGATTGAAGTACTTGATGTCCGTGTTAAGCAAATTAACCTACCTAACGAAGTAAGTAACTCGATCTACCAGCGTATGCGTGCGGAGCGTCAAGCTGTGGCGAAAGAGCACCGTTCTGAGGGTCAAGAGAAGGCGGAGACCATCCGTGCTAATGTTGATCGTCGAGTGACAGTAATGCTTGCAGATGCTGAGCGTAATGCTCGCGCGGTTCGCGGTCAAGGTGATGCAACGGCGGCAAACATTTACGCTAAAGCATATAATAAAGACCCTGAGTTTTTCGGGTTTGTTCGTTCGCTTGAAGCATATAAAAATACCTTTAAAGATAAGAATGACGTTATGGTGTTATCACCGGATAGCAAGTTCTTTGATTATATGAAGGATGCAAAAGCTCAATAAGATGATGCTTTTGAGATGATTGTAAAACCCCGCCAGCCAGCGGGGTTTTTTATTGGCGCGATATGGCCACAACGTTAGACTATGAAATCCCACGAGTAGCCGCGATCTTTCATGCCGCAAAAAACGCACCGTAGCAGCGGATTTTATGTAGCGGAAAAACACATCGTAGCAGCGACTTTATGTCGCGAAGAAACACATCGTAGCAGCGGATTTTATGTAGCGGAAAAACACATCGTAGCAGCGACTTTATGTCGCGAAAAAATACATCGTAGCAGCGACTTTATGTCGCGAAAAAATACATCGTAGCAGCGACTTTATGTCGCGAAGAAACACACCGTAGCAGCGACTTTATATCGCGAAGAAACACATCGTAGCAGCGACTTTATGTCGCGACCAACAATAAAAAAGCGGCCAATAGGCCGCAGTTAGGAAGTGAATTGGTACTAGCCTATTAAAATTACAAAACCTTAAAACACGTACTTCACTGAAAGTTGCAGTCTATCTAAATCACCTTCGAGGCCACTTTCTGTTTCCCGAGTACCCATCTTATATTCAGCACCAAAGGTAAGCTTTTTAACGGGTGAATAAAGTAGGTTTGCGCTGTAACTCATACTTGATTTTGTCGGATCGCCAGTTACCGCCAGCAAATCGCTTTCGTTATCAGCATTAAAGAATGAGTATAAGAATGTTGAGCGGAACTGATCATTCCAGCTATGTTGGTAAGCAATAAAGCCCGACGTCGAGTCAATTGCATGTAACGAGTTACCGTCGTATACCGCACCATTAGCAACGTTCAGTCCTACATAACGACCAAGCCCTTGACCTTGGGTCAGCATAAACTTCAAGTTATTGTTGCCAAAATTAACACGACCAGATGCACTGACCCCAAATGAGCTTTCAGACTCATCAGCTCCACCGACTTTATAGGTTATTTGGCGCGCAAGTGCCGCTACCGCAATATGACCCCAATCTGCATTGTGTGTGTAACGTGCAGTGAAATCAGGCATGCTAGCGTCATCAGTGACGACACGGCCACTATCTGCAGTGGTAACCGTGCTTTCTGGGTTTTCAATAGAGAAAGACCAGTTTCCCGTGGTGTATTTAGCCATGGCTTGGCGTACGAAAACAGTGCCTTCAGCTGGACCAACGAAATCTAAAGTCTCTGGTAGCGCGCTAACATTTTGGAAGTTTGACCAAGCTTGACCGAACAAGAAGCCTTTGTGGCTCACAAAGGCTTGGCGAATACGAGGTGAGTAGGAGTTACTCACACGCTCATTGCCTCCAGATGTAGAAATAAAGTCTAGCTCGATTTTAGTCTTGATACTGCTGCCATCATCAAGCTTAGTATCGGTCCCGAAGCTAAAGCGAGATTGGCGAGCGTGCATATCAAACACAGCATCGCTATCTGAGTTAACCCCGACAGGAGTCGTACCAGGAACGTAAAAGTCTCGGCCGATATTTTGCGCACCCAGCGCGCCGTCAGAAAAGTCACTCCAAATGGCATCTAGCTTGATATAACCACCATAGTTAACTTTAGTATCGCCAATCTCAGCCGCAGTGGCAGGGAGAGCGCAGAGGCTACTGATAGCAACTGCGAGCAGTTTTTTATTAATGTTATTCGTTGTCATAATCCAGTTCCTCAATAGCTGTGCTTTGCAGTTGGCAGCAGCCGATATTCATATTAATCATCACTAACTGTTGTTTAAGGTTGGTTTTTACTCAATTACCTATTGGTCTATTAGACTAAGGTGGCATACAGTAAATGAGCGGAGGATAACGCGATCATAACGTTTGAATTAGGTACAGTCGGTAAGTTGTATGAAACTTTTACGTTTGCAGGTGTTCTACAACTAAGGTCTAATACTTAAACACCCAAGGCTGGGTGATCCTTAGGAAAAGCGTGTCTAGCAGACCTAGACCTCTAAATATAATGGAGATGACTATGTCACAGAGCATTTATCCAGTTCCTGAAAAAATCAAGAACGCAGCATTAATCAACGACGAGCAATATCAAGAACTATATCAAAAGTCGATTGATGACCCCGCAGAGTTTTGGAAAGAGCACGGTCAACGTTTAGATTGGTTCAAACCTTATAGTAAAGTTAAAAATACCTCATTTGATAAAGGCCATATCAATATTAAATGGTATGAAGACGGCGTACTAAATGCCTCTTATAACTGTATCGATAGACACCTCGAAAAGCGCGCCGATAAAGTTGCGTTGATTTGGGAAGGTGATAACCCAGAACAAACGGAAAATATTACCTACCAACAACTACACGATGAAGTCGCAAAGCTTGCCAATGGCCTCAAGAGCCTAGGAGTTGCAAAGGGTGACCGCGTCGCTATCTACATGCCGATGACTCCACAAGCAATTTATGCCATGCAGGCCTGTGCAAGAATTGGTGCTATCCATTCCGTTGTGTTTGGGGGCTTTTCACCTTCTGCGATTGCAGACCGTATTAAAGATTCTGGCGCCAAAGTTGTCATCACCTCAGATGAAGGTCGTCGCGGTGGTAATTGTGTGCCGCTTAAGGCAAATGTTGATGAAGCGGTAGCGCAAGCAGGCGTCACCACTATCGAGCATGTGGTTGTACATCAATTAACAGGAGGCGATGTTGAATGGAATGCTCACGATGTCTGGTGGCATGAATTAGTTGCTGATAAGCCAGCCGAATGTGAACCTGAAATGATGAATGCGGAAGATCCGCTCTTTATTCTTTATACCTCGGGCTCTACCGGTCAGCCGAAAGGGGTAGTGCATACTACGGGTGGATACCTAGTGTATGCATCAATGACCCATGAGTATGTATTCGACCTTCAAGAAGATGATATTTACTGGTGTAGCGCGGATGTGGGCTGGATCACAGGTCATAGTTATATTGCTTATGGTCCACTAGTAAATGGTTGTACTCAAGTTGTATTCGAAGGCGTGCCAACTTATCCAACGTCTGGTCGCATGGGTGAAATCGTTGATAAACATGGCGTTACTATCCTTTATACTGCGCCTACCGCGATCCGTGCTCTGATGGCAAAAGGTGATGAGCCAACAGCAAGTTCCAAGCGTGATAGTTTACGTATTTTGGGTTCGGTGGGTGAGCCAATTAATCCAGAGGCTTGGTCTTGGTATTATGAGCAAATTGGTAATAGTGACTGTCCTATCGTAGATACTTGGTGGCAAACCGAAACGGGCGGCATCATGATCACGCCACTACCTGGGGCTACTGCACTTAAGCCGGGTTCTGCGACCCGTCCATTCTTTGGCATTGCTCCTGCACTGTTTGACGCGGAAGGCAATACGCTGACAGGCGCGACCGAAGGTAATCTGGTGATTTTGGATAGTTGGCCTTCACAAGCCCGTACGGTTTATGGCGACCATGAGCGCTTTGAACAAACGTACTTCTCGGCGTATCCAGGCGTTTATTTTACGGGTGATGGTTGTCGCCGTGATGAAGACGGTTACTACTGGATCACTGGTCGCGTGGATGATGTACTTAACGTTTCAGGTCACCGCCTCGGTACTGCTGAAATCGAAAGTGCGTTAGTCGCTCACGAAGCGGTTGCTGAAGCGGCTGTGGTAGGCTACCCACACGACATTAAAGGCCAAGGGATATATGTCTATATCACGCCAAATGAAGGGGTAACGGTATCTGATGAGTTAACTAAAGAGGTGAGGAATTGGGTGCGTAAAGAGCTAAGCCCAATTGCAACCCCTGACATGATCCAATGGTCTCCAGGTTTACCTAAAACCCGTTCTGGTAAAATCATGCGCCGTATTTTGCGTAAGATTGCAGCCAACGAGTATCAACAGTTAGGGGATACTTCTACACTTGCCGATCCAAGTGTGGTTGATGAGTTAATCGAGAATAGATTGAATCGTTAACTGAATAACTTGAATTGCGACCTAATATAAACATACTATAACGGCTGTTATCTTTACGATAACAGCCGATTTTTTAGGAGCATAGCATGTATCAGTTTTTAATCGCGGATGATCATCCTCTATTTCGAGAGGCGCTTAAGGGGGCTCTAAAAGCGCAGTTTGAAGGACTAGAGGTATTCGAATCTGAAAACTTTGACACTACGCTCTCGGTCTTACAACAACAAGAAGAACTAGACCTACTCCTGCTCGATTTACATATGCCGGGCAATGGTGATTTATATGGACTAATTCGGATCCGTGAGGATCACCCAAGTCTTCCAGTTGTTGTGGTTTCGGGAAGCGAAGACCTTTCTATCATTTCTAAAGTGATGGGATACGGCGCGATGGGTTTTATCCCAAAAGCGGCGTCAGTAGAACAAATTACCGAAGCCATAGAGCAAGTGCTCGAAGGTGACACGTGGTTGCCTGAAGGCATGAAAGACAAAGTGGCTGAACTTGAAGGGGAGGACAAAGAGCTTGCCCAACAAGTGGCCTCGCTCACGCCGCAGCAATATAAAGTGCTACAATATTTACACGAAGGCTTGCTGAATAAGCAAATTGCCTACGAGCTAAATATTTCAGAGGCAACGGTGAAAGCACATATCACCGCTATCTTCAGAAAGTTGGGTGTCTATAATCGTACTCAAGCCGTATTGATTGCTTCAAAACTACAACTAGAACCTATCGAAGCGAGTGACTAATTTCGCATCATTGCTTGCAAGGTGCTTACCTTGCAAGCAATGATGCTTTAGCTTAACTCTTTAAACGCCTGACTTAGTCCCTCTATTGTTAGCGGATACATTCTGTCTTGCATTAATTGATTTATTAGCTCTATCGAATGGTAATAAGACCAATAGCTTTGCGGCTGAGGGTTAAGCCAAGCCACCTTACTAAAGTGATTGGTTAAACGATTCAGCCAAGTAGCACCTGCTTCTTGATTCCAATGCTCTACGCTACCTCCGGGATAGGTGATTTCATAGGGGCCCATTGTCGCGTCACCAACAAATATTAGTCGATAGTCTGAACCGTAACGGTTAATTAGCTGATAAGTATCAAGCAATTCGCTGTCACGACGGTCATTATCGTGCCAAACATGTTCGTACACACAATTATGAAAGTAAAAAAACTCGAGGTGCTTAAATTCACTGTGTGCGGCACTGAAGAGTTGTTCACAAAGCTGGATATGGTCATCCATAGAGCCGCCAATATCAAACAGCATCAATACCTTCACTGAGTTATGTCGCTCAGGAGCCATTTTCACATCCAGCATGCCGCCTTGTCTTGCGGTAGCGCGAATGGTTTCATTAAGATCGAGCTGATCGCTTGCTCCACTGCGCGCAAATTTACGCAATTGCTTGAGTGCAAGCTTAATATTGCGGCTGCTGATGTCGGTATTACTGTCAAGATTGCGATACTGCCGTTTATCCCAGACTTTTACTGCTCTGCGATGGCGATTTCCATCTTGGCCAATGCGGATCCCTTCAGGATTATAGCCGTAAGCGCCAAAAGGCGAAGTGCCTCCTGTACCAACCCATTTATTGCCGCCTGCGTGACGTTTTTGTTGCTCAGCCAAGCGTGCTTTCAACGTTTCAAGGAGCTTATCGAGTCCACCCATGGCGTTAAGTTTGGCTTTTTCTTCTTCAGACAGCGACTTCTCAAACTCTTTACGCAACCAATCCTCAGGCAATTGCTGCTGTTGAAGTTGTGAGAAGAGATCAATTGACTCTATTCCCTCAAAGTAATCAGCAAACGCACGGTCGAATTTATCAAACAAGGTTTCATCTTTCACGAAGATGGTTTTTGCCAAAAAGTAAAAGCCGTCCAGATCGGCAAAGCAAACTTCTTTATCCAGCGCCTCTAAACAGTCTAGTAATTCGCGCAGGCTCGCTTTGATACCGTAACGTCTAAGCGTGAGTACAAAATCGATGAGCATGATCAGCGGCGGCTCATAAAGGCAAGTTTCTCAACCAAAGAAACATCTTGCTCGTTTTTAAGTAGCGCACCAAATAACGGCATTAGGCCACCTTGGTTAGATTTGTCATGCAACGCGTCAGGGGAAATATCTTCCGCTAATAATAGTTTTAGCCAGTCGAGTAATTCACTCGTGCTTGGCTTTTTCTTTAGGTTTGGTGTGTCGCGTAATTGGAAAAAGCTTTCGAGTGCTCGTTGTACTAAATTTGCTTTAATATGTGGAAAATGCACGTCTACAATCTGCTGCATCTCTTCTTTGCTCGGAAAGTCGATGTAGTGGAAAAAGCAGCGGCGTAAAAAGGCATCTGGTAGCTCTTTTTCATTGTTTGAAGTGATAATAACGATGGGGCGCACCTTTGCCTTTATTTGCTCGTTAGTTTCGTAGACATGAAACTCCATTTTATCGAGTTCTAACAGCAGATCATTGGGGAATTCAATATCGGCTTTGTCGATTTCATCAATCAGCAGAACGGGGCGCTTTGTGGCGCTAAATGCCTGCCACAGCTTACCTTTGATGATGTAATTGCCAACGTCATTAACGCGAGGATCGCCAAGTTGACTGTCGCGTAAACGCGAGACCGCATCGTATTCGTACAGGCCTTGCTGGGCTTTGGTTGTTGACTTTATATGCCATTGGATTAGTTCGGTATCTAAACTTTTTGCCAATTCTTCGGCGAGTAAGGTCTTGCCTGTACCAGGTTCACCTTTAATGAGGAGTGGTTTTTCTAAAACGATGGCCGCATTCACGGCCTGTTGTAGAGCAGAGGTAGCAATATATTGATCAGTACCTTTAAACATAGTTCAACTTCTTGTGGTCAGATGAGATAGGCTCATCTTGCCACAATCAGCTTTTCGCTGCCAACCCTGCTTCGGTTTCGATTAAGGTAAAGCGAGGCACCGCTTCGCCTTCGACCATAACGTCTTCTAAAAACATTTCAAGTGGTCGAACCCAAAAGCTCATATCTCCATATAGGGTTTGATAAACCACTTGCTTCTCTTGCGTTTCACTGTGCGTTGCCAAGGCGTGCACTCGATATAATTTTCCTTTGTAGTGGCGGTAAATTCCAGGTGTGATATCCACTAATTCAAGCTCCAAAAAATAAAAGCCGTACGTGACGGGCTGAAATGTTATAATCCGTGCCATTAAGACTGAAGGTGTTTAAAGATGAATTATATTGCGCTGGACGATTATAAGAAAGCTTGGGTTTTCAAACATAAAGATCTTCCAATCGAAGAATCCGACCTGGCATTGATAAAACCAATGTCAGCGGCGCGCGCTGCGGTGCTTTGGAGCACTATGGTAAGCAACGAAAAAGATCACCCTGATTTCTTTGATAAAACTGACTGGGTTGGTAAAGCGGACTCATGGCAAGAAACCCTCAATTGGGAGCAGCCGTGGGAAGCTGGAGAAGCATTTCCTGAAACTATCGAGCAATTTCTTGATTGGCAAGCTAATACTACCGTGTATTTTTGTCTCTCTCGAGATGATGTGATCGAGACCCGCTTTGACGTGTTTAAGCGATGTTGGCAGAACTTTATGTTTTTGACTGACGGTAGTTTCTTAATAGGAAAAAAACGCAGTTCGGTAGTACAATTTATGGCTGAGGGGCAAGCAAAATTAGGAACCAAGCCGTAAGCAAGTACAACTGAGCAGTTTGCTTTGATTTGAAACATGGCTAGTGTATAAAGGATGTACACCAGTCTACTAAAGTAGATTGCATTGACGGGAGGCGTTTTGGAGCAACAGCAAAATACAATCTGGTATGACGAAGCATCTCGCCTTGTATTTGCCGAGCTTGTAAACGTATTTTATGCCAGAGAGTTGCCGAAACTTGCTGAACTCTCCGATCATACTCGCCTTCAGCGTTTGTTAAACAGCCTGCCGTATTATGTTGAGCGCGCGGCCACACATATTATTCATGGTGATGTCCCGCTTGAGCTAGATAGTTTCAATGGATGTTGGTTAGCAAAGCAAAAATCACAGCCTAAATGTGATGACGCTGCCAACGCAGCATTTTTTACTACTAAGGTGAAAGTGGGGCTGGTGGTTCCCGTGCTATATGCAGACTCGACGGGGACAACCGTGAGGCTCGATAGTGTTGACCAAGTGGGTGAGGCTGACAAATTGCACTGCAACCAATTTGGCTGGTTTAGTGTTAGTGGCAATAGCTTACAAGCAAGTGATGAAGCGCGTGTACAACTGCTAAAACCGACGAAAGCGTTAATGACAGCTGCCTGTTGTGGCCATTCTTGGCACTTTGGCAAGGCGGTAGTACCACGAAGGCTGACGCTAAGGGAAATGCTACTTGCCAGTGCAATTAATTGGCCACAAGTACAAAAAACAAAAACGAGTCAACGATCCTAATCGACTCAAAAAACAGAAGTTTGGATTAAGCAATGCGATTTTTTCAGTTAGCGCTGTTGGTTTTAGCGCTATTTATTCAGTACAGACTTTGGTTCGGCCACAACGGCGTGGAGGACTACACTCGGATAAAATCCGTGGTTAAATCGCACCAAGAAACCAATGCCAACCTCAGTAAACGAAATAAACTATTAAAAGCGGATATCGAAGATTTAAAACTCGGCCTTGAAGGTGTTGAGGAGCGCGCTCGTCATGAGCTTGGCATGATTAAGCCTGGCGAAACTTTTATCCGTGTATTACCGAAAGTACCTCATGAAAAGAAACGATAAACTTGCAGTCGTCATCCCCGCAGCTGGGGTTGGCAGTCGTATGCAGGCGCAGATGCCTAAACAATATATTCCACTATTAGGTAAACCGATCTTAGTACATACACTGGAAAAACTAGCCGGACTTGAGTGCGTCAATCAATTTATGGTTGCCGTTTCCAAAGAAGATGGATATTTTTCATCGGCGTTACTACCTGATAGCCGTTTTAGCTACTGTGAAGGTGGACAAGAACGTGCCGACTCCGTTTTATTGGCGCTAAAAGCGTTAGCACCAAGTTGCCCTGACTGGGTGTTAGTTCATGATGCGGCTCGACCTTTAGTTGCGCTGGACGATATTCATCAGCTGATTTCACAATGTATAGATCAACAGCAAGGTGGCATACTGGCTGCCAAGGTTAAAGATACCATCAAACGCGGTGCGGAGTTGGTACAGGAGACCGTACCTAGAGCGTCGTTATGGCAGGCTTTTACGCCTCAAATGTTTAGGTATGAAGAGTTATTGGCTGCGCTGGAGCTTGGACTTTCTCAAGGTGCAAATATCACAGATGAAGCATCAGCGATGGAATTACAAAATCAGCCAGTCCAACTCATTGCCGCGCGTACAGATAACATTAAGATCACAACGCCGGAGGATTTACCTCTGGCGGAGTTTATAATTCAACAACAAGGTAAACAGCATGATTAGAATTGGCCACGGATTTGATGTTCATAAATTTGGTGGAGCTGGCCCATTGACGATTTGTGGGGAAAAAATTCCTTACGAACAGGGGTTTATTGCTCACTCCGATGGTGATGTGGCAATTCATGCATTGTGTGATGCCTTGTTGGGAGCGCTTGCGCTGGGAGATATTGGTAAGCACTTTCCTGATACCGCGAGTGAATTTGAAAATATCGACAGTCGTATTTTATTACGCCGCGTGATGGAACAAGTGAAAGCGCTTGGCTATCAAATAGGCAATATCGACATCACGATTGTCGCGCAAGCACCAAAAATGCGACCACATATTGATGCGATGCGCGGTAAAATCGCAAACGACTGTGAAGCGCAGCTGGAGCAAGTTAATGTTAAAGCAACCACTACTGAAAAGCTGGGTTTTGAGGGACGTAAGGAAGGGATCTCAAGCCATGCTGTGGTGCTATTGGTAAAAGCATGAAGACACTAAATTATCTTTACGGCAAACCGTTATCTGATGGCGATTATAAGTCACAACCAGAAGACTTTAGAGTCGAAGAAATTTTAGATATTCCTTTTACTGGCGAAGGTGAGCACGTTTGCTTGCAGATCATAAAAAAGGGAGAAAACACTGCATTTGTCGCTAAAAAGCTTGCAGAATTTGCTCAAATTTCACCGCGAGATGTCAGTTATGCAGGAATTAAAGACAGACACGGCGTATGTACGCAGTGGTTTAGTGTGCCGGTGCCAATTAAAAAGTCGGTAGATTTTAGTGCATTAAATAGTGACTCTATTTTTGTGGTGCAACAAATACGGCACAATCGAAAGTTAAAAACAGGCTGTCATAAGGGCAATCGCTTTGCCATTACCCTCAGAAACGTGACTGCTCCACTTGATATTCTGTCGCGTATTAATGCCGTACGCCAAGGGGTTCCTAATTATTTTGGAGAACAACGTTTTGGTCATGATGGCCACAACTTAGCCATGGCAGATAGGTTATTTGACGGCGAAAAGATCCGCGATAAAAAGCTCAGAGGGCTGGTGCTTTCAGCCGCCCGCTCTCATCTGTTTAACGAAGTCGTCAGTCGCCGCGTGGCAGAGCATGGTTTGGCAACGACTTGGCATCGTGAAATCTTTTTACTGAGCGGTAGTAACGCCTTTTTTGATTCAGAAATTGATTGCGAGCTCATCGAACGGTTACTGAATGGCGACATTTTGCTTTCGGCGCCATTGGTTGGCAAAGGTGAAAAGGGCTTGTTGCCGCAAGAGCGTGAATGGTTGGCTCCTTTCGCTAAATGGCACGAAGGGTTGGCTGAATTTGGGATGAAAAATGAGCGTAGAGCGCTTAGATTAATACCCGAAGCACTTAAAGTGAGTATGGCTGACAACAGTACGCTCACCCTAGAATTCAGTTTACCAAAAGGAACTTTTGCCACGGCGCTGCTCAGAGAGCTTGTTAATCATAAAGATGCCAGTAAAAAGTTTAATAAACATGAAGAGTCGATACAGCAGTGAGATACTCATTGTCTAACAAGAAAAAGAGGTGAAATATGAAGATCCTATTGAGTAATGACGATGGTGTTCACGCCAAGGGTATTGCTATCTTGTATCAAGCGTTATCACAAATCGCGGACGTAACCGTCATTGGTCCAGATAGAAACTGTAGCGGTGCGAGTAACTCGTTAACCTTATTAAACCCGCTCAGAGCGACTACGCTAGATAATGGTTTTATCTCCGTGAATGGCACGCCCACCGACTGTGTTCACCTTGGAGTGAACAAACTGATGGATGAATTGCCGGATTTAGTCGTTGCAGGGATCAACAATGGCGCTAACCTTGGCGATGATACGCTGTACTCTGGCACTGTTGCGGCGGCCACTGAAGGTCGACATGTGGGCTTGCCTGCGATTGCCGTTTCTCTTTGCTCTAAAAATGAAGCCCACTACGAAACTGCAGCGCATGTCACGGTAGAGATCATTAAAAAGCTTGCAAACCACCCGCTACCAAAAGACCAAATCATTAATATCAACGTCCCTGATATTCCATTAAGTGACTTAAAAGGGATTAAAGTCACTCGACTAGGCTCACGTCATAAAGCGGATACCATGACCGAACAAATCGACCCATGGGGCCGAAGTGTGTACTGGTATGGCACGTTAGGTCATGAAAGTGACGCTGGTGAAGGCACGGATTTTCATGCTGTAAACAATGGTTATGCCGCTATCACACCGCTCAAGGTGGATATGACGGCTTACGAGAGCTTAGATGCTGTGGCGAGCTGGTTATCTTAAGAGGCGTATGTGCTGAATAATTATCAGGGCAGTGCCAACGCGCTGGTGGAACTGCTAACACAGCAAGGCGTAGAAGATAAAATGGTACTCAATGCCATCGCTAACACGCCTAGACACTTGTTTGTCGATGAAGTGCTTAAACATAAGTCATATGAAAATACTGCACTTCCTATCGGTCAAGGGCAAACGATATCACAACCTTTTATCGTCGCTAAAATGACTGAAGTGTTAAAACAAGTGGGTGTTAAAGGGCGCATTTTGGAAGTGGGGACGGGCTCTGGTTATCAGACCGCCATACTGGCACAAGTGTTTGAACAGGTTTTTAGCATCGAGCGGATCAAGTCGCTGCAGTGGCAAGCGCGCAGAAGGCTGCATTTGCTGGATTTATACAATGTTACCATGAAACATGGTGACGGTTGGAAGGGCTGGGCTTCAAAAGCGCCCTTTGCGGGGATCATTGTTACAGCCGCTGCACAATCAGTTCCAGATGATTTGTTGACGCAACTAGAAGATGGCGGTGCCATGGTCATTCCAATTGGGATTGAAGAGCAAATACTCACGTTATTTGTTAAACAAGGTGAGCAGTTTATTCGCCATGCTCTAGCTCCCGTGCGCTTTGTGCCTTTAATCGCTGGCGAAGTCGGTTAATTTGCTGGTTTTAAAAACAACTCCATAAAATATAACTATTTTTCCAGTAGAATGTGAAAACCAAGCAAAATTAAGTTAGATTGATATGATAGTCGTTGATAGTAGCACTGGAAAATATAAGTAATGCGCAAGTCTCAGGTCATCATATCGATTTATTTAAGCGGCCTGCTTGTTGCCTGTTCGTCGAATCATACGCCTGCACCTGTAACAACTTTATACTCTGGTAAGACCACCTCGTCACATAAAATTAATATTAACGGAAGCAGTTACAAAGTAAAAAAAGGCGATACTTTATTTGCAATTGCATTTAGCGCGAACAAAGATGTAAGAACACTTGCGAAAATCAATAAAATTAAGCCTCCGTACACGATCTATCCCAATCAGATCATTCGTCTAGAATATCCCAGAAATAAAAACAAAAAGAACATAAAATACACGAAAGTAAACCACAAGTCTCAGTCTTTAAAACAAAAAAGTAACAAAACCTCCAAAAAAGAGCTTGATAAGCCAAATCAACGAGAGTATGTTCAAAGACAAGCCACACAAAAATCTAGTAGTACCAAGGCTTTGTATAATAATAAGGTACTATGGAAATGGCCTGCTGAAGGCAAGGTGACTCGTCACTTCTCTGTTAAAGAGAATGGTTATAAGGGATTGGAGATCTCAAATAAACTGGGCACTTCAGTTAAGGCTGCTGCTGGCGGTGTAGTTGTATATGCAGGGAGTGCGTTGCGTGGGTATGGCAATTTAATCATTCTGAAACATACAGATGATTATCTAAGTGCGTATGCCCACAACGCTAAGTTACTCGTCAGAGAACAGCAAAAAGTTAAAGTTGGGGAAAAAATTGCCGAAATGGGTAGTACAGATGCTTCTAAGACGGCGCTTAGGTTTGAGATCCGTTTTAAAGGTCAAGCTGTAAACCCGGCAAAATACTTGCCATAAAGTAATGCGAGTACATCGATTGGTTCGAGTACCCTTACTTTTATTCGCTTGGGGAGAATACTTATGGCTCACACTGCAAAATTACCTACAAAATCTACTCCTGAGTTAGACAAGCTCGAAGATGATAATATTGACGAACCGAAAGACGAATTACTTGAAGACCTCGAAGACGACGAAGAAGTTTTTGCCAAAGAAGAAGTGGTTAAAAACTTAGATGCCACTCAACTCTATTTAGGTGAAATTGGATTTTCCCCACTGCTCAGTGCAGAAGAAGAAGTTTACTTTGCGCGTAAAGCGTTAAAGGGATGTGAAGCCTCACGTAAACGGATGATAGAGAGTAACTTGAGATTAGTGGTTAAAATCGCTCGTCGTTATAACAACCGTGGTTTGGCATTACTTGACCTCATTGAAGAAGGTAACTTAGGTCTGATAAGAGCTGTAGAAAAGTTTGATCCGGAACGTGGATTTAGATTTTCTACTTATGCAACTTGGTGGATCCGTCAAACCATCGAACGCGCTATCATGAACCAAACTCGTACCATTCGTTTGCCAATTCATGTTGTCAAAGAGCTCAACGTTTACCTACGTACAGCACGTGAATTGACGCAAAAGTTGGATCATGAACCTACCGCAGAAGAAATCGCTGAATGTCTCGACAAACCTGTCGAAGAGGTCAGCAAGATGCTGCGTCTGAACGAAAAGATCACTTCGGTTGATACGCCTATTGGTGGTGAAAATGACAAAGCACTGCTCGATATAATCGCGGATGAAAAGGGCGGTGGTCCAGAAACCGAAGTGCAGAGCAACGATATTAATAAGCACATTGTTGATTGGCTTGGAGAGTTAAATCCAAAACAGCGAGAAGTGCTAGCGAGACGCTTTGGTCTGCTCGGTTATGAGCCGTCTACGCTTGAAGATGTTGGCCGCGAAATCGGGCTAACGAGAGAGCGTGTAAGGCAAATTCAAGTTGAGGCATTGAGACGCTTGAAGGATATTTTACAACACGAAGGGTTAAGTACCGACAGCCTATTCGAGCAACAGTAATACTTTAATCAGTTAATGAAAAAGCCGCAATATGCGGCTTTTTTAATTTTTGCAGTGGTATAAAACCAACCAAGATAGAAAGCGATTACAAGCTTTCTATCTTTGCTTTTTGTTCAAGTAGCTTCGTTTTTGCATCGCTAAACTCAGCTAATTTTGCTTTCTCTTTAGCAAGTACCGCTTCAGGCGCATTACTTACAAACTTTTCGTTTGCGAGTTTCTTTTCGACCTGCTCAAGACCTTTTTCTGCTTTTTCAAGCTGTTTGGCAATACGTGCAAGTTCAGCTTCTACATCAATCAGACCTGCCATTGGGATCATGATTTCAAGGTCGCCGATAAACGCAGTCGCACAAGCTGGTGCTTCGTCTTTGCTTGCAAGCAAATCTACCGTTTCCAGTTTTGCCAGAGCACTTAAGAAAGCTTGGTTTTCTTCTAGACGACGTTTGTCATCTTCGCTTGCACCAGTAAGTAACACGTTTAGCGGCTTGCTTGGACTGATGTCCATTTCACCACGAATGTTACGGATAGCAATAATAAACTGCTTCACCCACTCAAGGTCTGCCATCGCTTGCGCATCAACTTTGCTTTCGTCGAATACTGGGAACGCTTCAAGCATAATTGTCTTCGCTTCGACACCTGCGATTGGTGCTACACGTTGCCAAATTGTCTCTGTGATATAAGGCATTAGTGGGTGCATCAAACGAAGTAAGCCTTCCAATACGGTGATAAGCGTATGACGTGTACCACGTTGCTGCGCTTCATTGCCTTTAAATAGAATTGGCTTAGTTAGCTCTAGATACCAGTCACAGAATTGGTTCCATGTGAACTCATAAATGGTATTTGCCGCAAGGTCAAAACGATAGTTATCTAAGTGCTCAGAGAACACCTTAACTGTATTTTGGAATTGGCCTAAAATCCAACGATCCGCTAGAGAATACACTTTTTCGTTATCGTTGAAGCCACAGTCTTGTTCTTCTGTGTTCATCAATACATAACGGCTAGCATTCCACAGCTTGTTACAGAAGTTACGGTACCCTTCAAGACGGTTCATATCCCAGTTGATATCACGTCCCGTTGATGCCATTGCTGCAAGAGTGAAACGCAATGCATCAGTACCGTGTGCTTCAATACCATCGACAAATGTTTTGCGCGTATTCTTCTCGATTTTTGCCGCAAGCTGTGGCTGCATCATGTTGCCAGTACGTTTTGTCACTAGGCTCTCAAGATCGATACCGTCAATCATGTCTAGTGGATCTAACACGTTACCTTTTGACTTAGACATCTTATCGCCATTTTCGTCGCGAATAAGGCCAGTCACATAAACGGTCTTAAATGGAACTTGAGGTTTACCATCTTCATCTTTGATGAAATGCATGGTCATCATGATCATGCGAGCTACCCAGAAGAAGATAATATCGAAACCAGTAACCAAGGTATCTGAAGGGTGGAATACCTTTAGATCTTCCGTGTTTTCAGGCCAACCTAACGTTGAGAAAGTCCACAGTGCAGAAGAGAACCAAGTGTCTAGTACGTCTTCATCTTGTGTCAGCGTTACACTCGCATCTAGGTTATGGTTTTGACGAACTTCTGCTTCGTCACGACCAACATATACATTACCTTCGCTGTCATACCATGCCGGGATCCTGTGGCCCCACCAAAGTTGACGGGAAATACACCAGTCTTGAACATCACGCATCCAAGAGAAGTACATGTTCTCGTATTGCTTAGGTACAAATTGAATATCGCCATCTTCTACCGCTTTTACCGCAGGCTCAGCAAGAGGAGCAACGCGAACATACCACTGATCGGTAAGTAATGGCTCGATAACTACGCCAGAGCGGTCGCCGTAAGGAACGGTTAGACTGTGATCGTCGATTTTCTCGAGTAGACCAAGCTGCTCAAACTCGTCAACGATTTGCTTACGCGCATCGAAACGGTCAAGGCCGTGGAAACGCTCTGGAATTGGTGCATCCATCGCTTCAAGTGGTTTACCATCAAAAGTAAAGCACTCACCCGTATTTAGAACAGCCGCGTCTTTGTTGAACACGTTGATCATTGGCAGCTCATGGCGCTTACCAACTTCGTTATCGTTAAAGTCGTGTGCTGGCGTGATTTTTACGCAGCCCGTGCCTTTTTCCATATCTGCATGTTCATCGGCAACGATAGGAATGCGACGGTTGACGATAGGAAGTAGAATTTCTTTGCCAATTAAGTCTTGGTAACGTTCATCATCCGGGTTTACCGCAACGCCAGTGTCACCAAGCATGGTTTCTGGACGAGTGGTTGCTACGATAATGTAGTCTTTACCATCTTTTGTGGTTACGCCATCCGCAAGTGGATAGCGTAAATTCCACATATGGCCCTGCTTGTCTTTATTCTCAACTTCTAAATCAGAAATTGCAGTGTGTAATTTAGGATCCCAGTTAACTAGACGCTTACCACGGTAAATTAAGTCATCTTGATATAGACGAACGAATACTTCTTTTACTGCTTCAGACAAGCCGTCATCCATCGTAAAACGTTCTCTATCCCAATCTACAGACGCGCCTAAACGGCGTAACTGTTTGGTGATTGTGCCACCTGATTGCTCTTTCCATTCCCAGATTTTATTGATGAATTCGTCACGGCCTAAATCATGGCGTGATTTACTTTCTTCAGCTGCAAGCTTACGCTCAACTACCATCTGAGTGGCGATACCTGCGTGGTCGGTACCCACTTGCCATAGTGTGTTTTTGCCTTTCATACGCTGATAGCGGATCAAAGTGTCCATGATAGTGTCTTGGAACGCGTGGCCCATGTGTAGACTACCTGTGACATTCGGCGGTGGGATCATAATCGAGTATGCGTCACCATTGCCTGATGGCTTAAAGTAGCCATTTGACTCCCAGTCTTGATACAAAGACTGTTCAATATCTTGTGGATTGTAGGTTTTATCCATTACACAGAACCCTAAAAATGCTATTTCTCAATGTCTTCAGTGGAAATTGTTGCGCCAAGTGCACGAAGTTGCTTAAAGCGTTCTCGTGCGGCTTGCTTAGCGCTGGCTTCAACAGGCACAAAATCTATCACCTGTTCAAAGCGACGAATAAAGTCAGGGACGACCCGAGCCAGATTAATCAGCACGGGGCGACGAGCAGCAGGAGGCATAGTGCCAATTTCCACTGGTGCGCCGCCTTTGGGGCCTTCGCCTTGTAAGTTGTGGGGCACAAACCTGTCTGCGTCAAAACACCAAAGGTGCTCATCGAATAAATGAGCGTCGTCAGTATTATCGACGTTAACAAAGATACGGTGTCCAGCTTGATATAAGCTCGCCGCAGTTTGTGCTGCCAGATCAAAATGAGCCGGAACGCTAATCCCCGGCTCATCGTTTTGTTTTAACACGTAAAAGCGCGCTTTGATAGTCATGATAATAATACCAATTGCGAGGAGTTCTGAGGTTTGCCACAGGCTCCACAGCTGCTCAATATCTGTAATCTTGTTTACCGTGATAGCGTAGACGAAGAAAATCAGTATGCGCGGCTTAGTTTAAAACTAATTATAGCGCCACTTAAATGCACATAAATAAGCCTGTATTCTGCCATATAAAGGCACCACCATCAATCAAGATACCGGATAAGCTGAATAAAATATGGCAAGGGGTGAGGAGCGCTTGCTGATATGGTTTAGTTGCTTTGTAGGCTTAATTTGGCGCGGGATATAGTCGCGGGGTAAACCCGCTGCAACATCATGTCGCGGGATAAACCCGCTGCTACATCATGTCGCGGGGTAAATCCGTTGCCACATGTCGCGGGGTAAATCCGTTGCTACATGTCGCGGGATAAACCCGCTGCTACATGTCGCGGGATAAACCCGCTGCTACATGTCGCGGGATAAACCCGCTGCTACGGTTTGGATTAGCCTTTTGTAGCAGCGACTTTATGTCGCGACTTATGCTTGTTAAGTATCGCGACTAGACTATTAGTCTTGCTGCGCGTCCGTGATATTGGCGCGGTTAAGTAAGTATTGCATCAGCATAGGCACAGGACGACCTGTAGCGCCTTTGTTCTTGCCGCTGCGCCATGCTGTACCTGCGATGTCTAAATGCGCCCAGTTGTACTTTTTAGTAAATTTAGACAAGAAACACGCGGCTGTAATTGTGCCAGCTGCGCGACCACCTAAGTTCGTAAAGTCTGCAAATGGGCTCTCAAGTTGTTCTTGATAATCATCCCAAAGCGGTAGTTGCCACGCTCTGTCGCCGCTTTGCTCTGACGCTTTTAGCAAATCATGGGCAAGCGGGTTATGGTTCGATAATAAACCTGTTGCATGGCTACCAAGCGCAACAATACATGCCCCCGTTAAAGTCGCAACATCAACAACGGTTTCAGGCTCGAATGCTTCAACGTAAGTTAGTGCATCGCACAGTACTAAGCGGCCTTCGGCATCTGTATTGAGTACTTCAACGGTCTGGCCCGACATAGTGGTTAAAATATCGCCCGGACGGTAAGCATCGCCTCCAGGCATATTTTCGCAGCCAGCTAAAACGCCAATCACGTTAAGTGGCAGTTGCATTTGTACGACAGCTCGCATCAAGCCAAGCACGCCCGCGGCTCCGCCCATGTCGTATTTCATTTCATCCATCGCTTCGCCAGGTTTGATAGAAATACCACCTGAGTCAAATGTTAAGCCTTTACCCACAAACACGATTGGTGCTTGGCCTTCGTCACCACCGTTATAGTGGATAACTGACATCACTGATTCGTTGCGACTGCCACGGCCAACCGCTAGGTATGAGTGCATACCCAGCTCTTCCATTTCTTGTTCGCCAACAAGGTTAACGGTAACGTTATCAAAGTCTTCAACCAACTGTTGTGCTTGCTCGCCCAAATAACGAGGGTTGCAGATGTTTGGCGGCATATTAGCAACGTCTTTACACAGCTTACTACCTGCTGCGATAGCAAGACCGTGCTCAATCGCGCTTTCACCGATTGTTAATTCACGACGCGTTGGTACGTTAAAGACGATTTTACGTAGCGGGCGTCTAGCCTCACTCTTTTTGCTTTTTAGTTGATTAAAGGTATACAGGCAATCTTGCGTGGTTTCGACCGCTTGGCGAACTTTCCAGTAAGTATCACGGCCCTTAACATGTTGCTCGGTCAGAAAACATACCGCTTCCATTGAGCCAGTTTCATTTAACGTATTGATGGTCTTAGAGATGATTTGTTTGTATTGTTTATCGTCGAGCTCTCTTTCCTTACCACAACCCACCAACAAAACGCGTTCGCTGAGTACATTTGGTACATGATGAAGAAGTAGAACTTGTCCTGGTTTGCCTTCAAGATCACCACGTCTAAGTAAATTTGAGATATAGCCTTCGCTTATTTTATCCAGCTGTTCACCAATTGGTGAGAGACGGCGTGGCTCGTATACACCTACAACAATACATGCGCTACGCTGTTTCTCTGGACTACCACTTTTAACGCTGAATTCCATTGCGACTCCTGAGTCTTTGTCATGTCATTTTGAACTTTTTATGCCAGCACACTTTCCTACATTAAAGTCATGAATATGCTTTAACCTTAGGTAGGATATTCCGGCGCATTGACATATAATAAAGTGACTAAAATAATCAGTTTACTCAATTTTTCCCACTATTCCAGTGAAACAAGACGTTTTATAGGGACGAACATTGCTTATTTTCCGCTATTTAACGGGTGAAGTACTAAAATCTCAGGTTGCGGTTTTTCTCACCTTAATGACAATATTTTTGTCACAAAAGTTTGTACTCATTCTGAGCTCAGCGTCTGAAGGGAGTATACCGGGTAAGTTAGTACTTGCTATGCTTGCGTTGAAACTGCCACAGTTGGCCGGATATATTTTACCGCTTAGTCTCTTTCTAGGGATCATTTTAGCCTATAGTCGCATCTACGCCGACAGTGAAATGACGGTACTGCGCGCTTGCGGGGTCAGTGAGTGGTATGTGGTTAGGGTGACTTTAGTCTCTAGTGTGTTTTTTGCATTACTGGCCGCTTGTGTGAGTATGTATATTGCACCTTGGGCGAGCGAAAAAGAGTACCAATTAAGAGAGCAAGCCGATGCGGAGTCGGGGCTTTCTACTCTCAGAGCCGGTAGATTTCAGCAAACGGGCAATGAAAAAGCGGTGGTATTTGTTCACGGTATTAGCGAACAAGGCCGCGAATTAGACAAAGTGTTTGTCGCGCAATTGCCCGAGAAGGACTCAAATCAAGCCGCTCGTCTAGTGTATGCGCAAAAAGGTGAAGTGATTGAGCTTGATAGTGGTGAGCAGCAACTACTCCTTCATGAAGGTAAGCGTTACGAGACTGATGGCTTCAGCCAAGCACTTAATCGCACTGAATTTGGTACTTATCAAGTGCAAATTAAAGAACAAGAAATTGAGCACCAGCGCCGTAAATTAGAGGCTATTCCAAGCTTACAGTTACTTGAAATGGATACGCCAGAAGCAAAAGCGCAATTTCAGTTGCGATTGTCGGTGCCTATTTCCATTTTATTACTCACTCTATTGGCTGTGCCTCTGAGTGTGGTTAACCCAAGACAAGGCAAGTTCGCTAAGCTCGTGCCAGCAATTACCCTGTATTTGGGTTATTTCATTTTACTCAATGCAGGCAAGTTTTTGTTAGCTGAAGAAAAAGTACCAGCCTCAGTCGGTCTCTGGTGGATCCACTTAAGTGTGCTCTTTATTGGCGTTTATTTAATTGCGAAAGGAAGACCTTTTGGTGTGTGGGTTCGCTCGGTATTTATGAAACGGGAGACGACGGTATGATGAAGACGCTAGATTGGTATTTAGGGCGTAGCATCTTACAAACCACAGGTTTCGCGCTATTAGTTTTTGTTGGGATCAATACGCTTATTAAGTTTATTGAGCAACTGCGCTCGGTTGGTCGTGGCAGCTATGATTTACTCGGTGCCATGCTCTATACCATTTACAGCATGCCAAGCGATATCGTGGTATTTTTCCCGATGGCTGCGCTGATAGGTGGACTGATTGGGCTTGGTGCACTTGCCTCAAGCAGTGAACTAATTGTGATGCAAGCGGCTGGGTGGTCGCGTTTTCAAATTATTATGTCGGTGATGAAAACGGCAGTGGTGCTTGCACTACTGATGATGGCGCTTGGGGAGTGGGGCGCACCAAAAGCGGAGCAAACCGCAAAACGGTTAAAAAACGAAGCAATTTATGGCGGTGAAGTCTATAGCGCTCAGCGTGGTGTTTGGGCGAAAGATGGCGGCAATTTTATTAACATTGGTAATGTTGAAAAAAACGGTAAGCTTAAAGATATCGCGATTTATTATTTCGATGATTCACTAACACTGGCAAAAATAGTACGTGCTCAGTCGGCGCAAAGTATGTCTAACGGCTGGCAATTGCAAGACGTGGAAGAAGTACATATCGATCAACAGCAAATTACAACGCATTATTCAAAATCAATGCTCTACGAGTCTGAATTAAGCGAAGACAGATTGGGTGTCGTGTCGGTAGAGCCTGATGCTTTGTCTTTTACGGGGTTATGGTCATTTCTCGCTTATCTAAAGCAAAATGAGCAAGATTCAAGTAGCTATGAACTCGCGCTGTGGCGTAAGGTGATGCAGCCGCTGACGATTGGGGTTATGCTACTAGTGGCTTTGTCATTTATCTTCGGGCCACTGAGGACGGTGAGTATGGGCGCGCGGATTATTATGGGCGTGGTAACAGGCTTAGCCTTCCACCTGAGTAATGAAATTTTTGGCCCTATTGTGATGGTATATCAAGTTCCACCGGTGGTTGGCGCGTTAATGCCAAGCTTGTTATTTATTGGATTGGCTATCCATCTGCTGAAGAAACAAAATTAACGTTTTGAATTAAATAAAGAAATAGGCCTCATGTTGAGGCCTATATTTTTTATGGACATGGCTAATGGAATAGGCTGCTATTTGAAGCTTAGATTAATCTAAGCTGTTATAAACCTTTTTATTTTCCTCTTTGCTGAGTACTACCACTTCAGTGCCACACAGCATATCCTGGAGCGATCTTTTCTTTTTAAAGTCTAACAACACTATCAGATTACCCAGCCCAAGTAGTGCGCATAGGCTACGAGCGATTGCTTTTGGCCAAGTTAACAGTGCTCCGTCGGGGTTTTGCACTTTTAGGCGCCATGCGCGCATGCCGATAGTTTGACCGCTCTTAGTCCAAAAATAGGCAAAAAACAGCACTGAAACCAACACTAATAAAGTGGCTCTAAGTGTATATAAAATGGGATCCGCTTGGATCAGCGCCGATACGTCTTCATGATTACCAAGCGTGAGCACGTTAAATGAAATTAAGGCATTGATAGTTAGTAAAAATAACACGGTAGTCAGCATTGCGAACGCGACGACCACTAAGCTGTCGTATATAAGTGAAGCCAAGCGACGGCTGAAATTCGCTGGAGCAAAATGTGACATAACAACTCTCATAATTACAAGGTTGCGGGGTATTTTACACATAAACCGATAAAACGTTTACTGAATTACGTTAACTAATGGATTAGTAATGCCCAGTCTTTATAGCTTTGACATGAATAAAGTTGAATTTAGAGCAATATTTAACTACTTGTGTGCAAATAACAAGCAGTTAACGCCTTATTGCAAAAAAATTACTTGCCGTTCTTAATCGCCTTTGTATAATGCAAAGCATAGAGACGAAGGCAAATAAAAAAAGCCTGAGCTCAAAGTGGTTTTTCTTTATTTTCTCTTGTTTTAGAAGATGAAAGAAAAATTATGCCAGTGTGATGGAATTGGTAGACATGACGGATTCAAAATCCGTTGCCTTCGGGCGTGGCGGTTCAAGTCCGCCCACTGGTACCACTTTTTATAACCCTTGCTTTTTAGCAGGGGTTTTTTTATGCCTCAAATTTATGCTTTGAAATTATGATATCGGACTTGGACGCCACGCGGGTGGCGCTAATACAGGTTAAGAGCCCGCCCACTGGTACCACTTTTTATAACCCTTGCTTTTTAGCAGGGGTTTTTTTATGCCTCAAATTTATGCTTTGAAATTATGATATCGGACTTGGACGCCACGCGGGTGGCGCTAATACAGGTTAAGAGCCCGCCCACTGGTACCACTTTTTATAACCCTAACCAATTGGTTGGGTTTTTTATGCCTCGAATTGTAGGTCGAGATTTATCTCGACGAATTGGTCTTATCTCGATGAATTGATTTAAGCAAGCGTCACATCACAGGTGCTATTCGTCGCTACAAATCAAGCCACCTCCACGATTCAACCTATAATTCTAAACTGACAGTTACTTCCTCACAAAACTGGCGGTTTTCGGTAAATTGCCTATGCTTTTGTAATTAAATTGGTTTATTGTAGATTTAGGCAGCTAAATTTTATTGGGCAAGAGAGGCGATGAAGGTAACTGTAGAAAAGCAAACCATAGTGCTGTTATCGTTGTTTACCATCGTGTTCTGGAGTTTGACTTTCTACGCGGTAAAGCTTATTTCTCACTCTATTGTGGTTCAGGAAGTAAGCGAAAGAACCGAAACGGTAAGGTCTAACATTTCACTTGTCCGCGCTAAAATTGAAAACGCCATATTTATGGACACCTATCTGGCTGAGAGTTTAGCGACCTTTGTTACAATTGATCCTGACTTTGCAATTGAGCATTGGTCTCATGTGGTTGCTAAAGCCGTTGAAAAGTCGACGCTGATTCGCCATGTCGGTCTCGCACCAAATAATATCATTAGTCATGTCTATCCAGTTGAAGGGAACCGAGCGGCTATCGGTTTCGATTTTCGCACTAACCCTGAACAATTTCGCACTGTTGAAATTGCAAGAACCTCTCAAAAGGTATTTATCGCCGGTCCATTACAGCTAGTGCAAGGCGGTGAAGCGTTGATAGCGAGGTTTCCTGTGTTTTCGGATTATCCGAGGAATGAAAACTACTGGGGCGCGATTAGTGTGGTTCTAGATTATCAGAAGCTGCTTGAATACAGTGGCATTAACGAATTGGACAGTGCCACTTTAGCGATTCGAGGTCGAGATGGACTCGGTGAACAGGGGGATGCCTTTTATGGCTCTGCTACCTTGTTTGAAACTCCAGATTTAGTCATCCCAATCAACTTACCATCTGGTGAGTGGCAGCTTGTGGCTGATTATCAAATAGACGAGAGCACTTATGCAAAAGCAAGGCAACAAGCTCAGATTTTGGTTACTGCTGTTGCCTCAATATTGTTTCTCTCGTTATTAGTGCTCTATCGATCGTATCACTTAGCACATACCGCCTCGTTGCAAGATGATTTAACTAAGTTGCCCAACCGTCGCTATGCGATTAGACAACTCAATACGTTACTTGGTCGTTCAGAGCAACCGTCATTTGTGCTGCTTAACCTCGATCTAAATAATTTTAAACAAGTAAACGATAAGTTTGGTCATGAAGTGGGAGATAAGCTGTTACTCCATGTCTCGTCAATTTTGATGAACTCAGTGCGTGTGTATGATTTTATCGCGCGATTGGGGGGGGACGAGTTTGTTATTATTTTGCACAGAGTTTCAGAGGACGCTTTGGTTAACTCAATTATAAAAAATATTAAGGAGCAGGTTGAAAAGCAACCGCTACAAGTTGATAGACACACTATTCAAGCGACGGTAAGCGTTGGCTATGCTTTCCCTTCAGCAAATCAAGATAGTGTTTCGGAACTCATGGCTCGCGCCGATCACAGTATGTATTACGATAAAAACCTGTCGCAACGACAACAAGAAAGTGAGTTTTTGGAAACAAATCAGGAAACCCAATAGAACTATACTAAGCTTACAGAGTATCAATTAAGTGAGAATGTGCCGTGCAGCTAAAGCAGTCAGTTCTATTTTTCAAAATTGCCGCGTTGACTTCTGCGATTGTGATCATTTTTGTCAGCTGGTTTTTGTATTACGAAGTGAGTCGTAGTGCCCGCCTTACCGCACAACTTACTCAGCTGCAAACCGCTCTACAACGAACCATGGATCAAGAAGAGCATATTCTTATTCGAGCACAAAAAGATGATGTTTCTGCCATCCCGCAATTAAAGTACAGCTATCAGGATAGCTTTAGTAGCTTGCTTAATTCTATGGCCAATGAAGAGGCCTTGCTGCCTTTGCTATTACAACTCGATGAACTGTCAAAAACCTACTTTAGTAAACTAGACGAACTTATCCGTTTGCATGAGCAACTCGGCTATGACGAAAATGCAGGTATTTATGGTGATTTCAGACGTAGCGCCCATGCTTTGCAGGAGCGAATTTCTGGTAAGGCTATGCCTCAGTTGGAAATTGCCATATTGGAGTTAAGGCGTCGAGAAAAAGACTTTTTGTTAAGAGCTGACTTAAGTTATTTACAGCAGCATGAACAACTTGTCATGCATGCTGAGCAACTAATCAAAGACAGTGCGCTTAGTGAAGAGATAAGCAACTTGCTTAAACGTTATGAAGCGGGTTTTGCAAGCTATGTTGCTATTTTGCGAAAGCTAGGTTTGCACGATGGTGAAGGCGTACGTGCGGAGCTATTCACCGAGAAGCAAAAATTAAGAAGCCAGTTTGAACTGGTATCAATCCGTACCCAAGCCGTTACGCAAGAACGTAAAGAAAGTATCATTTTATATGGCCTCATTTTAATTGTACTGATGAATATTGCTGTGCTTATCTTACTGAATTATCAAAATAGCAAAGTCACACGGCATATACTGGCTATTAATAAAGTACTCGTAAAAGTTGCTAAGCTTGAAGACTTTAGCTTAAGGGTGAATATTGACGGTAACGATGAGATTGCACAAATTGCTCATCAACTCGATGACCTATTAGCATTTATTGAAACCTTGCTTGCGCGCCTAAGCGCAGCGCAGCAACGTTTGATTGAAGAAGCCAAAATGGCGAGCTTAGGAAATATGGTGAGTGGCTTTGCTCATGAGCTTAATACGCCGCTTGGTGTTGCTATTACCAGTCAATCGCATTTAAAAGAGCAAGTCGCGACACTAAAATCGCAACTTGAACTTGGGAAGTTACAGCGGCAAACCTTGACGACACTAATTACTGAGGCAGAAGCCGCGCTATATTTATTAGAAAATAACCTCCACCGCACAGCCTCGTTAGTAGATGATTTTAAGCTAGTGGCAGTGAATCGAGAGTTTGAAGAAAAGAGTTCGTTCAACCTTAAGCATTTAGTTAAAAATGTCTTTGATTGCTACCAATCAGAATTAAACCAAGAAGACTATGCCATTGAACTCGAAATCCCCGAAAACTTAACTTTAATAAGCTACCCGTCGGTGTTTAGCCAAGTTGTTGGGTACAGTATTAACAACTGCATCAAGCACGCCAAGATTGACGGGCAAAAGCTCAATATTGTGGTATCTACCGTGTTAATTAATGACTATATCCATTTTTATTTTAAAGATGATGGTGCCGGTATAGATAAAGAGCTATTGCCTGCTATATTTGAGCCTTTCGTTACTTCAAAGCGTTTTTCGGGGGGGACAGGACTTGGCTTGAGTATTGTATATAACTTAGTAACACAGAAGTTGAAGGGCGAAATCAAAATGCAAAGCCCTGCGCATGGCGGTGCCTGCTTGCATATTATTTTAACCGGAACAGAGTTTAATTTTATAGAAGAATGAGTAACCTGAGCGCGGGATAACAACTCGCGCTCTAGCGGCCGTTATTTCTTATACCGATTTGCTTATCTGAATACAGCTTATGTAAGGTAAATAAAGTAAAAAAAGCCAGCATGACTGATCATGCTGGCTTTTATTCGGTTTATTGGCAGTAGGAGTTAGCCTTTTTTGCTCGCGACCCACTCATCAACAAATGATTCAAGCACGTTTAGTGGAACTGGGCCATTTTTCAGTACGACGTCGTGGAACTCACGAATATCAAACTTATCACCCAGTTCTTTTTTAGCGGCTTCGCGAAGTTCTAGGATCTTCAACATCCCCACTTTGTATGCTGTCGCCTGTGAAGGCATAACAATATGGCGCTCTACCATCTTCACTGCGTCTGACTTAGCATTTGGTGTGTTGTTTACGTAGTAATCAATACCTTCTTGACGTGTCCACTTCATTGCGTGGATCCCTGTATCTACAACTAAGCGGCATGCACGCCATAATTCCATCGCTAAGCGACCAAAGTCTGAATAGGGGTCTTCGTATAAACCCATTTCTTTTGGTACAAGTTCAGAATATAAGCCCCAACCTTCGATGTATGCAGTGTAGCCACCAAACTTACGGAATTTAGGCATATCTTCTAGCTCTTGAGCAATCGCGATCTGCATGTGGTGACCCGGAATACCTTCGTGATAAGCCAAGGCTTCCATTTGGTAAGTTGGCATCGCTTCCATGTCGTAAAGGTTTGCATAGTAAACACCAGGACGTGAGCCGTCAGGCGCGGGTTGCTGGTAGAAAGCTTTACCTGCAGATTTTTCGCGGAATGCCTCTACGCGTTTTACTATCATGTCCGCTTTTGGCTTAACGATAAACAGCTCATCCAAGCGTGACTTCATATTATCGATCATCGCTTTGGCTTCGGCTAAATATTGTGCCTTACCAGCTTCTGTATTGGGAAGGTAAAACTGTTTGTCGGTTTTCATGAACTCCATAAAGGCTTTTAAATCGCCTTTGAAGCCCACTTTTTCTTTGATTGCTCGCATTTCGTCATGAATACGCGCCACTTCAGATAAACCGATTTCGTGAATTTCTTCAGCGCTTAATGCTGTGGTTGTCGTACGTGCTAGGGCGTTATTATAAAATTTTTCGCCGTTAGGAAATTTCCACGCACCGTCACGTTTGTCTGCTTTTTTCTCAAGTTTATGTAGGTAACCAATCAACTTGTTATAAGCAGGTTTTACTGCTGTTGTTAGCGCATCTGTTGCTTCTTTTACCAGCGCTGATTTCTCGTCTTCACTGATTTCAAGTGTTGCTACTTTGCGTTTGAAGTCAGCCAGTAACGTTGAGTCGTCACCCGCAGCAAATGGCGCACCTTTAATGATATTTTCACTTGATTCAATGACGTGAGGGAAAACGAATTTTGGTGCAATAATACCTTTATCCGCACGCGCTTTTAAGTCAACGATGAGCTGATCAAATACAGCCGGTACGCCGTTTAAACGTGAAATATACGCTTTGGCATCTTTGACATCGGTAATTTGGTGCTGGTTGATTAAAAATGCAGGCACCATTGAGTGCGTACCATACATCTGATTTACCGGATATGAGTGATAACGCCATTTAAAATCTGCAATGGTGTTTTCAAGACCTTGCTTGAATAAGTCGTAGCTCACTTGCGTATTGGCATCTAGCTTATTTCGATCAATTGCATTAAGCGCAGCTAAGTCTTGTTTCGTCAGTTCAAGATCTTCAAGTTGGCGCGCTTCGCTGCCGTCATCCCACTTGTCGTAGTCTTGTTTGATACCCATATAAGTTTGGTAAACTGGGCTACGCATTACGCCACGGGTAAACGACGCTTCAAAAAGTGCGTTCGCCTTTTCTACTTCACTTTTTACGACTTGTTGTTCAGCTTTTGGAGCAGGTGCTGGAGAGTGTGTGGTTTGTTGACAGCCAGCAAAAAGCGCGACGCTTACCGCTGCTGCTAAAATGGTTAATTTACGCATTTTATACCCTTTTATTATATGTTGCCGAATGGCGGTTTTCATGCTGGTTGCAGTGAATGTCACCCGCATAATTTCTATATTAAACAAATAACTCTAGCAGATCGTTGAGATATCGGTGGCCTTTATTTGTAACTAGCCATGAATCGTTGGTTTCCTCAATCAAACCCTTATCTACGGCCTCAGCAATTTGCGTTGCAATAGCGCTAAGTTCAAGACCAGTGTAGTCAATAAACTGTTGTTTTGATGCGGCAGTTTTTAAACGGAACACATTCATAAAAAACTCAAATGGTCTGTCATCGCTTGCAACATGCCACTGCTCATACAAATAGGGTTTACTCAGATCCATATAGCCGCGAGGGTGTTTTACCTTTACGGTTCTTAAGATCTGTTGCTGCTCAGGCAAAGTGATTTTGCCATGTGCACCACAGCCGATCCCAAGATAATCGCCAAATTGCCAATAATTCAAGTTATGTCGACATTGAAATCCCGCTTTGGCATAGCCTGAGATCTCATATTGCTGGTAGCCGTGCTCCGCAAGTAATGCCTGACCTTGTTCTTGGATGTCCCACAGTGTTTCATCCTCAGGTAAAACCGGAGGCTTAGAGGCAAACTGCGTATTTGGCTCAATGGTTAATTGATACCAAGAAAGGTGTGGCGGTGCCATCGCAATGGCTTTTTCTAAATCACTTAAGGCATCGCTAACCGATTGATTGGGAAGGCCATGCATCAAATCAAGATTAAAGCTATTTAACCCTGCTTGATGGGCTTCTTGTGCGGCGTTGAGCGCTTCTTGTTCGCCATGAATACGACCAAGTTGAGTGAGCTTTTCCTGTTGTAAGCTTTGCACGCCTATCGAAATACGATTGATGCCAGCCGCAACATAATGCTTAAAACGATCTGTCTCAACTGTGCCTGGATTTGCTTCTAAAGTGACTTCAATGTCATCCTCAAAACCAATTAGCGCTTCAATTTCACTGAGTAAATAGCGGTACGCTTCACCTGAAAGCAGGCTAGGGGTGCCACCGCCAATAAAAATACTACTGAGTTTGCGGCCCTGAACATAGTGAAGATCGGCTTTGATATCGTGGAGCAAATGTTGAATATATTCCGTTTCAGGAATATCGCCCTTTTTACCATGGCTGTTGAAATCACAGTAAGGACACTTTTGCACGCACCAAGGTACGTGCACATAAAGACTTAATGGAGGTAGTTTCACGCGAGGCCTTGAAAGTGACTGACGAGTTGTTTAAGTGCCTGTCCTCTATGGCTGATTGCGTTTTTTTCTTCCTTGGTTAGCTCTGCTGATGTGCAGTCTAAACCTTGTACCTTAAAGATTGGGTCGTAACCAAACCCTTCTCGGCCTTGTTGCGTTGTGGTGATTTCACCTTCCCAGCTTGCCTGACAAATAATCGGCGTAGGGTCGTCAGCGTGGCGCATATAAACTAGAACGCACCAAAAACGGGCGCTGCGCTCAGTTTGTTCACCAAGCGCTGCGAGTAAGTGATCAATATTTTTTTGGTCGTCGGCGTTTGCGCCAGCATAACGCGCTGAATATACTCCAGGTGCGCCGTTTAACGCGTCTACCTCAAGGCCTGAGTCATCGGCAATGGCAGGCAAGCCAGAAACCTTAGCTGCATGACGTGCCTTGATAATGGCGTTTTCCACAAAGGTAGTGCCGGTTTCTGCAACCTCTGGCACCTTGAAATCACTTTGCGGTAATACCTCAATGTCATACTGATTTAGCATCGCGCTAAGCTCTTTGACTTTACCTTGGTTACCCGTGGCAAGTACCACTTTATTTGACATATTTTCTCTACTCTACATAAAACTTTTGTGAGAACGTGAGTTTGCGGCTTTGCTTACCTTCACTGATCTCAATGTCGAAACGAAAAATATCTTCATCGTCGTAATCTAATTGGGCAAGATAGTATATTGCCTCACCTTCTACGACTTCTTTAAACTCTAGCTGTACGGTTTTACCAAGTAAGTTTTTGGCGCTACCTGCAACGCGTGCCTTAACTGCTGGTTTTCCTGGCTTGTCGGCCAAGACCGAGATATTCACAATCGCTTTGTTACCACTACGAATTAAGCCATACGCTTTTGCAATTGTGGGCTGAACAAAAGTAGACGGGAAGGCGATATAATGCACTTCCCAAGGACCTAAGTCTTTAAATTGGCCGCCTTGTTCATCTTGAGCGAATACGCCCGGTGCAAGCAGCATCATTAACACAATAATAAATGGTTTCATTGGGATGCTCCTATCTCAGTAAATCCATCATTAGGATCTGCAAAAATTGCATGCCGATAATTAGGACTAAAATAGATAAGTCCAGTCCGCCTAGCGGTGGGATCACTTTACGAATAGGTCTTAGCATCGGCTCTGTTAATTGCTCGAACACGGCGGCAACTGGATTGTAGCCTTGCGCTACCCAACTTAAAATGGCACGAATAATAAGGATCCAGAACACCAGACTAAATGCTTCTTTTACTACCGTAATAGCGCCACCAATCAGCGCGCCTAAAGCGTCAAAGTAACCACCGAATAACACCATCAGCGTCGCCATTTTGGCAAAACCAATAATGAATGCCAGCACCAAAGAGGCAAGATCTAAACCGCCCACGCCCGGAATGATTTTTCTCAGTGGGTTCACGGCAAAAGAGGTTGCTTTAACAACCGCTTGGCTTAGCGGGTTATAAAAGTCCGCTTTGACAAGCTGCAACCAGAATCGTAGTAATACGACCATTAAAAATAGATCAAATACGATCCCGACTAAAAATTGCATGGCATTCATTGGTCACCTTTAGATTTCTTTTTCCATTGCTTCAGCGCGCGCGATACATGCATCCATCGCGTCCGCTACGGTTTTTGGTAATTGCTGTGCTTTTAAATGCTCAACGGCTGCGTGGGTTGTGCCACCTTTAGAGGTGACGTTAGCGCGTAGCTGAGCAATGCTAATTTCAGGTTGCGATAATGCCATTTCAGCCGCGCCTAGCGCAGTTTGCTGCACAAGCTTTCTGGCTTCCTCAGGACTAAAACCTAGGGCTTTAGCCTTTTCTTCAATGGCTTCCATAAATAAGAAGAAATACGCTGGAGACGAACCTGTTACCGCAATAACGTCGTTGATTTTCGACTCTTCATCAAGCCACAGGGCAATACCTGTGGATGAAAATACTTGCTCAACATAGTCTTTTTCTTCATCGCTGATGTCGACGCCATACAAGCCAGACACACCGCGTCCAAGCAACGATGGCGTGTTAGGCATACAGCGCACCATTTTTACCGGTTGGCCGAGCATTTCTCTCAGTCGTGCAACGGTAATTCCGGCGGCGACAGAGATAAACAGTTTATTGCTAATATCAATATCTGCATCTTGAAAGGTCTGACACAGCTCGGCCATCATCTGTGGTTTTACAGACAAGACAATGACGTCAGCCGCGGCGACTGCTTCTAGATTATCTTGTGTTGTTTTTACCGATAATTGCTCTGCGACTTTGGCAAGTTTCTCTGCATTGCGGTTGGTGGCAATAATAGACTGCGCGTCAAAGCCACTTTTGATCATGCCACCGATAATGGCATAGCTCATATTTCCCGTTCCAATAAATGCAATTGTCTTGTTTGACATTGTGTTATTCACCTCACTGTCGTTTGCCAAAAATATCAGTACCAATGCGAACCATAGTGGAACCTGCTGCAATCGCAGTGTCTAAATCGCCACTCATTCCCATCGATAAGGTATCTAGCTGTTGATATTGGTCCTTTAGTCTATCAAAGCAAGCGCGCATTTGCTGGAAATATTGTAATTGCTTTTGTTTATCATCGGTTTGCTCAGTGATAGTCATCAAGCCACGAAGCTCCAATTGACGACAGTCATTAATAAACTGCGCGAGCGTATCAACCTCATTGGGATGACAACCTGATTTGTTGTCATCACCGCTAATATTGACCTGCAATAGCACCTTGAGTGGCTTTAAGTTTGTTGGTCTTTGCTCATTTAGCCTGCGTGCGATTTTCTCTCTATCCACGCTTTGTACCCAATGGAAGTTTTCGGCGACTAATCTTGATTTATTGGACTGGATTGGACCAATAAAGTGCCATTCAAGCGCTTTGTTTTGTTTAAAATAGGCAACTTTATCAACCGCTTCTTGTACGTAAGATTCACCGAATTGGGTTTGACCTGCCGCAATTGCAGCCTCAATATCGGCGATAGGTTTGGTTTTAGAAACCGCGAGTAATTGTACTGTTTCGCTGAATTGACAGTTTTGTTTGGCTTTTTCTATCCTGCCGTAGGCGTTATCTAAGCGTTCTGCTATTGTAACCATATAGTACTAGTGCTCATTGTGGAGTTATAAATGGATATTACAGAATTATTGGCTTTTAGTGTTCAACACAAAGCATCTGACTTACACCTTTCTTCAGGTGTTTCCCCTATGATCCGCGTTGACGGGGACGTACGTCGGGTGAATATCCCGCCGTTAGAAGCAAAAGACGTCAGCAGCCTCATCTACGATATTATGAATGATAATCAACGTCGTGACTATGAGCAAAACCTTGAGGTAGATTTCTCGTTCGAAGTGCCAAATCTGGCGCGTTTTCGTGTTAACGCCTTTAATTCAAATCGTGGTCCTGCTGCGGTGTTCCGTACCATTCCAAATCAAGTGCTGAGCTTAGATGATTTGGGGGCACCAGACATTTTTACCAAAATTTCCGACAACCCACGTGGCTTAGTATTGGTAACCGGCCCGACAGGTTCTGGTAAATCAACCACCCTGGCTGCGATGGTGGATTATATTAATAACAACAAACATCACCATATTCTAACCATCGAAGACCCGATAGAATTTGTTCACGACAACAAGCAAAGCCTTATTAACCAACGTGAAGTACATAGAGACACACACAGCTTTAACGCGGCGCTGAGAAGTGCACTCCGTGAAGACCCTGACGTTATTTTAGTTGGTGAATTACGTGATCTTGAGACCATTCGTTTAGCGCTAACTGCCGCGGAAACAGGCCACTTAGTATTTGGTACTTTGCATACTACCTCAGCACCTAAAACCATCGACCGTATTGTGGATGTGTTCCCAGGTGAAGAAAAAGACATGGTGCGATCTATGCTGTCAGAGTCGCTACAAGCGGTGATTTCACAAACACTGGTGAAAAAAGTTGGCGGCGGGCGCATAGCAGCGCATGAAATCATGCTCGGGATCCCTGCTATTCGTAACCTTATTCGTGAAGACAAGATTGCACAGATGTATTCGGCAATTCAAACCGGTGCAATGCACGGTATGCAGACCATGGATCAATGCCTTACAAATTTATTAAACCGTGGTTTGATCACACAGCAAGATGCGCGTGCAAAAGCGCATGACAAAAATCAGTTTAATAGCGGCTATTAAGTAGTGGTGTAGCGATGAATATAGAACCGTTTTTGCAAACGATGGCAAATCAGCAAGCATCCGACTTATTCGTCTCGGCAGGGCTTGCGGTGAGCGCCAAAATTGATGGCGAACTTAGAGCGTTAAGTGAAGAAAGCTTAGATGCCGAGCAGTCACTGAATCTTGTTACCTCGATTATGAGCGACAAGCAAAAGCAAGAATTCTTTAACACTAAAGAGTGCAACTTTGCGATTGCTAACGATATCGGGCGTTTTCGTGTTTCAGCATTTTGGCAACGGGATTGTGCGGGCATGGTTATCCGCCGTATCGTTACTGCTATTCCTGATGTCAATGAGCTAGGTTTGCCGTCGGTACTGACCGATGTGATCATGTCCAAACGTGGCTTGGTGTTATTTGTAGGTGGTACGGGCACGGGTAAGTCAACTTCGCTTGCAGCACTGCTCGGTTATCGTAATCGTAACCAACGTGGCCACATTTTGACCATTGAAGATCCCATCGAGTTTGTGCATCAACACCAAAAAAGCATCATTACTCAGCGTGAGGTGGGCATTGATACTGACAGTTTTGAATCTGCCTTAAAAAGCTCATTACGCCAAGCGCCAGATGTTATTTTAATTGGTGAAATTCGCTCGCAAGAAACCATGGAGTATGCACTGAGCTTTGCTGAAACGGGGCATTTATGCGTTGCAACCTTGCACGCCAATAATGCCAATCAGGCCATTGACCGTATCATGCACTTAGTCCCTAAAGAAAAGCACGATAAACTGAAGTACGATTTGGCGCTGAACTTACGTGCTATTGTGGCGCAACAACTTGTGCCTTCTTCAAAGGGCGAAGGCCGAGAAGCCGCCATTGAAGTACTACTTAACTCCCCACTCGTTGCCGAGCTTATTAAAAAAGGCGATATTGGCTCAATTAAAGAGGCAATGGCAAAATCGAAAGACATGGGCATGCAAACCTTTGATCAAGCATTGTTTGAGCTTTATAAGCAGCAGCGGATCAACTATGCCGATGCCCTGCATCATGCTGACTCGCCAAACGATCTGCGCCTGATGATCAAGCTGCAAAATAATGAACAAAAAGGTGCGGGCTTCCTACAAGGGGTTACGGTAGATGGGTTGGATTCGAAGAACTAAACGTAGCTACCTATTCTTCACTTTCGTGCTGAGCTTTGCTGGTGTACTTAATGCCAGCGAAGCACTTAATGTTTTTATTAGAGATGATGTCCTCGCTGATTATCAACGTTTTGTTGGTGAACGCGACGTCACAAAAATTACCGATTTTAGTGGCCAGTATTTACGCCGTGATGTTGTCGATATGGTGGTAGCACAGCAAGCCTTGCAAAAAGGTGGCTTCGATAAAACGTTTATCTTTACTCCAGGTTTCGTCAGTTTTCGTGAATCCAATTTGCTTGAAAAAGGAGAGCAACTGCTTCACTTTGATAGCTATTGGAAAGCAGACCTTGAAAATAAAGGTCGGCTGCTTTTTATCAGTGAGCCGGTTATTCAAAAAGGTCAGTATTTTGCTGGTATTTATCACGGGATAGATAATCAAAAAGTAAAGCAGCTAAAAGAGGAGCAAGGGCTCACCCAGCTAACTTCGGTATCCAACCCTAAATGGCAGACCGACTGGCAAACCTTGGAGTCACTTCCGCTTAAACAGCTTCATGCTGAACCAGATTGGATGTCACAAGCGCGTATGGTGAGCAAAGGTTGGGTCGACTTTATGTTGATGCCGCTTATGCCGAAGCTAGATAATCGCTTTGTTTTGGAAGATGTTGAGCTCATTGCTAATGAGCATCTAGTCGTGCTGTTAAACGACAGCAGACATTTTGCGGTGTCTCGGCTTCACCCAGAAGGTGAACGAGCGTTTGCTGCATTACAAAAAGGCCTTGCAATACTACGTGAGCAAGGCCGGATCACTAGCGCGTATCAGCAAGCAGGGTTAATACCTGATTTGAAGAAGTACCAAGTCGTAAACCCCGTACAGGAGCTTCGCTAGTCATTCATACTCCTGCTCGTGGCTAGAGTTGCCTTACTGCTGGTGATTGAAAGCGTTGAGAGTCCGTTAAATATGATGGACTTTTACAGACAGTTAGCCGTACCTTTAATATCAGTACTGAATTTTTGATATTAAAGGTCGGCGCTAGATTGATATTTTTAGTGTGTTATCGCTACACCGACTATGCCGTGTATGAATATCAATTCACTTGGTGGAAAATAAAGCTCAACAGGCCCAAGAGTTAGGCAGGCTATTCCCACATTGCCTCAAAGTAGCTTTCGAGAATGATACAAGCAGACATGCCATCTACCTTACCTTTTGCAAGGTTCTTATAGCCACCTTGTTCAAATAAACGTGCTCTGGCATCAGCTGTCGTCAAGCGCTCATCTTGTGTTTCTACCGGCAACCGGAAGTGGTTATGCAAGCGGTTAGCAAACTTTTTTGCTCTGAATGTTAAATCTTGATTGGTACCATCCATATTCAGTGGTAAGCCAACCACTAATAAATCAGGTTGCCACTCGTTAATGAATACCGCGATGTCATCCCAATTTGGAATACCATCGTTTGCCTTAACTGCACCTAAGCTTGATGCGGTTGCGGTGATTTCTTGGCCGATAGCCAAGCCGATACTTTTAGTGCCAAAGTCAAAACCGATGATGCTACGTTTACCTTTAGGCACTTTTTCTTTTTTGATTTCCATGAATACTTCGTTTATTAACCTAAGCTCAAAATGACAGGCTAGTTACGCATGACCCGCTTGCGAGCTTAATTGTGCAACGTCGAAACCAAGCATTTGCACTGCTTTTTCCCAACGCTTTTCGGGTGGCGTATTAAATATGATTTCGGGGTCAGCCTCGACGACTAACCAAGTGTTTTCTTTCAGTTCTTTCTCTAGCTGACCACTTACCCATCCGGCGTAGCCCAAGGTGATGATAAATCCTTCGGGAGAGTGTGATGACGTTAAAGAGGCTAAAACATCTTTTGATGTGGTGATCATAATTTCGGAGCTAAGCTCTTGGCTTGAGGCGTAACCAAACTTTGGCGTATGTAATACAAAGCCTCTGTCGGTATGAACAGGCCCACCTGCGTAGATATTTACCTTAGCCGCTTGGCTAGATTTGTCGTTATCGATATCAATTTGATCAAGCAATTCGCCCACGGTGATATCGATAGGGTGGTTTACCACCAACCCCATCGCGCCATCTTCGCTGTGTTCACAAAGATAGGTTACCGTATGATTGAAAAAAGGGTCGTCCATGCTGGGCATTGCCACTAAAAAGTGATTAGCGAGTGATTTCATAACCAGACCCCCTTAATGGTTAGTTTTTAGTATGGTCGAGTTTTCGCTCGATCGCATCATAAAACTTATCCATAATTGAAATGTCATACGCCGCTTCAATTTCTTTTACGCAAGTTGGTGCGGTGACGTTGATTTCGGTGAGCTTATCGCCAATGATATCTAGGCCAACGAATATTAGGCCCTTTGCCTTTAACGTTGGGGCAATGGCTTCGGCAATTTTACGGTCCGATTCGCTAATAGGTCTTGCTTCACCACGGCCGCCTGCCGCGAGATTACCACGAGTTTCACCGCCTTGTGGAATGCGAGCCAAGCAGTACGGCATCACTTCACCATCTACCACTAACACGCGCTTATCACCGTCTTTAATGGCTGGAATATAGTTTTGCGCCATCGCATAGCGAGAGCCATGCTCGGTAAGCGTTTCGCAGATCACGCCAATATTTGCATCATCTTGTTTCACTCTAAAAATAGACGCGCCGCCCATCCCATCTAAAGGCTTGAGAATGATATCGCCATGTTTAGCTAAAAACTCGCGAATTTGTGATTGATTACGCGTAACCAAAGTATCTGGAGTATGCTCACTAAACCACGCCGTAAAGAGCTTTTCATTGGCGTCGCGCAGACTTTGTGGTTTATTTACCACAAGCGAACCCGCAAGTTCAGCGCGCTCAAGAATATAAGTGGCGTAAATATATTCAGTGTCAAAAGGCGGATCTTTACGCATTAAAATAACGTCAAGGTCGCCCAAATCGATTTCTTGTTTCTCAGCTAGTTCATACCAATGGGAAGTATCGTCAAATACCTGCGCTTTTGCCGCGGTCGCTTTGGCAACGCCTTGGTACAAGAAAAGGTCATTCATTTCCATGTAATACAATTCATAGCCGCGCTGCTGTGCCGCCAGCATCATGGCAAACCCGGTGTCTTTTTTAATGTTAAAGCCACTGATTGGATCGGAAATGATCCCTAATTTAATCGTCATAGACGCTCCCATTGCGCTTGCTGAGTTTACCCATGATATGGGGGTTGCTCTGTGTATTTAAAGTGCTAAATCGCCAAATTGCAGCTGTAGTGCGCTCAGTACCGTGAGAGCTGCGGTTTCTGTACGAAGTACACGTGGGCCTAAACGGACATCAACAAACCGCTGTTGAGCGGTAGCATCGAGTTCTTCATCGGTAAAGCCGCCTTCAGGCCCCACTAAAAAGCGGATCCCAGACTGACTATACGGCAGTGTTTTTATTGAATGTTCGGCGCGAGGATGTAGTGTGATTTTTAACTCGTCGCTTTGCTGTGCAAGCCACTCAGACAACTCCATTGGTGGGTTAATAATAGTGATGGTATTACGTCCGGATTGCTCGGCCGCGGCAATTGCTATCTTTTGCCATTGCTGGTGTTTTTTTGCTAGACGTTCGCCACTTAATTTAACGCCACAGCGTGTGGTAAACAAAGGGGTGATTTCGCTCACACCCAGCTCTACCGACTTTTGAATTGTGAAGTCCATTTTATCACCGCGAGAAATCCCTTGCCCAAGATGTATGGCAAGTGGGGATTCTGCATTTTTGTCTTCAAATGATTCAGGTACAGCAACGACTTTCTTTTTCCCAACTTCACTTAATTGACATAGGTACTCGCCGCCCTGTCCGTTGAACAGGCTGACTTTATCTTTGGTTGTCATTCTAAGCACTCGGCCTATGTGTCCTGCGGCGTCATCGTCCAAAGTAACTGGCACACCAATGGCCAAAGGCGAGTCTTGATAAATATGTGGAATACGCATAATTCGATTATTCAGTTGCTGTTTTGTGGCAATGGTAAGCGCTCGCGCACGGTTAGTCTACATCATCCTGCCACTTTAGCTTTACCGCAAAGTAACCCGGTGAGCTTAGCAAGCATCAAGTCAGGGTCGGGGAGGCCCGCGGTATCCGGATGACAAGATAAGTGATTGATTAATGCTTGTGAGTGCTGTTTAGTGATCTGAAAACCTTGCGGGGTTTGTTCGATTAAAAACCGGTGTGGGTGAAGAGAATCAAAAATAAAGCGCTGCTCCTCGGTAGCTAAATGATAGTCCAGAGAATAGAGCAGCACAGCATTAATGTTATGATGACGGTGCAAATAGCTGGCAAGTTCAGAGACGCTGATTTCATTGTCAAAGTCACAATAACAGTAGTCTTTTATTTGCTCTTTAAACATCATCTTGAGCATTTGTTTGGTGTTGTCACCTGCGATAATAATATTACTGGCTTGGCTAGAGCGCACGTTTTGCAAATGCTCGACGAGTTCTTGGCTAAAATCCCAATTGCTATCTACCAGTAAAAATCCATCACTTAAAGCATTCATGCAGTATTGCGTTACACCGAAAACAAGTTAATAAGTAAATAGCCTATGGAGCAGAAAACCGCAAACTCCAAACATGCGATACCAACGTTATCTTGGTGGTCTACCTCTAGGCCAATATTGACCTTAGGTAAGGATAAATGCAGTAAGACGTAGCTACCAATGTAAAGAAAAAGCCACATTACACCGCAATGCATGACAACCGAAAACAAGTTTTCTACCACTTTTGCACCATGGTAGGGAGCGCTGTGCAGTCCCGCATACATGGCTAAAGAGAGGCCGATGGATTTGCCCGCATACCGAATACCAATAGAAGTGTTTCTGAGATTAAAATTTTGTTGTAAAGAAGCCCCTTGGTTAAACTTGGCAAAGCGACTTTCTCTGATTTTACTATCTAGCGTATAAAGCAGCTGCAATAGCATAAAGCCAAGGGCTACGACTAATAGATCGCTCCAGCCTTTCGGATGCACCCAATGATATAAACCAAGCACCAATATGGTGTTACCGAGTAACATGCCTGAGTCCACCATCGCGGCGCAGATATTTTGCTTTAAAATCGCTTCTTCTTCGTCAAACTGATACAAAATCCATTTGCGATGGATCCATTGACCGAAGTATACAAAGGCAATGATCAACCCAATATGTAGGGCCACTTGCAGAGGGTGTGCCTGTGCTCTCACCACACCTAAATCATTGAATAAGTATGCAACACAAACACACAGCATCGTCACTTGACTGGCATAGCTGATCCCAAGTGCAAAGTTGTCACGTTGTGCGAGCTCGTCATCCAGAAGATTGTTGGCGCTACGCTGGATCATTAAGCGCAGCAAAATAGTTAAACCGCAGACAATGACAAAGCAAATCAAAATCGCTAAAAAGTTGATATTGTTTAAAGACAAATAACTCATACTCGGTGTAAGGTTGTGTTTTAGATAGAGTTACTATAACACTGCTCACAAAGAGAGCCAGTCTACCGTGGAGTTTTTTATGTCGGAATTGTTTGTTCAAGCAGCGCTAAATACGCTTGCTCAAGAGCGTTACCAAATGATTTATGGTGATGCGCCGATGGAGCCCAAACTGGCACGGTTACTGGCGTTGAGTGATTTTGCCGAGCGTACACTTGCACGATTTCCTGAGTGGGGAGCTTGGTTGCTCGATGATACGCAGATGCAAATGCGCGACTGTCCTGATGTGTTTGACTTTTCCGCGCCATTGGTTGAAGAAAAACAAGCTTGGCAGCAGCTGCGTCACTATCGCTTAAAGTATTGGCTTAAAGTGATGTGGCTGGATTTGGTTGCAGGCAATGAGATTGATGACAGTATTCGCTATGTTTCACAGCTGTCCGATACCTTGATTTCAAATGCGTACCGATGGGCGTACTTAAGCGTAGAAGCGCAATCAGGCTCACCAAAAGATGAGGCTGGTAACTCGATACCTATGACGTTATTAGGCATGGGGAAGCTTGGCGGTAAGGAGCTGAATTTTTCCTCTGATATCGATTTGATCTTTGCCTATCCGAGAAGTGTCGACACATCCGGTGGCCGGCGTAGTATTGAGGCGCAAGTTTTTTACACTAGAGTGGCACAAAAACTTATTTCAGCGCTTAATCAAGTTACCATTGATGGCCAAGTATTCAGAGTCGATATGCGTTTAAGACCATTTGGGGATAGTGGTCCTTTGGTAATGAGCTATGCCGCGATGGAAGATTATTACCAAGATCAAGGTCGAGAATGGGAGCGCTATGCGATGTTAAAGGCGCGGCCAATTGGTGAGCCGTCGCCGTATTGGCAAGAGTTTTACGACCTAATTCGGCCGTTCGTCTATCGCCGTTATATCGACTTTTCTGTGATAGATTCACTGCGAAAGATGAAAAACATGATTGCCCAAGAGGTGAGACGCAAAGGCTTAACGAATAACATAAAGCTGGGCGCTGGTGGCATTCGAGAAGTAGAGTTTATTGTGCAGGCTTTGCAACTGATACGCGGCGGTCGCGAAACGCCATTACAAACCCCTTCATTGTTACAGGCATTAGAAGAGCTTGAAACGCTTGATATTGTCCCTGTCGAGGTCAAAAACCGTCTGCATGAGAACTATTTAGTGCTGCGTAAAGTTGAGCAATATCTACAAGCATTTGACGACAAACAAACGCAAACTTTACCCGACAACAACTTAGATTGTCTGCGCCTGAGCCACTTATTGCAATGTAACGATTACGCCGAAGTCGAGCAAATGCTAAAGGTTGTGACGCAGCATATCCGGGCTGAGTTTAGCCAAGTCATTGGTGAACCGCCTGAAGAAGAATTAGATGAAGACGATAGCGCGGTTTACGCGTGGCAAACGGGAGAAATTGCTCAGCTAGGCCAGTGCCGAGCTGCACCGTGTTTTGAGACTTGGCAAACTGACTTGATGGAGTTTAAACAAGGGCTAAGTAAAAAGCAGGCGGGCACTCGTGGTCGCGATATTCTCGATAAGTTAATGCCAGCCTTGCTACGAGAGCTTAGTAAACAAAACATGGAGCCGGCGCTTGCTCGCGTGCTCAGTGTGATCAATCAAGTAGCGTCTCGTACTGCATATTTGGAGCTACTTTACGAAAATCACGGTGCGTTGACTCAACTTATCAAGCTTTGTTGTCATAGCGCGTGGATTGCTGAGCATATTGCGAAATACCCGATCCTCCTTGATGAGCTTATCGACCCACAAACTCTCTACAAACCTTTGCCATTAACGGCCTATAAAAACGAGATCCAGCAAGCATTTTTACGTATAGATGAGCAAGATGTTGAGCTACAGATGGAAGCGCTGCGACAATTTAAACAAACGCATCAGCTAAAAGTCGCGGCTGCAGACGCCACTGGCGTGTTGGATATTATGAAGGTGAGCGATCATCTAACCGCGCTTGCTGAGGCGATTATCGCAAAAGCCGTCGATATTGCTTGGGGGCATATGGTGGCGCGTTTTGGTGCGCCTGAAGGTGCAACAATAGAAGAAAAAGGCTTTGCTGTAATAGCGTATGGCAAGGCGGGGGGATATGAGCTCGGTTACAACTCAGATCTAGACTTAGTGTTTGTGCATAATCGTGACGGCGAAAGCCAAACTCAGGGTGATAAAGCTATCTCTTCAAGACAGTTTTATATGAAGCTGGCACAGCGTTTAATGCATTTGTTCAATACCAAAACGCTCTCTGGCATGCTTTACGAATTAGATACTCGACTTCGCCCTGAAGGAAACTCGGGCTTACTCGCTATCAATCTAGAAAGCTTTTACCAATACCAGTTAGAGCAAGCTTGGACATGGGAGCATCAGGCGCTAGTGAGAGCTCGTATGGTGTTAGGTGAGTCGAAAATGGCCGCACGATTTGAGGAAATACGTCATGCAATACTAATGCAGCAGCGAGACGTGCCTAAATTAGCGGAAGATGTTCGCAATATGCGTGAAAAAATGCGAGCCCACCTTAACCAAGATAGTGACAGTCACTTTGACTTAAAGCAGGGAATTGGCGGCATGACGGATATTGAATTTATCAGTCAGTACATTGTGTTGCGATATAGCAGTCAGTATCCAGCACTTTGTACTTATCCAGATAATATACGTATTTTAGAACAAGCGGGTGAAGTTGAAGTGATTGATAGTGATGAAATGAAGCACTTAATCTCTGCATATTGTTTGTTTAGAGATCAATATCATTTTAATAGCTTAAACCAATTAGGTAGGGTTGTTGGGCGTGAAGCGTTTGATCAACACGCACAACAAGTCACTCAAGTTTGGCAGCGGGTACTTGCTTAACCCGCTAGCTTACGGCAGTTTTCACGTACATAGATTGGTGGGTTTTCGGTGATAACCGCAGCACGCTCTCGCGGGCAGAAAAATGTGTAGACTTGAAATTCAAAGTCGTCGTTTATCGCCGTTCCAACCTGATAGAGTGCAGAAACAAAGTCAGTATCGAGACGGAAGTTATACTTCACCACATAGTCACGCTCTAGATACCAAAACAGTTCCACACCTTCTTCTTTGGCTTGCTTTGTAAGTACATCTTTTAAAGTATCGCCTGTGTCAAAGCGTCTTGGTTGTTTTTCACCGGTCCATTTAGGGTTAGATGGTTTAACTGCGAGCGCTCTTTGTGCTAGCGCATCGTCAAGAGGGTAGGTGGGCTTTCCGAGTGTGATAACATACTTTTCACGATCGGTATCACGATTGCTCATGCTATTTCGAAAGCTTTCGTAAAATTGCGACAGGCCTTGCGCTGCAACATTGGTGGTTTCCCTAAAGTTCATATCTTTAGAGGCACCAAAAAGAAAATAGTAGGCAGCCCAAATGAGTAACACACCTAGTGATAGGTGTTTAGTCCAAAACCAGATTGACGATAATTTATTTTTTTTCTTCTTAGCCATTTCAAACTACTCCAAGACTCTAGGCCCTAATAAAACGAAGGTGCCTTTTCATCAGGTCGCGTTTTAAAGCGACGATGCACCCACATATATTGATCCGGCGCACAATTGATTGCTTGCTCCATTCTCTCGTTGACGCGAGTAACATCTGCAAGATCATTGCCACTTGGGAATGCTTCTAAAATAGGTTGTATGTCTAAATGATACATCCCTTTTGCGTCTCTCGTACAGTGTAAGCTTAAAGTCTCAGCCTTTTTGCTTGAAGAAAATAATAAAGTGCCAGTTGTTGTTGCTGCATCAGGAACCGCAAAGAAAGGGGCAAACTCACAGCGCTTGCGGCCATAATCTTGATCTGGCAAGTAATAACACACGCGTTTGCTTGAGAGTGTTTTCAATAAGCCTTTGACGTCTCGCTTAGTGACTAAATACTCATTTGAGCGTAGTCGCCCACGGGTCATAAAAAACTCCATAAGTGGATTATTGTGTGGGCGATAAAAGCCAACACCTTGCACTTTAGTGCCTAGCACTCGGCTTGCCATCTCAAGATGCAACATATGGGGAACCAGCATAAGTACCCCTTTTCCTTGCTTTTGCACGGCTTCAATATGCTCTAATCCGTTAATAGAGCCCACCACTTGATTGATGCGCCAATCTGGCCACCACCATGCCATCCCCGTTTCAAGAGTTGCTATGCCGGTATTTTCCATATTTTTTAGTAGCATAGCTTTGTGTTCTGCTTCACTTAGCTGTGGAAAGCAAAGTTTCAAATTGACATCAGCAATATGACGGCGGCGTTTCATATATTTATGAACTAGACGTCCAAGGCCTCTACCCAGTGTAAATTGAACACCTTGTGGGAGCCATGAGATCAAATACAGGGCGAAAACACCAAGCCAAGTCAGCCAAAATTTAGGTGCTAAGAATGACCATCTGAAAGGTGAGTGAGTAACCAAAGTAATATACCTGAGACTTAATTGAAGAGGCTAGTTTATCTATATTGCTGTAAAAATACAAAAAGCCAGCATAGCTGGCCTTTTCAGAGGTGATAATCGAAGTACTTAGCCTTCAATCAAACCTTGGTTAATTGCTTCAAGATCGGTACGAGATAGTGTACCTGCTGCTTGTTTTAAGCGTAGCGATGATAGTACGTAGCGATAACGGATATCAGCTAGGTTACGTTTCGCGTTATACAGGTTTTGCGTGCTGACTAGTACGTCAACGATGGTACGAGTACCTACATCAAAACCCGCTTCAGTTGCTTGTAATGCACTTTCTGCTGAAACAACCGCTTGCTCTAGCGCACGGTAAGTTGCAACGTCTGAAACCACTTGGTTATAAGACGTGATCACTGAGCGTGTCATGTTACGCATTGCCGCTTCCATATCTTCGCTGCTAGCAACAAAGTTTGCGCGAGCTTGATCTGTTGCTGCAACTGTACGGCCACCTGTGTAAATTGGTACGTCTAACGTTAAGCCTACCGAAGTTCTGTCGCTACGTGGTGCATGTTGTCTACCTGCACTGTCAGCTAAAGAATCAGAGTAAGTAGCGTTTAAGTTTAGTGTTGGGTAATGCCCAGATTGAGCTAAATCAATTTGATCTTTTGCGATGTCTACCGCAGATTTTGCAACTTGAAGGTCTAAATTCTTCGCTTTTGCAATTTCGATAAAATCGTTCGTATTCTGCGTAGGCTTAACTGTTGAGAACTTTTCAGTGTTTAACTTATCTAGCTTAGCGTGGTACTTACCAGTAATCGTACGTAATGTTTCACGTGCTGTTTCAACTGCATTACTTGCTATGATTTCGTCTGCAACTGCACGGTCAAATTGTGCTCTTGCTTCATGCACGTCTGTAATTGCTGTCAAACCTACTTCGTAGCGCTGTTTTGTCTGCTCTAGTTGACGTTCAATAGCGCGCTTCTCGGCTTGTACAAACTCTAGGCTATCTAACGCACTTAGCACATTAAAGTAACCTTCAGCGATACGGACAATCAAAGTTTGCTTTTGCTGCTCATATTGAGTCGATGCTTGCATTGCACGTTTTTCTGCAATTGAAAGACCCTGCCAAGATGCCATATCAAAAATGGTTTGGCTTAGAGAGATTGAACGCTGAAAGGTGTCAGTGTCAGACTCAAACATGGTGTAGCCTGTCGAGTCATTTTGCTGGCTCGATGGACCTTCAGAGTTAACGTCTGTATAACTCATTTGAAAGCCAAGCTGAGGTAGCAATACGCCTAATGCTTGGTCTTGTGCATATTTTTGCGCATCAGCCTGCGCTTTAGCCTTTAATACGGTAGGATCGTTAGCCGTTGCAATGTCGTATACTTGCAGTAGGTCTTCCGCGTGGGACAGGCTGCTTGAAAGTGCGCACGACAACCCAACAACTAATGATAGTAGAGTTTTTTTCATTTTTCGCTCAGTCCTTAGACAATTTTTATACTGTCAGCATGTTACCCTGTTTTTGCGGCCCAATTAAAGACCAAATGCGTAAAACATCGCCAACAAGTGTAACAGAATATATTAATACCACTTGGGTATTGTAAAGTGGAAAAAGTTAAAGGTAAACGACTTCGTTTACTTATTCAGGTATGACCCTACTATAAGGGCGATTGGTTAGCTTTTAAACCGTTGCTATTAAAAAATACAGGATTATTTTATGAAACCTTTGAGTCAGTTCAACAAAGTCGACGTCAATGTTTCTTCAATAGAAACAATCTTCAATGGTTTTTTTACCATTCACAAGTACCAATTTACCCATGCCTTATTTAATGGCGGTGTATCAGAGTTGATAACTCGCGAGATATTAGAGCGTGGTCATGCGGTTGCAATATTGCCGTATGATCCTGTTACAGACAGTGTGTTGCTTATTGAGCAAATTCGCATTGGAGCGTTGGCTTCAAGACACTCTCCTTGGCTTTTGGAATGCATTGCAGGGATGGCAGAAGGGAGCGAAGACTATGAGAGTGTTGCAAGAAAAGAAGCCAAAGAAGAAGCTGGACTTGAGCTTGATAAGCTCATTTATATGCGCTCTTATTTATCAAGCCCAGGTGGTACAACAGAGCGACTATATTTGTATCTAGCGCTTGCTGATTTATCTAAAGCGAGTGGGGTTTATGGACTGGCTGAAGAAGGTGAAGATATTAAAGTGCATGTGATGCCACTTGATGAAGCCCTTGCACGTCTTGATAATGAGGAAATCGATAACGCTGCCACTGTTATTAGTCTACAATGGTTGGCATTAAATAAAGCGCGGATATAGAAGCAGTTTAGGAGTCGTATTTTTGTCACAAGTGCTGAGCTCAAAGCAGTATATTCAATCTCTGCCCCGTTACATCACGCTGTGCGAACGTAATTATTTACGGGCGCTAAAATTGCTACCTGAAGAAGTGGTCGGTGAGAGTCGAGTGATTGACTTAGCCTCTGCGCGATACAGTTTGAGCGTAGCTGGAGTCAGTAAATACACAACGGACATTCACATCGAGCAGATGGCGACAGTAAGCGCCCATTTGCCACACTTTTCGTTGTCTGTGCGCCTCTACCATGATGCTAAAGTGGCTGAAGTAATTCACCGTGATTATCATCGTCGAATAAAGCCATCCTATGGTTACCCAAATCCTGATATGCACCAAAAAGATGAAAAGTATCAAATAAATGCGTTTTTAGCTGATTGGCTTATGGTGTGTTTAGAAAAAGGCCGCGTGCATTTAAACTGGGATGTAAACAATGGCTTGGTTTGATCTCGAGCTGCAATTCGATAAAGCGCAAATTCGTATTGGTCATTTTACGGATTGCCATTTGTTTGCCACGCCCTCTGGGGAATATTTTGCGGTAAATACCGCCGCTAACCTTGAACGCACTTTCGCCGCGATGGCAAAAGAGCATTTCGATTGTGTGGTGTTTGGCGGTGATTTAACACAAGATCACAGTGCGGCTTCTTATCATGAGTTTGCTCGTATAGTGAGGGAGAGTGAGTTGCAATGTCCGGTGCTTTGGGTGCCGGGTAACCACGACGAGCTAGCTTTACTCGAAGAAATAAGTGCTGGGCAAATCGTCCGTCATAAATGCATCACAGGTCCGTTTGGGCAGGTGTTACTGTTAAACTCAAAGGGTGAAACACCCGCCGGATGGTGTGCTAAGTCACATTTAGGTGCGCTCAAAGACAAGCTTAACAATAGTATCAACAACAATACGATTGCTTTTGCTCACCACCATCCTAGGCCGATAGATGGCTATTTAGATAAACATATGCTCGAAAATGGTCCTGCACTGTTAAACCTGTTGGTGGATTCAGAGCAAGTCTTAGGGCTATTTCATGGTCATGTGCATAATGAATATCAACAACAATTTCGCACTTTACCTATCTACGCTACGCCTGCAACATCAATCCAATTTGATAAGCACACAAAGGACTGGTATCAGTCTGATTTGGGTCCCGCTTATCGTGTCATCGTATTTAGTAAAAGCGCTATAACAACAGAGGTAAAATGGCTCGGAAAGTAGTTTATATTCACGGCTTTAATAGCTCTGAGCTATCCTATAAAGCGACGGCGTTTGGTGAATATATGATGGATAAAAAAACGCCATACCTTGTCCCAAGACTACATTATGACCCGAGAGTCGCATTGGCACAGTTGGATAGCGTCATTGATTCTGATACTGTGTTATTAGGTAGCTCGTTAGGCGGCTATTACGCCACCTACTTTTCGCAACATCTTGGCTGTAAAGCGGTGGTGATAAACCCTGCAGTTAGGCCTTTTTCATTATTAAATGACTACCTTGGACCACAATACAATCCTTATCAGGACTGTCATTATGAGCTGCAGTATGAACATATTGATGCGTTAAAATCCATGTATGTCGAGCAGCTGAGTAATCCAGAAAACTTGCTATTATTGCAACAAACGGGCGACGAGGTGCTGCCTTTTGCAGAGGCGGTGCGTTATTATAGTCATTGTCGTCAAATTATTGAGTTTGGTGGGGATCATAGCTTTGTTGAATTTCCACGCTATTTTGACACCATCACCAAATTTTTAACTATCAAAAATTAGAATTTATGCACAAAGCTCTGCTCAAAACTGTATGTTGTGCATATACTAGCGGATAAAAAGATAACTAGAACTAGCCTATGAGTCAGCAAAACTATAATGCCGAAGCTATTGAGGTACTCAATGGCTTAGAGCCAGTTAAGCGCCGTCCTGGCATGTATACCGATACCACCAGACCTAATCATTTAGGCCAAGAGGTTATCGATAACAGTGTCGATGAAGCCTTAGCCGGACATGCCACCAAGATTGACGTGATCTTGCATGAAGACAACTCCTTTGAAGTCATCGATGACGGTCGAGGAATGCCTGTGGATATTCACCCAGAAGAGGGCGTGCCTGGGGTTGAATTGATCCTGACCAAACTTCATGCCGGGGGCAAGTTTTCCAATAAAAACTACCAGTTCTCCGGTGGTCTTCATGGGGTGGGTATATCGGTTGTTAATGCGTTGTCGACTCGGGTCGAAATTACCGTTAAACGCGATGCGCAAATCTATGAAATGGCATTTGAAAACGGCGATAAAGTCGAAGACTTAAGAGTGACCGGCAGCGTTGGTAAGCGTAATACCGGCACCTCAGTACACTTTTGGCCCGACGCGAGTTATTTTGACTCAGCTAACTTCTCAATTACTAAGTTAAACCACTTGCTCAAAGCTAAGGCTGTATTGTGTCCAGGGCTTAGAATTCGTTTTGTAAATAAACAGACGAAAGAAACGCAAGAATGGCACTACGAGGCAGGTCTTGAGGATTACCTAAAAGACAGCGCTGAAGGCTACGAAGTGCTGCCGAAATCCCCATTTACAGGCAGTTTCAGTGGCTCAACCGAAGGGGTTGATTGGGCGCTTCATTGGTTGCCTGAGGGCGGGGAATCCATCGCTGAAAGCTACGTAAACCTTATTCCAACGGCACAAGGCGGAACCCATGTAAATGGGTTACGCCAGGGCTTACTTGAAGCGATGCGTGAGTTTTGTGAATTCAGAAACCTGATCCCGCGTGGCGTGAAACTGACGCCTGATGATGTTTGGGACCGCTGTAGTTATGTCTTGTCGGTTAAAATGCAAGACCCACAATTTGCCGGTCAAACCAAAGAAAAGCTGTCATCACGTTCGTGCGCTACCTTTGTGTCTGGCATTGTCAAAGACGCCTTTAGTTTATGGTTAAATGAACACACTGAAACTGCAGAGTTACTTGCTGAGTTGTGTATTAGCAATGCGCAAAAACGTTTGCGTGCTGCAAAAAAAGTGGTTCGTAAAAAAGTCACTTCGGGTCCTGCTTTACCGGGTAAATTAACCGATTGTTCTGGAAGTGAAACTGAACGCTCAGAAATCTTTTTGGTGGAAGGGGACTCAGCAGGTGGCTCAGCAAAACAAGCACGAGACCGTGAGTTTCAAGCAATCATGCCGCTGCGCGGTAAAATCCTAAATACCTGGGAAGTGGAATCTGGACAGATCTTAGCCTCGCAAGAAGTACATGATATTTCTGTTGCCTTAGGTATTGACCCAGACTCTGAAGATTTATCAGGCCTGCGCTATGGCAAAGTATGTATCCTCGCGGATGCGGATTCTGACGGACTTCACATTGCAACTTTATTATGCGCACTCTTTGTGAAGCACTTCCCAGAGCTTGTTCGTAAGGGCCACGTTTTTGTTGCCATGCCGCCGCTATTTCGCATTGATGTTGGTAAAGAAGTTTACTACGCCCTTGATGAAGATGAGAAAAAGGGCATTTTAGACCGTATCGAGGCCGAAAAGAAACGCGGTAAAGTCAACGTACAGCGCTTTAAAGGGTTGGGTGAAATGAACCCGTTGCAATTGCGTGAAACCACTATGGATCCAAATACTAGACGTTTAGTTCAGCTGACATTAGATGAGCCTGAACAAACCCTCGAAATGATGGATATGCTGTTAGCTAAAAAGCGCTCTAGCGACCGTAAAATTTGGCTTGAGCAGCACGGAGATAAGGCAGAGGTTTAACATGAAAATACATAGTAAATTGACCACGATAGCGACGACGCTGGCAGTAGCGTTATTAAGCTCACCTGCGCTGGCAAATGATATGCTTTCGCGCCTTTCAGTACCTAAAGGGTATGAGCTGAGCTATTTTGCGAAAGATGTTGAAAATGCGAGACAAATGGCGGTGGGCAAAGATGGCACTGTGTATGTTGGCTCTCGTAAAGCGGGTAAAGTTCACGCACTCATTGACAACAACCGTGATGGCGTAGCCGACAAGAAAATCTTGGTTGCAGAAGGGCTGAATATGCCCTCCGGTATCGCCCTAAAAGACGGTGACTTATATGTTGCTGAAGTTGAGCGTATTGTGCGTTTTAAGCAAATCGCAAAAAACCTCAAGGCACCGGTAAAAGAAGTGGTGTTCGATGATTTGCCTGACAAACGTCACCACGGCTGGAAGTACCTGACAGTATCGCCGGAAGGCGAACTGATCATTCCAGTTGGCGTGCCTTGTAATATTTGTGCCGAAGACCCTAAGTTTGGCCGTATATTTTCACTAAATCTTGAGACGAAAAAGCTTTCGACGATTGCCAAAGGCGTGCGTAACTCAGTGGGTTTTGATTATCACCCAGTAACTGGAAAGTTATGGTTCAGCGACAACGGTCGTGACATGATGGGAGATGACATTCCACCATGTGAAATCAACCGTGTTGACGAAATTGGTCAGCATTTTGGCTTCCCCTATGTTCATGGCGGCAGCGTGCTAGACCCTGAATTTGGCGAGGGTAAATCGGTGACTGACTACGCCATGCCAGCACTTGCACTACAAGCGCACGTTGCACCGCTAGGCATTCACTTTTACCGTGGCGAGCAATTTCCAAAGGCAATGAAGCATCAGCTTTTTGTTGCTGAACATGGTTCTTGGAACCGCAGCAAAAAAGTGGGCTATCGAGTAATGCGAGCAAATGTGCAAGATGGCCAAATTAGAGGCTATGAACCTTTCCTTATCGGCTTTATGGAAAACGAAACAACCCATGGTCGACCAGCCGCAATTGCAGAACTCGACGACGGTAGCCTGCTCGTTTCCGATGATTACGCCAATGTGATATATCGCATCAGCTACAACGACAAGTAAGGTGTAACATGACAGATCCTCAAGCCTTGTCCTTGCAAGGCATTGAACAACTTCCGATGGGGCGTTTTACTGAAGATGCCTATCTGAACTATTCCATGTATGTGATCATGGATAGGGCGTTACCACATATTGGTGACGGCCTGAAGCCTGTACAACGTCGTATTGTATATGCGATGAGTGAGCTGGGCTTATCTGCTCAAGCAAAATACAAAAAATCTGCCCGTACCGTTGGTGACGTATTGGGTAAATATCACCCTCATGGCGACAGTGCTTGTTATGAGGCCATGGTACTCATGGCGCAGCCGTTTTCTTATCGCTATCCGCTGGTGGATGGCCAAGGTAACTGGGGTGCTGCGGATGATCCTAAATCATTTGCTGCGATGCGTTATACTGAGGCGCGTTTATCTAAGTTCTCAGAAGTACTGCTGAAAGAGCTTGGCCAAGGTACGGTCGATTGGACCGCTAACTTTGATGGCACCTTAGATGAGCCGCAAGTGTTACCCGCGCGTTTACCACATATCTTGCTGAATGGGGTGACGGGTATTGCGGTGGGGATGGCAACCGATATTCCGCCGCATAACGTACGTGAAGTTGCTGAAGCTTGTTGTTTGTTATTGGATAAGCCTAAAACCGAACTAGAAGAAATTCTAGAATTGGTCAAAGCGCCAGACTATCCAACCGATGCGGAAATCATTACGCCGCAAGAAGAGATCAAAAAGCTTTACACCACAGGTCGTGGCTCAATCAAGATGCGTGCTGTGTACACCGAAGAGCAAGGCGAAGTGGTGATCACCGCGTTGCCACATCAATGTTCGGGTGCCAAGGTGCTAGAGCAGATAGCAGCACAAATGACAGCGAAGAAACTCCCTATGGTAGCGGATTTACGTGACGAATCGGATCATGAAAATCCGACGCGTATCGTCATCGTACCGCGCTCAAATCGAGTTAAGGTCGAGCCATTAATGGCGCACCTATTTGCCACGACGGATCTTGAAAAGAACTACCGTGTTAACATCAACATGATTGGTTTAGACGGGCGTCCACAAGTTAAAGACTTGCGTCAGATTTTATCTGAGTGGTTAGTATTCCGTCGTGAAACGGTGCGTAGACGTTTGCAGTATCGTTTAGACAAAGTGCTTGCGCGTTTGCATATTCTTGAAGGTTTGATGATTGCATTTTTGAATATCGATGAAGTCATCGAAATCATTCGCAACGAAGACAAACCAAAAGAAGAGTTAATAGCGCGTTTTGGTCTTTCAGATAAGCAGGCAGAAGCAATTCTAGACCTGAAATTACGCCACCTTGCAAAGCTTGAAGAAATGAAGATCCGTGGTGAGCAGGATGAGCTTGAAAAAGAGCGTGATGGATTGGAAAAAACCTTAGGCTCTGAGCGTCGTATGTCGACGTTGATGAAAAAAGAAATCCAAGAAGCTGCTGAATTGTATGGCGATGATAGACGCTCACCGGTAGTTGAGCGTGGTGAAGCCAAAGCACTTAGCGAAAAAGATTTGATCCCATCAGAGTCTGTAACTGTTGTGCTATCTGAAAAAGGCTGGGCGCGTTTTGCGAAGGGCCATGATATCGATGCCGAAGGGCTAAGCTACCGCTCAGGAGACTGTTATAAAGCCTCTGCGAAAGGCAAGAGTAATCAGCCTGCGGTGTTCTTAGATACTTCAGGGCGAGCCTTTGCAACCGATGCGCATAGCTTACCTTCAGCCCGGAGTCAGGGTGAACCGATGACGGGACGCTTTAACTTAGCGTCAGGATGTAACTTTGAACATGTGGTCATGGGCGAAGAGAAATCGACTTATCTGATGGCGACCGATGGCGGTTACGGTTTTATCAGTGACTTTGCTGATATGGTGAGCAAAAACAAAAATGGTAAAGCGTTCGTTAGCGTGCCAAAAGGTGCGCATTTGATGGCTCCTATCCAGGTATTTGATGTTGCCACCGATATGTGTATGGCGATTTCGAGCGAAGGCAGAATGCTACTATTCCCATTACGTGATTTACCTAAGCTTGGTAAAGGTAAGGGGAATAAGATTATCTCTATCCCTAGCGCGAAAGTGCAAAGCCGCGAAGAGTTTGTCAAAGTGTTAGCGGTAGTACCTGAAGGCGTTTCTGTTACCTTACATGCAGGTAAGCGCAAGCTAACCTTAAAGCCGAGTGATTTAGAGCACTATTACGGTGAGCGAGGGCGCAGAGGTAATAAGTTACCGCGCGGATTACAGCGCGTAGATAGCTATGATCTGGAGCACAATGGTGTTGAGACACCAGAAGACAATGACGCTAGCGTAGATACCGAAGAATAACCGATACAGGCCGCCCACCGCGGCCTTATTTTTATCTCTTGAAAACCATCACGAGGTGAACTCGCTCCCACCAATTAAATAACGCTATGCAGGTGTCTGTTCACCCATTGAACTTTGTGTAGGAGCCGGTTCACCCGGCGATCTTTGAGCCGTTTAGAACATCGCGAGGTGAACTCGTTCCCACCAATTAAATAACGCTATGCGGTGTCTGTTCACCCATTGAACTTTGCGTAGGAGCCGGTTCACCCGGCGATTTTTAACCTTAGAATATGGCGTCCCAGATCAAAAAATGAAAATAAAAAGACACTATTATTGCAGCATTTTATTGCGCTTTACGTTAAAATATTCGGTTATACCAATCACACAAGTGCCTATGGCTTGCAAACAATTGTAATTGGTATCAATTGGCAGCGCTTGCTGCTTGTCACCATCACACGGGCTTCCTAACGGGGTATTTATGTCAGATAAGTGCTATATCACAGCGCAACAATTGCTAGAAGATTCATTTCGCTTAGCCGCTAAAGTTTATGAAGACGGGTTTAGACCTGACTTTATTATCGGTATTTGGCGTGGTGGTGCGCCTATTGGTATCGCAGTTCAAGAATACTACGATTACAAAGGTATAGAGACTGATCATATCGCAGTACGTACTTCTTCTTACTATGGCATTGGTAAGCAATCTAAAGAAATCAAAGTTCACGGTTTGCATTACATTGTGGAAAATGCAAACGCTGACGATTCATTGCTAATCGTTGATGACGTGTTTGATTCTGGCCGCAGTATTTTTGCGTTGAAAGAAAAGCTTGCAGAGCTAATGCGCTTGAACCTGCCTCGCGATATTCGTGTTGCTTGCCCATACTACAAGCCAGCAAACAAAAAAGTACCAATGACACCAGATTATTTTATTCATGAGTCTGATGAGTGGTTGGTATTCCCTCACGAGCTGTCCGGCTTAACACCGGAAGAATTAGTGGAAGGAAAGTCTGACTTAGCAAATATTAAACACCTATTTGCAAAATAAGTTAATCAGTACTCAAGGGCGAGAAAGTACTCGCCCTAGTTATTCTAACCGCGAAAAATTAAGCTTGCGCGAAGCTATCAACAAAATCCTCAAGCGCGTCAACATCGACTGGCTTTAAGCCTTCACTACTACGTACTATCAAGCCCTTTTCTACCAATTCACTTACCACCCGACGATATGCACGCTCAGTGGTCGCAAACCTTTCGGCTTCAGCACTTACCGTTGAATAGGCACGAAGTAATGTTGGATTCGAATTCTCGGCACGTAATAAGCAGTCTTTAGCAATGTTGTAGCTCAGCGGCAACAGCAACTTGTCTAAGTTTATCTTTTGGTTTTCAGTAAACTTAGCAGCGATGGTTTGCGCGGTATATAGGCTCAGCTCCGGCTGCTCAAGCAGTAATTTTCGCCAATATTTTAGCTCAATGAGGTGATAGGTTACATCGCTCAAGCAAGTCACGGTATAAATACAAGGCTGATGATTCAGCGCTTCGATTTCGCCAATTAGCGTGTTGTTACAGTCCAGTTGTCCGAGTAATAGACGACGACCGTTACCGACATCATAACTAAAAGACACAGTGCCACTGGTCACCAATATGAGTTTACTCAATGGTTCATCTTGGTGGATCAAGACTTCTTTTTTGCTGTGCTGAAAACTATTACCAGCAAAAGCGAGTAACTGTTCGACCAAATTGGTTGAAAAATGATATTGAAACATCTAGATGGCTCTTCGGACAAATGTCCTATTTATTAAACTATAATGACGTTAGCATGAATTTTTCAGTTTTACGCTAACTCACACCGTTTAAGTAGTATCGGTTTTATCTCAGCGCTGTGGCGAAGAATTTAATAAACGATATTACCATTAAACCCCCACTTCCCGTGTTAGAGCTAATTTATTGGTGCTAATTTCTAGGGGCTTGTGGGTTAGCCTTTTTATTCTGCTCGATACGTAAATTCGAGCATAAACTATATGCTAACGCAACTTAGGGGAGAGGACAAATGAGTTGGGAATATTTAGGCTATTTAGCCTCTGCTTTTTTGGTCGTTTCTTTGATGATGAGCGATGTTGCTAAGTTGCGTTGGTTCAATTTAATGGGCTGTATTTGTTTTACCGCCTATGGTGCACTTATCCAAGCTTGGCCGGTGGCGTTAACTAATGGTCTACTGGCACTAGTTAACACCTACCACTTGGTGAAATTACAAAAAGATCAACGCTGATATTTAAGTTCACCTGCAATCCAGGTCTGCTCGACTTTAATATCATCAATTTTATCTTCGCTTACGGTAAAGTAATCTTGGTCTATTAAGATAAAATCGGCCCACTTTCCTTGTTCTAAACTTCCCAGTTTATACTCTTGAAATGCGGCATACGCAGCATCAACAGTAAATGCCTGGAGTGCTTGTTCTCTGGTTAGCTTTTCTGTTGGGCGCCAGCCATCCTTGGGTAAATCTTGATGGTCTTGTCTGGTGATAGCGGCATGCAGACCATGGAAAGGGTTTGCGAGCTCCACTGGAAAGTCAGAACCCGCCGCCACTCTACTTCCTTGCTTTAAGAATGTTTGCCATGCGTAAGCGCCGCTAAGCTGTTTGTCGTCTAGGCGCTTTTCGGCCATATGCATATCAGATGTGGCATGAACAGGCTGCATTGATGGAATAATATCTAACGTCTTAAAGCGGGGGATATCATCCGGATGGACAATCTGTGCGTGCTCAATGCGATTTCTGAGCAGTCTACCACCTGCTTTTTTAAAAACGTGTTGATATGAGTCTAGCACGATGCGATTCGCTCTATCGCCAATGGCGTGAGTGTGTGCACTGTAGCCGCTGCGTATGGCTTGGGTGATCAATGCTTCAAGCGTCGCTTGGTTTTCGAGCATTAACCCTTTGTGGCCTTTGCGGTCATGATAGTCGCGAATAAGTGCCGCGCCTCGGCTGCCAAGTGCACCATCAGCATAGATTTTTACACTACGAATAGAGAGTTGATCTCGTGTATCTTTGATTACTCCCACGTCCAACATCTCTGCGAGTTTGGGGGAGCTTGCACTGAGCATAGCGTAGACGCGCAGAGGCATTGAGTGTTCCTTGGCGCGTGCTTGGTAAACCTGCCACGTGGTGTGGTCAATCCCAGCATCATGAGCTGAGGTAATGCCTAAACTCAGCAAGTGTTCTCCGGCTTTATTAAGCGCCTTGTTTACTTGTGCATCCGACTGAGCTGGGACATGAGTGCGAATAAGGTCTTCTGCCTTGTCGATAAAGATCCCGCTCGGCATACCGCTATTCAATGTAATGATTTCACCGCCTTCCGGCGTCTTTGTTGATTTCGAAATGTTGGCAAGCGCCATCGCTTTTGAGTTTACCCAAATAGCGTGACCATCTACTCGAGTGAGCATGACGGGCTTATCTTTTACGTATTTGTCGAGATCGGCTGCGGTTGGGAATTGACCGCCGGGCCATAAGGTTTGATCCCAGCCTCGACCTATTATCCATTCACCTTCATGGGCTTTTGCGTAGTGGCTAAGCCGTTTTCCTACTTCTGCAATGGTTTTGCTACCGCGCACGTCGAGTGTGAGTAAATTATTGCCAAGGCCGATGATATGACCGTGCGCATCAATTAAACCAGGTAATAGGGTTTTTCCCTCACCATCAAATTTGGTTGCACTCGGGTATTGGGTACTCAGATCCTTTGAACTTGTTTTTACGACTTTACCGTCTTTAATTACCAAAGAAGAAAAGCGCTCAATTTGCTGCGATTTAGTGGGCGTATAGCCATTTACATTGTGAATTAAGGTTACTTGAGCTGTTGTTGACAGGCTAAAGCTAGCCAAAAGCGCGAGGAATGTTTTTTTCATTATATTGTCCTTCACTGAGAGTATTTATTCAGAATAATCATCTAACTCAATAAAGCCAAGTCTTTGCGTTGAGAGTATACTTGGGTTTTAAAGGAGTGGAGTGTCAAAGTGAAGTTGTTTGTTGTATACCTAGGCGGCCGTATTCAAGGTTGCCATATTGAAATGCATGATGTGCGCTTTGTCGCGGCAAATACAATTGAAGAAGCTTATCCCAAATTAAAGCAGCAATGGGTTGGTGATAAAAACTCGGTGCATATGGATAGCTACACAATCATTGAACATGCCGATGGCTATGCCATTGAACTTACCGAAGAGCGTGTTGAGCAAGCTGAGCATTTGTATTTTGTGAACTTGGGAGGATATAAGCCAGATAGTTTAGCTGAGGCGCATGACTTTGGGCTGTTCGTTGCAACGAATGCCGATGAAGCAAAAGAGAAGGCAAAAGCGTTTTTGCTTAACGGTTTTAGCCATATTCATAAAGACGATTTACATGATGTAGATGACTGTTTTGCCATCGATTTATTTGATCAAAACTTAAATATCAAGCTCACCCACAGTGGCCAATCAACACCGCTTACCCCTTTGTGGTTTGGTTATCATCCTCTATAACCAATGTGAGGGATACTTTAGCCCTCACCCTCATTGTTTTCATCGTTATCTGCTTTTATGGCTATTTTGATAGCGACAATCACGACGGCAAACATTAAAAACGGCAGTGCAGCTAGAGAGTATTCGACAATGTGGCTGTCTTTGTAGCTAGGTTGCAAAATAAAATGGCCACCCACACACATTAAGATCACTACAAACAGCAAAGGTAGCATCATAATCTCTTTGTTCTTTTTGTGTTTTTTCATTCTGAACTCAGCTAATTATTCTTTCATTGAATGGTGAACACTCTCTCACACGCGGTGCAAAAAAGCCTTGATCGAAATCAGTGCGGCGGATTATACCAATTCACTCTGAGTTAGAAATAAAATTCATGAGTTTATACCAATGCAATTGGTATTATTACTTGGGAGGGGGGAAGGTCCGTGGTATAACGAAGCTCTATCGCTGTAAAAACCAACAAATACTATGACCAAAAACAATAAACAAACCATTGTTATCAAGCTCGGCACAAGTGTCTTAACTGCAGGCAGCCAGACCTTAAACAAGCCCAGACTTGTTGAGCTGGTAAGGCAGTGTGTAACGTTGCGTCAAGCTGGTCATCAGGTCATTGTTGTATCTAGCGGTGCTGTTGCTGCTGGGCGCGGTGTATTGCAGCAACAAATTGGTCATTCGCTCGCTGAAAAACAGATGTTAGCTGCGATTGGGCAAGGTCAATTAATCCATTTATGGCAGTCATTGTTTAGTATTTACGACGTTAATGTGGCACAAATGCTACTGACACGAGCCGATCTTGAGCACCGCGAACGTTATCTAACGGCACGGGACATGCTCACTAAGCTTTTAGAGCATCATGTCGTGCCGATCATCAACGAAAACGATGCGGTGGCAACGTCTGAAATCAAAGTTGGCGATAACGATAACCTCTCGGCTTACGTCGCAATTTTAGCAAATGCCGATAAATTGGTATTACTCACCGATCAGCATGGTCTTTTTACCGCAGATCCCAGAGCCAATCCAGATGCGCAGTTGATAGAGCAAGTAACACATATAAACGACGAACTTAGAGCTCTTGCTGGTGGTAGTGGCACACAACTTGGCACGGGTGGTATGGCGACTAAGTTGCAAGCCGCCGACATCGCACAACGAGCAGGCGTTGATGTCGTGATTGCAAAAGGTAGTGAATACGACATTTTACCGCAAGTACTTACGCAAACCGCACCAAGCACGACGTTTTTGAAGTTTGACGCTCCGGTTGGAGGGCGCAAGCGCTGGTTGCTGTCTGGCCCTAAATCAACCGGTAAAATAATTTGTGATAGTGGTGCAATCAATGCGGTATGTAATCAAGGAGCAAGTTTACTAGCAAAAGGTATCGTGTCGATTGAAGGGCAATTTAAACGTGGTGAGCTGGTTCAAGTGTTTTGCCAACAAGGCACGCTACAGGCACAAGGTTTAACTAGCTTAAGTAATCAAGAACTTGGTTTGGTAATTGGCCGTCATAGTAGTGAATTTGCGCAGTGTCTTGGCTTTGAAAGTGCAGAGGAGATCATCCATCGCGATAATTTGGTGCTCTTAAATCAACATAGCCAACAAGAAGTATTAAATTAGCCTATAAATTACTGTAAATTCAGAAGGCTGTTCTACACTTATCAAGAGTCAACTTAATTGAGAGGCCTTGAATGTCGATTAGCTATTCACCCTGTGGTCACGAACTTACTTTAGAGCTCTTGGCGCAAAAGAGTGAACTGGTGCTAATGCAGGCCCTTGAGCGGGTTATCTCTGATGTTTGTGGGGAAAGCTATGCATTTTATTTCAGTAAAAGCTTATCGGAAAAAGAAGTCCCAAAATCTATATTTGTGAGCCATCGCGACTTTTGTGTTGTGGTGGGACCGGTAGATGCCGTGGTAGATAAATTACAGCAGCGCCAAGATGACAAACACCTCATTCAATACCACGGCGATAGTGTTATCCCGTTTTATCACCAAGCTCAGCTCGTTGGTTTTTTATATATAGAAGGTCAAGTAAATCTCACCACTGCGACTTTAATGAAGCACTTACTCACTGTTTTTGCGCATCAAATGGCAACATTGCACTTTGCTCGTATCGATCCGCTTTCCGAGCTACTCAATCGCCAAACGTTTGATGAAAAAGTCATGGAAATAACCAATGGGGACGGGTTTACGGTATGCCGTGATGACAGTGAAGACCGCAAGTGGTATTTAGCGATGGTAGATATCGATCACTTTAAACAGGTAAACGACAATTTTGGTCATGTGATTGGCGATGAAGTGATCCTGTTGGTAGCACAAAAGATCAAAGCTAACTTTAGAGCAGAAGACTATGTGTTTCGCTACGGCGGAGAGGAGTTTGCGGCGCTATTTCAAAGTCGCAATGATGACTCTGCTGCAGTAGCACTTGAGCGCTTGAGAAGTACAATAGCTTCCAGCCGATTTCCGCAAGTAGAGCATGTTTCTGTAAGCCTAGGTTTTACTGAAGTGGTCGATACACTACAAGTTTCTGAGCAAGTTCATAAAGCCGATCTTGCGCTTTATCACTCAAAAGAAAATGGCAGAAACCAAGTTACAAACTACCTCGCTTTAGGGTTAGCTGAATCACAATACGCATGTGCAGAAATAGAGTTGTTTTAAGCTCCGCTTATATATAGCGCTTAAAGATTATGCTAAACTCCCCAACTTATTTTTTAGCGAATGTAGCAAAAGGTTTGGGAAACGTTATGCAATTTGTAAGATGGTTTTTAGGACGTCTGATTTTACTTTTTGATTTTATTTTTACCCCGCGCAGTAAAAAACGTGCCGCAGAACAACAGCAAAAGCTAGATGCTATGACGGCAAACTTAAAGTTATACCAATTTAAGGCATGTCCATTTTGCGTTAAAGTGCGCCGCGCTGCCAAGCGTGAAGGGCTTAAGCTCGAAACCCGTGATGCCAAAAATGATGAGCAATATCGCCAAGAGTTGCTAGAGCAGGGTGGTAAAGTGAAGGTGCCATGCTTGCGAATCGAAGAGCAAGGCGAAGTCACTTGGCTATACGAATCCAATGACATTGTTGCTTATCTAGAAAAGCTGGAAAAAGCAGCTTAATTCACGCGCCTTACTATGCGCTAATCAGGCGCTATGCTAGCATAGCGCCATTAATCGACTAATCCATTTTTAAGAGAATTTTGATGACTATCCGTACTCGTGTCGCACCCTCTCCAACAGGTGATCCGCATTTAGGAACGGCTTATATTGCCTTATTCAACTATTGCTTTGCCAAGCAGCAAGGTGGTGAGTTTGTATTACGAATTGAAGATACCGATCAGGTACGTAGTACTGTTGAATCTGAGCAAGCTATCATGGACAGCCTACGTTGGTTAGGGCTTGACTGGGATCATGGTCCGGATGTGGGTGGCGAGTTTGGTCCATACCGTCAATCAGAGCGTTCTGACTTATACAAAAAGTTTGCACAGCAGCTTGTAGATGATGGTAAAGCGTTTTACTGCTTTGCGACGGCTGAAGAGCTAGACCAAATGCGTGAAGAGCAGATGGCAGAAGGCTTACGCCCTAAATATGATGGCCGTGGCTTACGTTTATCTGAAGAACAAGTAAAGGCAAACCTTGAAGCTGGCAAGCCTTACGTAATTCGCATGAAAATCCCAGAAGAAGGCACGTTTAAGTTTAACGATTACCTACGCGGTGAAATTGAGATCCCATGGGAAAACGTAGACATGCAAGTTTTGTTGAAAGCCGACGGCTTCCCAACTTACTTCCTTGCAAACGTAGTAGATGACCATCACATGGAGATTAGCCATATCTTCCGTGGTGAAGAGTGGATCAACTCTGCGCCTAAACTACTAAAATTGTACGAAGACTTCGGCTGGGAAGCACCTGTACTTGGTCACCTACCGCTACTTCGTAACCCTGATAAGTCTAAGCTGTCAAAGCGTAAAAACCCAACTTCAATTAACTACTACAAAGAAATGGGTTTCTTACCAGAAGCACTACTTAACTATTTAGGTCGTATGGGTTGGTCAATGCCGGATGAGCGTGAAAAGTTCACTTTGGCTGAGATGATTGAACACTTTGATATGAAGCGCGTATCGCTTGGTGGACCTATCTTTGATATTGACAAGCTTAACTGGTTAAACGGTCTGTGGATCCGTGAAAACCTAACCGATGCAGAACTTATCCAGCGCTTTGTCGACTGGAAGTTTAACGGTGATATGTTGGCTCGCGTACTTCCTGAAGCCAAGGCGCGTATTAACACGTTATCTGATTTGGTGGGGCTAGCAGGCCACTTTGTGGCGGGCTTACCTGAATACGATCCAGCGTTATTAACGGCTGGTAAAGCGGACGAAGAAGTGGTTCGTCAAGCTCTGCAGTTCTTTATTTGGGAATTGGAAAAGCTGCGTACGTGGAACAAGTCTGAGATCTTCTCTATTGCAAAGGCTGTGGCGACACACCATGAGTTAAAGATCAAAGAGTTCTTAGAGCCTATCTTCGTTGCTATTACAGGCAAAACCTCATCGACCTCAGTAGTAGATGCGATGGAAGTGTTAGGTTCAGACCTTTCTCGTGCGCGTTTAAGAGTGGCACTAGAGCATATTGGTGTATCTAAAAAGCAAGCGAAAAAGCTTGAAAAAGCATACCGTGAGTACCCGTCTATTGCATAATAGCGAGACCGTATTGTAAAAGCCGCTGATGTAGCGGCTTTTTTATTGTCCGAAATGTATCGTGTTTACCGCTTTCCTTGTGCCATCAACACATCAAGAGACTGCCTTAACAGTTGAATTTGCTCCATACTTAAGCCCGCTTTTGCCATCATTTGTGCTGGGATACAAGCGCATGATTGCTCGAGGATTTTACCTGCTTGAGTTAAGTGAATGAAGGTTTGTCGTTCATCATCAGGATTTTTGCTACGGGTAACGAGACCACGCTCTGCTAAGCGCTTAAGGAGCGGTGTTAGGGTGTTGCTATTGAGTTCAGCTCGTTCGCCTATTTCTTTCACGAGCTGTCCGTCCTGCTCCCATAAAATCAATAACACTATGTATTGCGGATACGTGAGCCCAACCTCTTTGAGTAACGGCTGATAGAGTCGTGTAACCTGTCTTGATGCACTATATAGCCGAAAACAGATCTGGTTATCGAGATTGAGCTGCGGGTTAGATTGACTCATTTAGTAACTTTTCAATATCTTTGGCTATTTGTTCAGGCTTGGTGATTGGGGCATAGCGCTTAACGGGTTCACCCTGCTGGTTAAATAAAAACTTAGTGAAGTTCCATTTGATTTTATTACCAAATAGCCCTGGAAGCGCGGACTTTAGGTATTGATACAGTGGGTGTGCTTTATCGCCATTAACCTCAATCTTTTCCATCATCTGAAAATCAACACCGTAGTTAATTAAGCAGCCTTCTTGAATTTGTTTTGCATCTCCGGGTTCTTGTTTACCAAACTGATTGCAGGGAAAGCCGATGATCACAAGTCCCTGATCCGCGTATTTTTGGTGTAGCTCTTGGAGTCCTTCATATTGTGGTGTTAATCCACACTCACTAGCCGTGTTAACAATAAGCACAGCTTTGCCTTGTAAGTCGGTAAAATGATATGCCTGACCTTGTAACGTGTTTGCTTCAAACTGATAGAGTGTCGTCATTTTTAGTCTCTTGTGATTTAATCGTGTGCGATTTAATTTAGACTAAGTATGACCCTTGTGCAACCGCAGTTGAAATTATTTTGCAGGAGTATGTTGATATTTGGCGCTTAGCATCGCAAGCCGCCTGGTGATCAATGCGTGATCTTGCTTGGGGAGATATTTTAAGTGTGTGGTTAGGTAGGTACTGGTGGAATATAGTGCACGGATCATCTGGTTGGCCTTGTCGATAAATGCTCGTGTTTCTTGGGTGTGGCTACAAGCAATATGGCCTTCAAGATGAGGGAGGTTATTTGCAATCGGTAATGAGCCCACTAGATGGGCTTTGTCCTTTGGAAAGCTTTGCTGAAAAATAGCGGGGTAGGCTAATATAAAGTCGACTTTACCTGCACTAAACTGCTCCATAATGGTTTGTGCTGAGGTTTTATACGGTCTAATGGCAACATTTTTGGGCTCAAGTAGCGCTAATGCAGAGTCAATGGTATTGCCATAAGATTTGCCGACCTCTTTGATGATAGTGGTCTGTGGATAGTAAGCCATTAAACTTGCAAGCGACTTTAGCTTACCCGTGGCGTTCACAAGGCTGGCATCCATCGGGGTGTGCTGTTTGAAGTAATATAATCTATGGCTCGGATATAGGTGGATGGGGATGGTAAACAAGAAGGCTTGCTGGCGACTTGGGGTTTTTAGGCGAGACACCGCGCACACAGGCTCTTCGCTTGCTAGTAATTGGTTAAGCTTGGTTGGGGTGACAATGTTAAAGTCAAAGTAATCTCGGCCAAACTGGTTTAAAAGCAAGTTGTTGGTATCTGACTCTAAACTATGGGCTTGTCTGGTAAAAAGTCTTTGCTCATCGGCAGGTTCATTCGAGATCAGCAATATTTTTGCGTTGCAGCACGCACCAAATAACAGCAGCATTAGCAGTAAATATTTCATTATTGCTCCAACCCAGTAAAGCAAACACCAGTTTACTATAGAACATTATTACTCGGAGCTGCGAAGTTTGCTGCAAAAACATGTCTAAAAGCCTAACAAACATCAGACAGATGTATATAAATTGGACGCAAAATACGGTGCCAAATCAAGATAAGTGGTTATTTAACCTTAACTCTTTGTGCTGAGTTTTATAACCTGTCATCATTGCAATGATTTTTACCTATGGGGCAAATAAACAATGACCAAAGTGTGGGATGGATTTATCCGCGGGTTTCACTGGCTGCTCGTAGCAGGACTAGTAACCTTATATATTACCGGTGAAGAAGGCATGATGGATCTTCACTTTGTTACTGGCTATTTATTGTTAGCACTGATGGCAGCGCGATTAATTTGGGGTGTCATTGGTAGCCAAACCGCTAAATTAAGCGCGTTATTTCATTCACCTAAAGCAATTTTATCGGCCATTAAATCAAAACAAAGCCATGTAGGACATAATCCTGCGGGAAGTTTGATGGTGCTGCTATTTTTTGTGCTGATCATTGTCCAGCTTGTTTCTGGCTTGATGACAACAGATGATATTTTGGTGGAAGGCCCACTTGCACAATATGTATCTTACGACTTAGTTGAATTAGCAGGTGATATACATCACACCAATATTGAGCTGTTAATTGCGGCCATTGCACTGCATATATTTGCTATTGTGGTGTATCGCCTAAAAGGTCAAAACCTAGTAAAGACATTAGTTACTGGTAAGCAAGAACATGCAGTCAGCACGCCTGTCATGAAATCGGGTGTTGTTGCATACCTTATCTTTATTGCACTTTCAGCTTTGTTACTCTTTACGTGGGGCGCTGAGCCATTACAAGGGTTAATGTAACTTAACTCTAAACAGAGGTTAGCGAGGTCATTGTTTTCAATAACTTCGCTAACTTTTAGTGCCAAGTCCGGTCAATGTAATATTTGTTAACAGATTATCGTAACAGATATGACCTCTATTTCAGAAAATTCTGGTAACATGGCGCAGTTTTATCATAGAGGTTAGAGAAAAGTAGCGATGTTAGAGCCGTATTATCAACAACAAGCAAATGAGATCACCATTACCAGAGAGCAGGGGAGTTTATTTGCAAAAGGAGTCGCGGACGACTACAACCCACTGCACGACATCGATGCAAAGAAGTTTTGTGTACCGGGTGATCTACTTTTCTCCTTAGTGTTAAAGCACTACGGCTTAAGCGAGAATATGGAGTTTAGCTTTGTGGGCATGGTTGATGAAACAACAACCCTTACATTGCCAGAAGGTGCTGCGCAATTTGATATTACCGCAAATGATAAAGTGATGCTGTCAGTGTCGCGCGCTGGCGAAACCAGCACGTGCCCAACGCTCATCAATAGTTTGACGAGAAATTACGTAGAATTTTCAGGCACTACCTTTCCTCATGTGATCATCCCATTGATGGGTGAGCAAGAGGTAATGATAAACCCAGCAAGGCCAATGGTGATATACGAATCTATGTCTATTCATATGGATGATATATCGGTAACGGAAGTAACATTGGAAGCGGCTAAGCCAGAGTTTAGCTATGAAGGCAAACGTGGCAAAATCAACCTGCGTTTTAACTTGCTGTCGAACGGCACTAAAGTCGGTTATGGTGAAAAGCACATGTTAGTTTCTGGGATCCGTGAGTATTGTCAGCAAACCGTTGATGATTTGATTGCCTATTACAATGATAGAAAAGTAGCATTAAAGCCGTAACCTCCCAATACACGCTGACGCACCTGTCAGCGTGTTGCCCACACCGTTTTCCTTTGAAACAATAATTCATCCACTCTTCAGCTGTCCGCTATACTGTTTAGATAAAATGTAATTGAATTAAATGGTATTACTGTGCCGTATGCTGACTTGCTCAAACCAGAAGCCTCACAACAAACATTATTAAAATGGCAAAAAACAGTCGATTTGATGGCGAAGATTTTTTCGGCGCCTGCTGCGTTTGTGGTACAAAAAAAAGAAGACGGTTTTGCAGTGATGATTGCAAGTGACCAAGAAGAAAACCCGTATCCTGCAGGTGGTTTTATACCGCAAGAAACCAATATCTTTTGTAAGCATGTTGTCGCTAATAATCGCAATCTATATGAGCAGCACGCCAGCGTAAACTATCAATGGGACGATAACCCTGAGGTTGCCAATGATGGCTTTGAGTCTTATTTGGGTGTACCAATCCACTGGCCCAATGGAAAATCGTTTGGCACATTGTGTGTGATGGATTTTAAACCTACAAATTACAACGCTTCGTTGGTTGAATTTATAGAGCACTTACGCGATATGCTAGAAGACGATTTGGTGATGATTGAGCGCTATAGCAAAATCAAAGCGATAGCGATGCAAGATCCGTTGACTGAAGTACTAAATCGCCGCGCGACTGAAATACTCGGTGAACATAAGCGTGATATTGCCTTAAAACTGGGTGGTGCGCTTTACTGTGTCTTTCTTGATTTAGATGGTTTTAAACCGATAAATGACAGCTATGGTCATGAAGTTGGAGATCAGGTGTTACAAAGTTTGGCTGAAGCCTTGAAAGCCGCAAGTAGCGAAGATGATATTATTGGGCGCTATGGCGGCGATGAGTTTCTGGCTGTTGTACAACGAGATAATGAAGAAGCAGTAAACGACTTTATTTTTCAAAGTGAGGCTAATTTCTATCAGGCGTTAAAAAAGAAAAAGCTCCCCAAGTGTGGTTTTTCTGCGGGATTTGCCAAGAGCGACAGTAAGTTTGAAAGCATGACCAGTTTATTCTCTCGAGCAGACAAACACATGTATCAGAAAAAAATGAACTAGCGTGCCTACAAATCGCGCTTTCCTTAAATTAATTCCCTTAGTCACCGTCTACTAAACAGAGTGCATGTAACCTCATGACTCGGTTACTAAATCTTTCAAACGGGCTTTGTCGCTTCAATGACAGTCGTTTGTGTAATTTAAGTGGAAAAGTATGTATTCAATTCACCCTTTGTGGCAGCAATTCCCTTGTGCCGACAAAACCGCGCTGCAAGGTACAGAGCTCGCCTCGTATCACAACCCGCAGATCAATAAGACAGTGCGCTTTAAGCTGATCTCAAAAGCGGATTTACCACTATTTTGTCAGTGGATGAACGATCCTCGAGTTGCACATTTTTGGCAGCAGGCGTGGTCAGAAGAAAAGCAGTGGCAGTATCTCAGCGAACGTTTAGCAGACAACTTTAGTTTGCCGCTCGTCATGTATTTTGATGAGCAGCCATTTGGCTATGTTGAAGTTTATTGGGCTGAGTTAGATAAGTTAGCGGGATATTATGAGTGGCAGCCCAAAGATAGAGGCGTCCATTTATTAGTTGGTGAGCAATCATGTAGAGGTCCCGAAAATTTTCGTGCTTGGATGACCAGTTTAAGTCACCTTATTTATTTAGGGCATGAAGATACTCAGCGTATTGTGCTAGAGCCTCGCCATGATAATACGCGGCTACTCACTCGCATTTCAGAGCTTGGTTATCATAGCCTGTTTGAGTTTGACTTTCCTCATAAGCGTGCTGCGTTAGTGATGGCTGAGAAAGCTTCATTCTATCGAGACGTTTTTCCTCAGTTTGCTTAGGTTACTTAGCGCGGCTTTTCTTTGCACCATATTGTGCTTGTGTTTGGGACAGTCGCGGCAGTAATTGCCATTTTCTCGGTCGTGGAGAAGGCAGCATTCAGGGCGGATTTGATATTTGCCACTCGGATCATGTGCGGTTATTTCGGTAAACTTAAGCGGATTCTTTAGCGCCCCAAAGTGGGCGGATGTAGTCAGTATTTGTTTATCTTCAAGCAATGTTGGATGCGCACCCACAAGCCCCATAATAATGTCGAAAAAGTCATTCAAGCGATAAAAGCAATTACTCCATAGCGTCCGCTCTTTTACGCCAAAAGCTTGGTGTAGCAGGTCGTGAAGCGGTGATAAGTGATTGAACAATAAGTCGTGATAGCGTGCTTCTGTGTCACTGTTTTTAAGTGCTTTACCTTGATGCGGCAGCAAAATGCTGAGCTGCTCAGGGTTGTAGCTCAATTCGCAAAGCTTTAGTGGCAATGGTGTTAGCAATAATGAATGGCTTACGATGATGCTTGGGAAAATATTGAAGGTGTAATACATATGCCACACGGAGGCTTGAGCCCTTGATTTCGTTACGCCTCTCTCTAAGCTAAAGCGAGTTATATGGTCGATAAAATGTGGTGACTCTAATAACTCAGAAAAAGTCGCTGTAGATCGTAAAGGGGTGAGGTCAACACCATGCGCATACGTATCATAAGGAGGTTTAAAAAAAGGCACTAAATTCGGCAGCATTGAAACGAACAGCTATAGAGGTTTATGGTTAATGACGAAACGCAACTTCATTAATTTAATACCGCCTTTTAGTCTCAAACTCCCACATTACTTTAGTGCTTATGTTTGTTCGGCTGTTATCTGCCAAAAACGGCACTAGAAAAATGCAGTTAATGGTCAAATTACATGTTTTGGCGGGGTAAAAAATACCGAACGCCGACAAATCAATAATCTTATGTAAAAAAATTTAGTTTAGTTTCGTCACTAGTCTGAGTGTCGTGGTTGCTGCCTAAAAGTGGTGTGCAACAAAAACAAATATTCGGCTTGGGAACTAGGCTCTACATGCAAGAACTAACTAAAAAAATAACCCAAATAAGTACCTCTATAAGTCTTCTACAGGAGTTCATCGCGGCGCCGTCTGTGACGCCTTGTGATGCCGGGTTGATCTTAACAATCGCCCAATATCTTGAGGAACTCGGGTTTGAAACCTCATGGTTTGAAGAAAACGGGGTGCGTAACCTTATAGCCAAGCAGGTTTTTTCTGAAGGTCCAAGTTTTGCATTTTCTGGTCATGTTGATGTTGTCCCCGCTGAGCAGGAGCATTGGCATTCCGATCCATTTAAAGCGACTGTCGTAAACGATGTTATTTATGGCAGGGGCGTGTCCGATATGAAAGGGGGCATTGCTGCCATGCTGAGTGCCACACGAGTCTTACTGGCTTCGAAGCAAAAGCTTAAAGGCACTTTCTATTGGTTGCTGACATCCGATGAAGAGGGGGAAGCTGAATTTGGTACCAAGCGAATCGTCGAGCGACTCAGTCAAGATGGTGTAACGATTGACGCTTGCCTTGTTGGAGAGCCTACCTCACACAATCGAGTGGGTGATGTGATCCGAAATGGTCGCCGCGGCTCAATCTCAGGTGCCATAAAAATTGAAGGGAAAGCAGGCCATGTCGCTTATCCCGAACAAACGATCAATGCAGCGCATATCGCGGGTAAAATAGTGGCGACACTGTGCGGTTTACAGTGGCAAAAAGACCAGCCAGATGTCAAAACAACCCTTCAAGTCACGGGCGTCAATACGACGACTGATGTGGATAATATCGTACCTGAAGCGTGCCAGGTTAATTTCAATATTAGATACAGCCATGGGTATAGTAATCAAGAGATCATCGGCATTATCGAAAATCACTTAGCAAGATTTAAAGACAACCTGAGTCTAGATTGGTCAAGGGCATGTAACCCCTACTATACCAGTGCAGATATCGAAGATTCGTTCTTAAACTTAGTGGAAAACGCCATCGTGCGGTGTACTGCGAGATACCCCATAGTAAACACCGCTGGAGGCACGTCTGATGGGCGTTTTTTTGCCAATGGCCACACCCAAACGATTGAATGTGGTGTTAAAAACGACACGATACACCAAGCCAATGAGTGTTTACCCATAAGTGATTTACTGGAAATCGAGCAGATTTATTTAACGGTGCTCAGTGATTTTTTTGGCGCAAAGCAACACCTTAACTTGCCCGCTGGTGAATAAGTTGCACGCCGTCAGGCAGACAATACCAGTTTGACTTCATACTTGCTCAATTTGAGGGATTAAATCTGACGCGAGCTGTGTTAAAAATTTATCAGTTAGAACAACTAAATAGCAAAATTTTTGCCGGGCTAAAGACAAGATTTTCTGGCCTCAACATTTAGGTAAATTGGTATAAATCTAGTTTTTTTTAGACTTTCATTAAACAACTTTAGAAGTGCTTCGTCTTGTTGCTATCAGACTCAGTAATTGAATTATGAGGAAATCGTGTGCTTGGGTATTTAATTCGTCAATCAAAATGGTTGTTAGGTGCGGCTGTGTTCACGAGTGCAATCTGCGGTGTGTGTGCCGTATTGTTACTCACGCAAATTAATAAGGTATTGAATTCATCACAACAAGAAGCCAATCAATTTTTTGGTATTTTTGTGGCCTTGGTGGTGGCTGTGCTGGTTTTTCAGGTGGTGGCTTCAACATTGTTTGAGCGATTGAGTCAACAGGCACATGCTGTGCTGAGAAGGCATATTTCAGATAAGGTACTGCAAGCAGATTATCGTCAACTTGAAGAAGTGGGCGGAGCCAAGGTGCAATCAGCGCTGTCTGAACACTGTTTAAAAGTTGCTGAGTTTTTCGTCCGGTTACCGGTGATCGTCGTCAATGGTATTATTGTAATTGGTTGTATGGCTTATATCGCTTGGTTATCGCTGGATGTATTTGTGATGGCGCTGGTGGTCTTGGGTTTAGGCTCTATTGGCTATCATTTGGTTCATCTCAAAGCCATCGGCTATTTAAATGGTGCAGCAAAAGAGCAAGATCGCTTGTTTGGACACTTTAGTGCTTTGGTTGATGGTGCCAAAGAGCTACGCTTGCATGCTGGTAAAAGACAGCGATTTGCAGATAACGTGCTTGGAGATTCCATTGAATCGGTTCGTAAGCAACGGACGGTGGGCATGTCTGTCTTTGTTATTTCTACCGCTTGGGGAAATTTCTTAATCTACGCATTTATTGGCGCGGTTTTGTTCGCGCTGGTAGCAGATTCAGCGCAGCGTACCCAAATACTAACGGGCTTTGCGTTGGTCTTTATATATATGATTGCGCCCTTAGAGAACTTACTAAAGGCTCTGCCCGCGGCCAATATAGCGAAAGCATCAGCTGCACGCATTGAAGCTGTTACCGCGCATTTATCCGAAGGAGCGAAAGAAAAGCACTTACCGAATGCGCCTTCCTCGTTTAAACAGCTTGAATTAAGCGGGTTAACACATCAGTTTTATCATGAACCTTCTGATGATTTATTCACACTTGGACCTATCGATTTATCGTTTAAACCGGGGGAAATTGTCTTTTTGGTTGGCGGTAATGGCAGTGGCAAAACCACGCTGGCTAAGATGTTGGTCGGATTATACAAGAGTAATACTGGTCAACTTCGCTTAGATGGCAAAACCATTAACCCTGAAGATCTAGATGAGTATAGACAGCTTTTCACCGCAATTTTCTCTGACTTTTATTTGTTTGAAGAATTGCTGGATATCCCTTCGGCTGAATTAGATGCGGCCGCAAACTCACTGTTAGAAAAGCTCCAACTTAATCGTAAAGTGCATGTTGCCAATGGTGCATTTTCAACGCGTGCGTTATCTCAAGGGCAAAGAAAGCGGCTAGCCATGGTGGTAGCCCATTTAGAGCAGCGTCCGTTTTTAGTCTTTGATGAATGGGCGGCGGACCAAGATCCTATATTTAAAGAGGTGTTTTATCGCCAGTTATTACCAGAGCTTAAAGCGCAGGGGAAAACGCTGTTGGTTATCTCTCATGACGATAAGTATTTTGACTGCGCCGATCGACTGTTGCGAATGGAGCACGGCCAACTTTATCAGCGTGAAGAGGCAGCTGCATAAATAACCTGAGTGGTTAAAGTTGAGCGCAGTGCAAGCCAACATTATCACTGCGTTTAACTTGATAACCGCTTAGCGGCTAAGCATATTTAGGCCGCGATATCCCTACCTATATGCTTTCAATTATCTGCACTGGTAAAAAATCAGAATATAGACGCTTTTTTCTTTAAACAATTCGCATTTCTATTCGTCTACAGAGGCAATATCGCCAAATTTATTGGCATGTTGAGAAGGTAGCACGGAGATACATACCTCATGACTACCCAACCTCATCAGAATGTAAACCGACTGCCTATAGTAGCAGTGCAATATTTATCAGGAGATGTCATGTCAGTGAGCTGTTTTGACCGCGAAGATGAAACCTTCATCGTGCTTATTAATCAAGAAGAACAATATTCAATTTGGCCCGAGTGGAAAGCGGTACCAGCGGGTTGGCAAGCTGTAGCTGGTGTTCAGGGCGATAAGGCCCACGTGCAAAGCTACATTAACGAGCACTGGACTGATATGCGTCCTGCTTCTTTGCGTCAGTGGATGGCTGAGCAAGCGCAACAAGGTGACGCGTGAGTACATCAAGCATTAAGCTGTTGTGCCTGCCTTGTGCTGGGGCGAGTGCCTCAATGTACTTACGTTGGAGTCGGCAATTGCCTAGCTGGATAAAGCTAGTGCCCATTGAGCTTGCAGGAAGAGGCCCTAGGTTAGATGAAGAGAAAGTCGAAAACTACCACGAGCAAGTGAGTGCGATACTTCAGTGTTATCAGCATGAGATGATCGGTGATTATGCTTTTTTTGGTCATAGCATGGGAGCTTTGCTTGCCTATGGCGTAACACTGCAGTTGCAACAGCGCAATTTACCTTTGCCTAACACTTTGATGCTATCGGCGTGTCCTGCGCCACAGTTTATTCATCCTGAGCGCTATCCAGAACCTAATGATCGGCAAGCGCTCATTGCTGAATTGCGAGCGCAGGGAGGAACGCCAGACATGCTATTTGACAATGCTGATTTATTGGAAATGACGCTTGAGGTGCTGGCCGCTGACTATCACGCATTGCGCTCGTTTACGCCATCTAGCCCTTCGCAAATAACCGTGCCGGTAACCACTTTTTATGGTCACGATGACTTAATCAGTGTTAGCGAAGTACTGGCCTGGCAGCAACACGCCCGTCAACCATTATCGCAACAAGGGTTCGCTGGTGGGCATTTTTATATTCACAGTGCCCAAGCTTCAGTGTTGTCTGCACTTGAGCAAACACTGAGTCGCCATAATACATCAGCGGCTGCTTTGGTCAGTAGTTGTGAGTAAAACCAAGCGCTGCACTTGAGGACTTGGGTTATCACACAGCATTAAACACTTGGTATTAGTCGGTTCGCTTTTTAATCTTGTCTCTAGTCGCGAGCCCATTTAGAAAAATTGAGGTAGAGCTGCAATATGCAACACAAGCCATTACAACTAAACCCGTATCTCACGGGCGAGACGCCCCACAGCATGGTTGAGCGTTTACAACACCTTGCCCAGATCCAAGCAGATAAAACCGCGCTGGTGGTCGTTAGTGACAAAGAAGGTGTGCTGGATGAGCGCTCATTTACCTATGGTGAATTAGATATACAGATTAAAAGACTAGCGGCCGAGCTGCAGCTACAGTGTCGTCAAGGTGATCGCGTGCTGTTGATGCTAGATAACAATGAACACTATGTTATCAGTTTCTTCGCATGCCTTTATGCCGGTCTCATCGCGGTTCCTTTATTTGTTCCCGAATCTTCACGTTCTCAGCATATTCAGCGCGTTGTTGGGATTGCGTTAAATTGTCAAGCAACCGCTATTTTAGCGCATTCTGCAGATCATCAGTTAGTTGAACTAGCCAAACAAGAAATGCACAACAGCGGCCTAAGTGCTGCAAGTTTACTGTTTGTTGACCAGTTAAATTATCAAGAGAATACCTGCTGGCAAGCGCATACGCCACAACCACAAGAGTTGGCATTTTTACAATATACCTCAGGCTCAACGGCAGCACCAAAGGGTGTTATGGTGAGTCACGGTAATTTGATTGCAAATGAAATTGCCATCAGCGAAGGGAGTGGGGTGATAGCAGACGAGGTTGTGGTGTCTTGGTTGCCTCTGTACCACGATATGGGATTAATGGCCGGCTTGATTTTGCCTTTATTCAATGGCTCAAAATGTGTCTTGATGTCGCCTCGCTACTTCCTTGAAAAACCAATCCGCTGGCTTGAAGCAATTGCTAGACACCGAGGTACGTCAAGCGGTGGTCCAGATTTTGGTTATCGCTTGTGTGTTGAAAGGATAAGGCCAAGCGCAATGGCGAACTTGGATCTGTCTTCTTGGCAAGTGGCCTTTAGTGGCGCAGAGCCTGTAAGGGTTGATACGCTTGATAGCTTTTTTGCACAAGCCACGCCAGCAGGTTTTAATCCTCAAGCCATATACCCGTGTTATGGATTGGCTGAAGCAACCTTATTTGTTACTGGGCCAAAAAGACAATCTGGCCTAGTGGTACAGTCATTTTCTGCTGCCTCACTTGCACAAGGTATCGCACAACAAGCTGAGCACGGCGTAAAGCAGGTAGCCTGTGGCGTACCAGCTTCACATCATAGTATACGGATCACAGACAACACGACCAAGGCGGCATTGCCGGCAGGACATGTGGGTGAAATTTGGGTCTCGGGCCCGAGTATTGCTCAGGGCTATTGGCAAAACCCAGCTGCAACGGCTGCCACCTTTGTAGAACATGAGCAAGCGCGCTGGCTTCGCACCGGGGACTTAGGAGTGTGGCAAGATAATCAACTATACATTGTTGGCCGCATCAAGGATTTGATCATTTCTCATGGTCGCAATATCTATCCTCAGGATATTGAAAAAATTATCGAAGCAGAATTTGAGTTCGCCCGTAAAGGTCGGATCGCGGTATTTGCAGCCACGGATAACCATAGCGAAGGCGTTGGTGTGGCCCTAGAAATTGCGCGCAAGGTTCAGCGCCAAGTGAGTCCGCAGTTGTTGGTCAATCGCTTAAAGGAAATCGTTGCAGAATATTGTGATGAGTCCGTCACAGGCGTTTTGATGATGCAACCTGCAAGCTTGCCAAAAACGTCCAGTGGCAAATTACAGCGTAGCGCCTGCAAGCAAATGTGGACGCAAGCCGCTGAACTGAGTGTCGCTGCGCCACTGTCAGACGATAATGTTGATAAGGCTTATGCGATTTATGCACATAATCAGCTGGTGCGTGGTCAAACACTGGCAGATACTTTGGCCCCAGCACCTTTATCAGAACACGAGCAAGCACTGGCCGATATCTGGCAAGCCGTGCTCAATCGTAAGAGTGATTTTAGTCGTGACGCACACTTTCTAGCAGAGGGCGGTAACTCGCTAAAAGCGGTGCAGTTAATTCACGCCATTGAGCAACATTGGCAAGTGAAGTTTGACCCCACAGAAATATTTCATTGTTTGCGCTTAGGCGAGCAAGCCGATGCTATTTTGGCCGCGTCACAACGCCAACAGTTGGTGGCTAAAGAAGCTTCCAGCGTGTCATCAATAAATTCCATTATTGCCAACGAGTATGGAATTGAGCAGGCCGTTCCAATGTCTCATGCGCAAGCGAGACTATGGTTTTTATGGCAACTAGAACCCCATAGCAGTGCTTACAATATTGGTGCGCGCATCAACCTACACTCAGATATAGACGCTACGCGCTTGCAAAACGCGTTAAATACTCTGGTGGCTGAACACCAAGCGCTGCGCACACGCTTTGATACCGATGAACTTGGTACGGCAATCCAAGTGGTTGCGCAAACGGGTCATTGGCCGCTGCAACAATTTGACTTAAGTAATGTTGCAGCGTCGCAGCAAGCTTCGGCATTGGCTGAATTGGTTGCCACAGTGAGCCAATACGAATTTGATTTAACTAAAGGGGATGTCGTCAACGCGGCGCTAATTAATCTAGGTGAGCAAGGCTATCAGCTGATCCTAGTGATGCATCACATCGTTTCCGATGGCGTATCGATGCAAATATTACTAGACCAACTTGCGCATATTTATTTGGGTACCTTGAGCGCGAGTAAAGTGCGAGAGGGCGCAATCACCTATCAAGATTTTTCTTTGTGGCAGCGCTCGTATCTCACCTCCGATACAGCGCAAGCACAATTAACGTGGTGGCAAGCACAGCTCGCCTGCGATGAGCAACCTATTTTGCAGTTGTGCACGGATTTCCCTCGAGTTAATAAAGCGCACTCTCCTGAAAATAATAAGCAACTGTTAGGTGCAAATCACAGTGTCGTCTTACCGGCTCAACTGGTTAAGCAACTTCGTCGCCAAGCGGCCAAACAAAACGCCAGCTTATTTATGGTGATGTTAGCCAGTTTTCATGCATTGCTTTATCGTCATACTGGGCAACATGACATTCGAGTGGGGATACCAGTTGCGAACCGCCATTTGCCTCAACTCCAAGAGTTAGTAGGCTTTTTTGTAAATACCCAAGTGATCCCTGCGAAGTTTTCGGGTCAGACTTGTTTGCAAGATATTGTGGCGCAAGTCAAAACTGCCGTCTTGGGCGCACAAGCAAATCAAGATGTTCCTTTTGAGTATCTAGTCGAAGCGCTAGCGCCGGAACGGAGCGTCGATACGCATCCGCTTTTCCAGGTAATGTTTAGCCATACGGAGCATGATACTCGTGCATGGCAGCCGTTGGTCGCAAAGGATACTAACTTATCAGCCCGCGCTTGGCAGCCGCTAGAAGTGGCGCCGCAATTTGACTTAACGCTCGAAACTTACGAGCTAGAAGAGGATCAAGTAGCGCTAGAGTTTGTTTATCCCAGAGCACTATTTTTGCCACAAACGATAGCGCGTATGGCTGAGCAATATGTTGCTCTGCTACATGCCCAGCTTGAGTCTGGCGCAACGCCACTTGCGCAGCTATGTGTGCAAACCTCGGCAGAGCAAGCGTGGTTGACTCAGGTTGCCAAAGGGCCTGCGGTTGCAACGGATGACTCTACCATTTATCAATTGTTTGAGGAGCAAGTGAAGCGCACGCCAGATGCGCCCGCACTTATCTTCAACCAACAAACCGTGAGTTATAACGCATTAAATCAACGAGCCAACCAGCTCGCGCACTATTTAAAAAGTCGAGGTATTGGGCCTGAAGATTGTGTCGGTATGGCGCTTGAGCGCGGTATTGAGATGTATGTCACCCTATTTGCGATTTGGAAAGCGGGAGCCGCCTATGTGCCACTCGATCCGACGTACCCTGAGGACAGGCTTGTTCACATGGTGAAGGATAGCGGGGTGAAGTTGGTGCTGACGAATGCTGCGCTCGTGGCGCATATTCCAAACGCTGAAAACGCCATCTCTGTGCTTGCATACGAGCATATAGCGCTTGGCGACTTTGCAACGACTAATCCTGCGATTGCATCACACTCCCAGCACTTGGCGTATGTTATTTACACCTCAGGCTCGACCGGGTTGCCCAAAGGGGTCGCCGTTACGCATGGCCCATTGTCCATGCATATTCAAAATATGGTTGACGTATATGGAGTGGATAGCGATCACACGGAGCTGCAGTTCTTTTCGATTAACTTTGATGCCGCAGGTGAGCAGTGGATGACACCACTGATCAAAGGTGGTGCGTTAGTGCTGGCGACTAAGGCGCAGCTCAATGTGGAGGCCGTCAGTGAGTTAATAAACGTGCACAAGGTGACGGCACTGCATTTACCGCCCGCCTATTTACGCCTTTTGACGCCGCATTTGCACGACTGTAAGCAAATTCGCACCTGTATTGTCGGCGGTGAAGAATTTAGCCGCACAGATTATCAAGACGCTCATCGGGCGTTTTCTGCGCCTCGGATTGTCAACGCCTACGGGCCAACTGAAACCATTATTACACCAACGGCATGGATCAGTTTACCGGGTGAGCTACACGAGGTTAGCACTGTACCAATTGGCAAGCCGATAGGTGCGCGTGAAGCCTATATTTTAGACGCCGATCTGAATCCTGTACCACAAGGAGCAAGCGGTGAACTTTACGTGGGTGGTCGTGGTGTTGCTCGTGGTTATTTGGGGCGTCCAGCCCTGACCGCAGAGCGTTTTGTTGCCAACCCATTTAGTAGCGATGGCGAAGTCTTATATCGAACGGGAGACTTGGTTCGTTGGAATCAACGCGATGAACTGGAATATTTAGGGCGCATCGATCATCAAGTCAAAATTCGTGGTTTTCGGATAGAGCTCGGTGAAGTTGAAGCGCAATTAATGGCACTTCCACACATTAAAGAAGCGGTTGTATTGGCCAAAGACGGTGATGGCCAACATGGTCATTCTGGGACACATTTGGTGGCTTATGTTGGCGCTGAGGAGAATGGCCAAGGCGTATTACCTAGCGCGCAAACACTGAAGCAAAGTTTACTGCAAAAACTACCAGACTACATGGTCCCGAGTTGTATCACCGTATTGGCAAACTTGCCTGTGACGGCCAATGGCAAAATTGACCGTCATCACTTACCCGAACCTCAGTGGGGGAGTGGTGAAAGCCATCAAGTACCAACAGGCGGCTTAGCAAATAAAGTCGCTGCGATTTGGGCGGAAGTGCTAGGTCTAGATGCGAAACAAATTGGCCTGCATGACAACTTCTTTGACTTGGGCGGTCACTCCCTATTGTTTGGTCAGATTCAGCAACGTCTTGAAGCCGAATTTAGCTGTAAATTGACCATGTTAGAACTGTTTCATATGACAACCGTAAGTGCCATGGCCACTTACTTTGAACAACGTACACCTGAAGGCGCTGCGAATGCACAGCAAGCAGTTGCCAAAGAAATGAAAAAAGCATCGGCGCGTGGTCAACGCCAGCGCCAAGCCTTCTTGAAAAAAACACGCACAAAAGTGGAAAGCTAAGCATGACTACAGAAACTTATTCAAGCACAGATATTGCCATTGTCGGCCTAGCAGGTCGTTTCCCAGGAGCTGAGAATGTAGATGCCCTGTGGGAAAACCTAAAAAACGGGGTGGAATCAATCAAAACCTTCACAGAGGCAGAATTACGTGAACTTGGGGTGTCGGAAGCGACTATTGCTGACCCCAACTTTGTCCCTCGGTGTGCGTTGTTGCCTGATCAAGACAAGTTTGACGCGTCATTTTTTGGCTATTCACCGCGTGAAGCAGAAGAGCTTGACCCGCAGCAACGTCTCTTTTTAGAAACCGCTTGGCAGGCGCTGGAAAATGCTGGCTACGATGGTGACAAGTGTGACTTTCCAATAGGTGTCTATGGCGGCTGTGGCGTAAACACTTATCTAATCTCTAATTTGATGCAAAGTGGCCGTTTTAGCGATCTTGGTAATATCTCGCAGCTACAAGCGCTGATGAACGGTAATAACAAAGATGCCATGACCATGACACTGGCCTACAAACTAAACCTAAAGGGCCCTGCGGTAACGGTACAAACGGCGTGCTCAACTTCCTTGGCTGCAGTCCACATGGCGACACGCTCATTATTGAATTATGAGTCAGATATGACCTTGGCTGGCGGCTCATGGTTGAACTTTTTGCATCAGGGCGGTTATGTATATCAACCCGGCGCAATTTTGTCTCCAGATGGTCACTGTCGTCCGTTTGACGCAGATTCTCAAGGGACGGTAATTGGTTCTGGCTCTGGTGTCGTGGTACTTAAACGCCTTGAAGATGCAATGGCTGATGGCGATACCATTTATGCCGTGATCAAGGGCTCTGCAATGAATAATGATGGTAATACTAAAGCAGGTTACACCGCACCTAGTGTGGATGGGCAGGCTGAAGTTATCGCCGCAGCACTGGAAATGGCTGATACCCCGGCAGAGAGCATTGGTTACGTTGAAGCGCATGGTACCGGCACGGTGATTGGCGACCCCATTGAAATTGCTGCGCTCACCCGCGCCTACCGAATGGATACTGAGCAAACGCAATATTGTGCCGTAGGTTCAGTCAAATCGAATGTCGGCCACCTAGATGCAGCCGCAGGGGTTACCGGGTTAATAAAGGCCGCGCTGACAGTGAAGCACGGACAAATCCCGCCGAGTTTGCACTACAAGCAAGCTAACCCAGAAATTGACTTTGCCAATAGCCCGTTCTATGTCGCGGATAAGCTGACGCCTTGGTCAAATGAAACAGGCCCACGCCGTGCTGGGGTGAGTTCATTCGGTATTGGTGGCACCAATGTGCATGTGGTCCTTGAGGAGCCACCAGTTCAACGTGCGACGCAGTCGCAGCGCAACTGGCAAATCCTACCGCTGTCGGGCCACACCAAAACTGCACTGGCCAGTCGCCGCGAGCAGTTAGCAACTTGGTTTAAGCAAGCAAGCACTCAGCCTTTGTGGCAAGACAGTGCTTACACTTTGCAAGTGGGTAGGAAAGGCCTAACCCATCGTGCCGTCGTGGTGGCGCAAAATAGTGAGCAAGCGATTGCAGCACTGGCTGACGATACCAGCACATTAAGAGCGCAAGGGCAGTTAACGGTTTCAGGTGACAGGCCCGTTACCTTTATGTTCCCAGGGCAAGGTTCGCAGCATATCAATATGGCCCGCGCACTGTATGAGTCAGAAAGCGTGTTTAGAGATGCATTTGACCGCTGTCGGGAGGGCCTGATAGCGCATGTTGGGCAAGATATTAAAGACTTTATTTTTGTTGATGAAGCGGACGTTGAGCACGGTGCGGCGCAACTAAAACAAACCTCAGTCACTCAGCCGGTATTATTTGCTGTGGAATATGCATTGGCGCAGCAATGGTTGGCGTGGGGAGTAAAGCCCAGTGCTATGATTGGCCACAGTATCGGCGAATACGTCGCCGCGTGTATTGCGGGGGTGTTTAGTTTAGAGGATGCATTATACCTGGTCGCCAAGCGGGGCGAATTTATTCAGGCGCAAGCACCAGGCTGTATGTTATCGGTGGCGCTCTCAGAAGCCGCTTTAGCTCCTTATCTTGATACCGACAATCTTGGGCATAAAGTTGAGCTGGCAGCGGTGAATAGCCCTGAAAACTGTGTTGTATCGGGCTCAGAGCAAGCGATAGCGGCACTATCAAATAGGCTCACTGAGCAAGGGGTCGTAGTACAGCCTTTACATGTTTCCCATGCGTTCCATTCGTCCTTGGTGAGTGATGCAGGTGATCAACTGGCTAAGTTGATTGCTCAGGTTCAGCGCAATGCCCCAAGCATTCCATTTGTATCGAATGTAACAGGCACTTGGATAACCGACCAACAAGCGACCGACCCTCAATATTGGGCGCAGCATTTAGCACAAGCGGTGCGCTTTAACCAAGGTCTGCGCACTATCGTCAATCTTGACAATCCAGAGTCAGAAAATGGCTTAGAACAAACTGTGCTACTCGAAGTGGGACCAAGTAATACGCTAAGTCAACTTGCTGGACGGGATGCAGAAGTAAAAGCGCAAACGAGTATTGTCACTTCGCTACCACACCCAAGAAAAGCGCAAGAGACAGAGCAACACTTTGCCTTAGCCTTGGGACGTTTATGGATTGAAGGCGTAGAGATTGATTGGGATGCCTTGTATGAGCAGACACCTCATCGCGTCGCCTTACCTGTTTACCCGTTTGAGCGAAAACGTTTTTGGATTGAAGCCGATGCAAATATTGTGGCGCAAAACAACCATAACGCCTTGGCACCAAAACCGATTGAACAGTGGTGTTACATCTCTTCATATAAGCGCTCGGTTCCTGATTTAACTCAGCCGGTTGAACTGGGTTGTACTTTGCTATTTGAAACACAGCATAAGGCCTGCGACCTGCTCCTTGATAAGCTACACACGCAGAGCGATAAGCTAATTCGGGTCAAATTAGGGCAAGCATTTCAGCAAGAATCGGATAATGAGTTTGTGATCCGCGCGGCTCAGTTGAGCGACTATCAGCAACTTATTGCAAGCGTGAATCAAATTCATGGTCCTGTATCGCATATATTCCATTTGTGGAGCTTGCCGGCCAGCGAGCCTGCTGATTTAAGCCAAACTCAACAACAGGGCATGATGAGTCTAATCGCACTTGCTCAAGCACTTGAATCGCAACAGTTAGGTCAGCCGGTTAATTTGAGCGTAGTGAGCCAAGGGTTGGCCGATGTGTCGGGTAATGATGAGATTTCACCCGCTCAGTCGATGTTACTTGGCCCATGTAAAGTCATCCCGCAGGAGTTCCCACACATTCAATGTCAATTGGTTGATTTTGGTGCACAACTTCACGGTGACTGGATAGATTGGTTGTTGTCAGAGCAACATGGCGAAGCGGGCGAGGTGGTTGCTTATCGGTCTTATCATCGTTGGCTGATGGGCTTTGAAGCGACGGCCAAACCTAAGCAAAATGAAGCGATTTATCGCCAAGGTGGGGTGTACTTAATTACCGGCGGTTTAGGTGGCGTTGGTTTGGTAATGGCTGAGCATTTGGCGGAGCACTACCAGGCTAAATTAGTCTTGCTTGGTCGCAGCACGCCTTCAGAGGCACAACAGCAAAAATTAGCACAATTGCAATCTTTTGGTGCGCAGGTACTGGTTAAACAAGCGGATGTGGCGGACTTTGAACAAATGGCAGAGGTTGTCGCACAAGCACATCAGCAGTTTGGGCAGATCAATGGGGTGATCCACGCAGCAGGGAGTGGTGCAACGTCCTTAATTAGTTCGACGGATGCAGCGTTTATCGAGCAGATGTTTGCTGCCAAAGTTGTGGGAACGCAACATTTGTTGGCTTTATTTAACGAGCAGCCACTGGACTTTATGGTGTTGTGCTCATCGCTTGCTAGCATTGCAGGTGGTTTATCTAAGGCCGCCTACGCGTCAGCGAATGCCTATCTAGATGGTATTGCACAGCAATACGCTCAGCAATCGGTGCAAACAGGCGGTTATCCAATACTGGCCGTTAACTGGGACAGTTGGCGAGAGGTCGGCATGGCTGGTGATATGGATATGCCTGACGGAGTCGGTATCGCGCCTCAGCAAGGGGTTGAAGTTATGGCGCGCATACTCAGCGCACCAATATTGCCGCAAGTTGCGGTCTCAACGCTCGACCTTCCTGCACGATTAGAAGCCACCAAAGGTAACCTGTTAGATGCAGAATTGACTATGGCAGATGCGACACCTCGCAGTGGTGGCTATGAGCGTCCTGAGTTATCAACGCCATATGTTGCGCCAGAAGATGATTTACAAGTTGGTATTGCGCAAGTCTGGAGCGCCATGTTGGGGATAGAGCAAATAGGCATTCACGATAATTTGTTTGAGCTGGGCGGTGACTCCTTAATGGGGGTACAAATCATGTCGCAACTAAGCAATAAATTCGAAGTGACCTTGTCGCCAGCATCCTTTTTTAAAGAGCCAACCATATTGGGTCTTGCCCAAGTAATAGAAGCCATTCTAATACAAGAGCTCCAGCAAGAGCTGGCCGAAGAGCTGGCTGAGGGAGCGAAATAAGCATGTCGATCAATGCACTATTGGCCGCGCGCAAAGGTAATATGACACTGGCGCAGAAAAAAGCCATGCTTAAACAGCTCGAGGATAAACAGCCAGTTCAGTCGAGTGCGCCAGTAATTAAAAAACTTGGCAAACTTCAAGCGCCGTTATCGGCGGCGCAGCAAAGGCTGTGGTTTGAGTGGTTGATCAACCCTGAAAATACTGCATACCACCTTGGTGGGGGGATGTGTTTAAGTGGCCATCTAGACAAAGACGCGCTGCGTGCAAGCTTAGATCACTTATCTGAGCGCCATGCTGGGCTTCGTACTCAGTTTGTTGAAGGGGAAGGCGCCAAACCTGCGCAAGTGGTTTTGCCGACACTGCGCTTACCGCTGGAATCGGTAGAGCAACACGAATTAGCCGCTGAAGTCGCAGCACTGCAAGCACATGATACAGAGCTGAGTCGCGAACAAGCGCAGGAACAGGTTTATAAAGCAAGGTTAGCGCGCTTCGCTGCAACGCCCTTTGATTTACGGACAGGTCCTTTGATGCGAATGCAGTGGTTGCAGTTTGCTCCAGAACAGCATGTACTCTTAGTCGTGATGCACCACATAATTAGTGATGCGTGGTCGAAGAGTTTGATTATTAAAGACTTCGTTGAAATTTATCAAAAAGCGAGTCTCGCTCAACCCATCACCCATGACGCGAACCGGTTAGATTATACTGACTTTGCTCAGTGGCAAAATGATTGGCTTAACAGTGATGCTGAGCAAGTGCAGCAGCAGTGGCAATTTTGGCAGCAACAACTCACAGGTCACTTGCCTGTGGTTGAACTCGGTGTGACAAACTCAGCGAATAGTGTACCTAAGGCAGAGCAACTCGTTACTCAGTTACCCGCGCAATTGGCAGCACAAGTCACACAATTTGCGCGTGAACAAGGGGTCTCGCTATTCGTCGTGTTATTGACTGCGTATCAAGCTTTGCTGCATAGATACACAAACGAAGATGAGCTGCTGACGGCGGTTCCGGTGGCAAATCGGAACCAGTTTGCTACCCATAGTGTGGTTGGCTTTTTTGTTAATATACAGCTGATGCGCTTGTCTGTCGCTGGTGAATTAACGCTACAGCAGCTATTGCGCAACTGTGCCGAACAGTCATTAGCAATCCAAGCGCAACAAGACATCCCCATAGACTCACTGATGAAGCGTTTTCAACCTAACTTGCAGGGCGCAACGCCTTATCAAGTGATGTTCAATCACCTCAAAGATAGCAGCAGTGGTTTAGCACAATTGCATGGTGCCTCGTTGACCAATTACTTTAGTTTGACTCAGGGTGTAATGTGCGACCTTGCGCTAGATACAACCGAGCTAAGTGATGGTGGAGTGCAATTACAATGGCGTGTTGATAGCAATAAACTTTCAGCGGCTTGGATCTCCACATTTGACGAGCAATATCAGTCGCTCCTGCGCACCTTTTGCCAAGCTCCAGAGACTCAAATTCGCGATCTTTTACTGAACAGTGCTGAGCGGAAGGCGGCTTTAGCGGCGCTTGAATCTGGCGGTAAAACTTCAGCAAGCTTGCTTAGCGTACCTCAAGCATTTGCGCTTCAGGCACAGAAAACCCCAGACGCGATTGCGTTAAGGTTTACGGGCGAGTCTGTCACCTATGCTGAATTACAGCAACGGGTAAATCAATTAGCACAGTATTTGGTGGCGCAAAATATCAGCCATGAGTCGAAAGTGGCATTGCTATTTGAGCGCAGCATTGAGATGGTGGTGGCGATGCTGGCTACGCTTCAAGCGGGCGCGGCTTACGTACCAATCGAGCCTCAACTGCCCGAGGCACGCTTACACTATATTATTGAGCAAAGCGCCTGTGCTTGTATCTTGAGTCATGCTTCAGTAAAAGCACAGCTGGCAGAGAATATCAGCGCTCAAGTAACATGGCTTGAGCACTTAGAGTTAAGCGCTTATCCAACCACAGCACCCAATGTGACAATCCATTTAGATAACTTAGCCTATGTGATTTATACCTCAGGCTCGACGGGCAAGCCCAAAGGGGTTGCATGTGTACATCGTGGCGTCGCAAATCGCTTGGCTTGGGGGCAAACTCGCTATCAGCTTCAAGGCAGTGATAGGGTGTTGCAAAAAACGCCATTTGGTTTTGATGTATCTATTTGGGAGTTCTTCTGGCCATTAACGCAAGGTGCAAGCCTAGTATTAGCAGCGCCAGAACAACACAAAGAACCGTCACAAATTCGGCAACTTATTGAAACAGAAGCGGTGACGGTTTGTCACTTTGTTCCCTCCATGTTGCAAGCATTTATGACGGGGATAAGCAGCTCACGCGATGCGCTGGGCGGAAAAGCCTTATGCCCAAGTTTACGCCAAGTATTTACGAGCGGTGAAATGCTTACCTTGCAAACCCAACAGCAATTTTTTAGCTACTTTGAACAAACGGCACTGCACAATCTTTATGGACCGACAGAAACGGCGATAGAGGTGACAAGCTGGCAGTGTCACCAGCAAGATGACGTAATTCCAATTGGTAAACCTATCTCTGGCGTACAAGCTTATGTATTGGATGGTGCACTCAATCAAGTGCCGATAGGGGTGGCAGGAGAGTTATATCTTGCCGGTGAGTGCTTGGCGCGTGGTTACTTATCTAGACCGGATCTCAGTGCCGATCGTTTTGTCGCGAATCCATTTGCCGATAGCAACAGCCAAGGCGCTAGAATGTATCGCACTGGCGACAAGGTAGTTTGGAATGATGAAGGTCAACTTGAGTTTTTAGGCCGCTTAGATCAGCAAGTGAAGATCCGTGGTTTGCGGATTGAATTGGGCGAAATAGAGAGCCAATTAAGGCAATTAGCCAATGTAGTTGATGCTGCGGTGTTAGTGAAAAGTAGCGCTGGTGGCGAGCAACTAGTGGCATATTTGGTGTTGGTAAATGACGCTGAGCTTGAGCCTGATACGCTTAACTCGCAACTCACTACTCAGTTGCCGCAATATATGATCCCTAGTGTGTTTGTGCAGCTTGAAAAATTGCCGCTCACCGTGAATGGCAAGCTAGACCGTAAAGCTTTACCTGAGCCATCGCTACAGCAATTTTCAACGTTTGCGGCACCACAAGGTGAAATCGAAAGTGGACTGGCCGAGATATGGCAGCAAGTACTGCAGCTTGAAAAAGTCGGACGTGACGACAACTTTTTTGCACTTGGCGGACATTCTTTACTTGCGGTGGAAACCCTGAGTCAAATCCAAGCACAATTTGGTGTAGACATTGCGGTGCGCGACGCCTTTGCGAATCCAATACTAAAAGACTTAGCTGCAATTATTTCAGCACAAACAAATCCAGAGCAAGAAGATGCCTTGCTCGACTTAGAAGCATTTATGGAGAACCTATAATGAGCAGTGAGGTCATCCAACGCATTGCTGAGCGCTTTCATCAGTTACCTCAAGAAAAACGTCAGCTGGTCTATCAAAAGGTGCAAGCCGATGGGCTGAACATGCGTCAGTTTCCCGTTTTACCTTTTCATCACTCAGCTGAGGCTGCTGAGCTGTCTTATGCACAGCAACGTCAGTGGTTTTTATGGCATTTAGACCCAGACAGTGCAGCGTATCACATCACTGGGGGATTACAGCTTGAAGGTGAGGTAAACCTGAGTGCGTTGACACGTGCTTTTCAGCTATTAATTGCTCGTCACAGTTCGCTTCGCACGCAATTTGTACAAGTTGATGCTGAGGTAAAGCAGCAGGTGCTACCAATCGAGATTGCCAATGATTTTCAGGTAGAGGTAGGAGCGGGTGATAACATTGATGCGGTGCGTCAGCAATGGTTAAACACACCGTTTAATCTCACCCAAGGCAACTTAATCCGTGTGGGGTTACTCACGCTTGCGCCAAACCAATATCAACTGGTGGTGGTAGTGCATCATATTATTGCCGATGGTGGTTCCTTACAGATTTTAGTGGGAGAATTTGCCGCGCTGTATAGCCAATTGCTTAGCGCTGAAATTGCACCGGGAGATTTATCGAGCCAGCTGGCCCAATCAGCGCTACCAGCACTGAATATTGCCTATGGTGATTATGCTAAATGGCAAAAAGACTGGATGACGGCCGGTGAGCTTGAGCGTCAGTTAGCGTATTGGCAGCAAAAGCTCGGTGACGAACAGCCAGTGTTACAGCTTAAGGTGGATAATGGTTTAGCTCAACACTCAGAGCATGGCAGCGCTCGCGGTGCCTCACACGCTTGGCAATTACCACAGAGCTTAACGCAGCAGCTAGGTACTTTTGCCACCAGCCATCAGGTTTCTCATTACATGATATTGCTGACGGCATTTCAGGTATTGCTACAGCGCTATACCGGGATGGAGCAGATCCGTGTCGGTACGCCAATCGCGAATCGACAACGGGCTGAAGTCGCTAATTTGGTCGGCTTATTCGTCAATACCCAAGTGCAGGATAACCGCTTTGACAGCCGCACTTCATTGCAACAGGTTTTAGCACAGGTAAAGGCTTCCACACTTGGAGCACAAGAATATCAAGATTTACCTTTTGAGCAATTAGTTGAAGCCTTGCAACCTGAGCGAAGTAGCGAAGTGCATCCGTTATTTCAGATATTGTTTAACTATCAGTTTGGTGATTTAAGCCAGTTACAACAGTTGCCTGGGCTCAAAGTGGGTGAATTGCCCGCAACCACAGGAGAAGTGCAGTTTGAGTTGGTGTTAGATGCTCATGAAAACCGAGCGGGCGCTTGCTTTTTGACCTTTACTTACGATCAAAAGGCCATCTCCACACAACGCATTGTTCGCATGAGTCAGCACTTTGAGCGAGTGCTTGCTGCCTTGCTCACTGAGCCGACTATGGCCCTTGGTGACATTAACTTGCTAGACGATAGTGAAACGCAGCAATGGCAGCGTTGGGGGTTAAATCCACAACTAGAAGACACCACCCCAGTGCAGCAAAAGTTTAGCCGTTTGGCTGACACCCAGCCAGATGCAGTGGCAGCGGTATTTGCAGATTTAACGTTGAGCTATAAACAACTGGATGAACGTTCAAATCAGCTTGCGCAGCACCTTCAAAGCCTAAATATTGGTCGCGAAGATAGAGTCGGTGTAGCGCTACAGCGCAGTATGGATACGGTAGTGACGTTATTAGGCGTGTTAAAAACTGGCGCTGCCTTTGTGCCTATGGACCAAGATTATCCGCCAGAGCGACTGGCTTACATCGCAGAAAATAGTCAACTCACAGCCATTATCACTCACCCTGACGCACAGTCGAAATTAACCGAGGTGCTGAAAGATACGCAGATCACACACCATTTGGCTTCTCTGCCAGTCGTCAACTTAGCACAATTGCCTTGGCAAACGTTGTCAGCCCAATCGCTCGACGTGGCTATTCATCCCGAGCAATTGGCTTATATGATTTATACTTCGGGCTCAACGGGTCGCCCGAAAGGGGCTGCGATCAGCCATCGTGCACTGAGTAACTGCATGGCATGGATGGCAAGACAATACTCTCCACAACCTGAGGAAGCGGTATTGCACAAAGCCGCCTTTGGGTTTGATGTGTCTTGCTGGGAAATTTTCTTCCCTCTGAGTGAAGGGATGTCTGTGGTGGTTGCAAAACCTGGTGACCAACGCGATCCACTCGAACTGAAGCGACTTATCCAACAGCAAAGAGTCGCAATTACCTCGTTTCCTCCGGCTTTATTACAGGCCTTTATCGAGCTACCTGATGTGGCTGAATGCACCTCGCTGCGGCATATCATGTGTGGTGGTGAAGCCGTGCCTGCTGAATTATTCCGTGACACATACAAGGCACTGCCTGATGTTGTGATGAACAACCTATATGGGCCAACAGAAACCACAATTCATGTAACCCACTGGCCTTTTATTAACGACAAGAGAAGCTTGGCACCTATTGGCCAAGGTATTTCACAAACCCATACCTATATTTTAGATGCCAGTTTAAACCCCGTGCCAGAGGGCGTTACTGGAGAGTTATACATAGGAGGCATCCAGCTGGCCAGAGGGTATTTTGCCCGACCAGATTTAACCGCCGAACGCTTTGTTGCAGACAGCGTGTTAGGTAATGGCCAAAGGATGTATCGTACTGGTGATTTGGCGCGCTGGAATCTAAACGGTGAGATTGAATACCTAGGTCGTAGCGATGACCAAGTACAGATCAGAGGGTTTAGAATAGAGCTGGGTGAAATTGCCGAGCAGTTAAGACGCTTACCTCAAGTGCGTGAAGCCAAAGTCTTAGTTAAACACTTGGCTACTGGCGATAAATTGGTCGCTTACGTAACTGGTAGTATTCAAGATGAGCAGCAATTAGCTCAAGCGCTTGGTGAAAATGTCCCGGATTATATGGTGCCCAATGCGTTTGTGGTGTTAGATAAAATGCCACTGACAGCCAATGGTAAAGTCGATAGCAAAGCTTTGCCTGAGCCGCAATGGGCCAAAGCGCAAGAATACAGCGCACCGATAGGTGAGGCTGAAACCATGGCTGCACACCTATGGGCAGATTTACTCGGCCTTGAGCGAGTGGGCAGGGATGACAACTTCTTCTCATTAGGTGGCCACTCACTGCTGGCAATTAAGCTGGTGGAGCGTGCCCGCCAAGCTGGCTGGCAAGCACAAGTGAAAACCCTATTTAGTCAGCCAGTGCTCAAACACTTCGCTGCTGCCCTTACGCCTTACCGCCAAGATACGGCACCAGAAACCGCATGGTCAGGGATTGCGACGGATACCGCTGTTATCACCAGTGAAATGCTGCCATTGGTCAGTCTGGATAATGACCAGATAGCTAAAGTCGTCGAGCAAGTAGATGGGGGCGTACAAAATGTCCAAGATATTTATCCGCTGGCGCCGCTGCAGTCGGGAATTTTATTCCACCATACTTTGCAAGAAAAAGGCGACGCTTACATTACGCCTAATCTATTACGTTTTGAAAGCCGCGCGCAGCTAAGTGCATTTGTTGATGCGCTTAACCTGGTTATTGCCCGTCATGATATTCTGCGGACAGCCATTTTTTGGCAGGGCCTGCCTGAGCCTGTGCAAGTCGTGCAGCGTCAGGCCAAAGTGGAAATCAAGTGGTTAGATTATGCCTGTGACGCGCCATTAGCTGCCGATGAAGCAGGCTTAACGGCAGCAGCAAGACGCTTAAATGAAGCCGTAGATCCAACCCACTTTAGACTAAACACACAGTGTGCACCTTTAATTGCCGCCATCGCTATTGCCGAAGTGCAAGACGAGACCTGCTGGTTGCAACTGCCGAGTCATCATTTAGTGATGGACCACACCAGCTTAGAAGTACTCGTTGAAGAAGTGCAGATGATTTTAGCGGGTAATGCAGCGCTACTGCCAGAGCCTGTGCCGTTTAGACATTTTGTGGCGCTAGCGCAGCAAAACCCAGAGGCCGAAGCGGAGCAAAATACGTTCTTTAGCGAATTATTAGGGGATATAGAAACGCCAACTGCGCCATTTGGGTTGTTAGATATTAAGGGCACAGGTGAGGACATTCTAACGCACGAAACTGCCGTGCCTGAAGCACTGGCCGCCCAAGTGCGCCACCTTGCCGTAAAGCAAAACACCAGTGCTGCGGCGGTATTCCACCTAGCTTGGGCGATGGTGCTACAAAAGCTGACCGGACTAAATGATCCGGTATTTGGCACGGTGATGTTTGGCCGCTCACAAGGTGGAGAAGGCGCCGACAGGGCTGTTGGCATGTTTATCAATACATTGCCGATCCGTTTTCGATTGCGCCAAGCAGATCTTAAATCAGGATTGCAACAAGCGCAGCAGCTGTTAACTGCGCTTATTTGCCATGAAAGTGCGAGCTTATCCAAAGCACAATCTTGCAGCAACGTAGCGAAAGGAACGCCGCTGTTTTCGACGCTGTTGAACTATCGCTATAGCCCAAATGCGCACAAACATGGTGATTCGAAAAAGCTCTATGTTACCGATGATGGCTGGCAAGTATTTGGCGGTGAGGAACGCACCAATTACCCTATTGGAGTTTCTATTGACGATGCTGGCGATGGCTTTAACATCGTAGCGCAAACACTACCGAGTGTTGAACCTGCGCAGTTGTGTGGCTATTTACTGAATGCGTTGACTCAGCTTGTCGCAGAGCCTGCACTAAAACAGCTAGGTGATTGGCAAGCGTTGACTGACAATGCGTGGCAAACTCAGCGCTTGTGGAGCGAAAACACCACCAAAGAGAACACCCAGCAAGCGGTCTACCGCTTATTTGAAGCACAGGTGCAAAAACAGCCTGACGCTATTGCCGTCACATTTAAAAACAATCACGTGCGTTACGCTGAGCTTAACCAACAAGCGAATCAGCTCGCGCATTATCTACAATCACAAGGCGTGGGTATAGAGAGCCGAGTCGCTGTGGGCATGTGGCGTAGTGTTGAAACCGTGATAAGTCTGTTGGCAATCATGAAAGTGGGTGCCTCGTACGTACCACTAGATTTAGATTATCCAGCGGAGCGTTTGCAATATATTGTGGCGTCAAGTGGCGTACAGTTGCTATTGACTCATGCTGAAGGGGTAGATGCACTGCCGTCATTCCCTGAGCAGATCACGCAGTGTGTATGGCAACAGATAGACTTAGCGCCATACAGCCAAGATAATCTCATTGTTGATGCTCACCCAGAGCAGCTGGCTTATGTGATTTATACCTCAGGCTCGACGGGACGACCTAAAGGCGTGGCTATTAGTCACCGCTCATTGGTTAGCTGTATGCAGTGGATGCAGCGCGAGTATCAGCTTACACGGGAGGATGCGGTGTTACATAAGGCGCCATTTGGCTTTGATGTGTCTTGTTGGGAGCTATTTTTCCCACTGAGTCAAGGCGGCCGCATTGTAGTATCTGAACCCGGAGATCATAAAGATCCAGACAAATTAATTGCACTTATCAAGGCGCAACAAGTTACAACAGCAAGTTTTGTACCGACGATGCTACAAGCCTTTATTGAGCAAACTAACCCCAATGAAGAGAACTATTTACGTAACATTATGGTAGGAGGAGAGGCTGCGCCACCGGAACTTCGTCAACGTATGTTCGCCGCACTACCAAATGCTAAGGTGCATAATTTATATGGACCAACAGAAACCACAATTCATGTGACCAACTGGGAGTTTACGCCAGCGCCACGAACCACAATTCCAATCGGTCGTGCTATCTCAAACACCAGTTGTTATGTACTCGATGAGTACTTGACGCCGGTTCCTCAAGGAGTAGTAGGTGAGCTCTATTTAGGTGGAGTAGGGTTGAGCCGAGGTTATCTTAACCGCCCTGACTTAACCGCAGAGCGATTTGTTGCCGATCCGATATCCGCATCAGGTGGTCGCCTTTACCGTACCGGTGATTTGGTGCGTTGGAATAAAGAAGGACTGATTGAATACATGGGCCGACTTGATCACCAAGTTAAGATCCGAGGCCTACGTATTGAACTTGAAGAAATTGAAGCTCAGCTTGCAAGTATTAGCGGTATTCAAAAAGCCGTTGTATTAGCAAAGCCTTCGCCGTCAGGCGAGCGTTTAGTTGGCTATGTGCAGTCTCAACAAGTACAGTCAAGTGATGAGCTAAAAAGCATCTTAGCCAAAGTCTTACCCGACTATATGGTGCCAAACAGCATTTTGAGTCTTGAGCGCTTGCCACTTAGCCCGAATGGGAAAATTGACCGCGACGCTTTACCGGAACCGGTTTGGCAAGATAGCGGAGAATTTGTTGCGCCAATAAACGATATGGAGCAAAGTGTGGCGCAAGTCTGGTCTGAGGTTTTAGGAATCAATAATATCAGTCGTTTTGCTAATTTCTTTACGCTTGGCGGCGATTCTATCGCATGTCTAAAAGTGGTGTCATTGATGCGCCAACGTGGTTTTGAAATGGCGGTAAAACACATGTTTGAAACTGCGGATCTGAGCCAGTTAGCCTTGCAGTTAACTGAGTTGCAAGGCACTACAGGCTCCGGAAATACACTTTGTAGCGAGCCTATTATCGCACTGAATCAAAAATCAGCCACTGCAAGTGCGCTATTTTGCTTACATGATGGTTTTGGTAAAGTGTTGGACTACACCACTTTGGCAAGGCATCTCGATGGCAAGCGCACAGTGTACGGGCTGACCTATCAGCCTGATCCCTTAACCGGGCAAGCTGCTGATTTATCTGCGCTGGTGGCATCGCATCTGAGCGAAATTCGCAAAGTGCAAGCTCGCGGACCTTACCGTTTATGTGGCTGGTCTTTAGGTGGCGTGTTGGCGCACGCTATTGCCGCTGAGTTAGAACAACAAGGTGAGCAAGTAGAGCAGCTGCTTTTACTTGACCCTTACTCGCCACCTAATGCAAGTGCACAGCGCTCAACACTGGCAGAGCAAATAGGCCCAATGATGCAGCTACAAACCTTCTTCAGCTTATTACTGAGCGAAGAAAGTGGGTTTGCCTTGATGCAAGACGTTGAAATACAAAGTACGCTGACTGAATGTTCTGCTCAACAGCAGATATCAAGTGATGACATTCAAAAGTTGATGCAGCAAGTGTTTGAGCACCCAAGGACGGAGTTTATGACGGGTTACGGACAGTTAACGGCTCAAGACTTATACCATTTATATCTGGCCTTCCAACCGCTATTTTTGGCTGCTGTCAATATTGAGACGCTGCCTGTTTACACCGGTAAGGCTGAACTATTTTGGATGAAAGGTCGAGAGCAAGCGCATAAAGCATGGTGGTACGAGTGGTTGAATAGCCAAAGTGTTTCGTCTCACGACTTGGATGTTGGACATTTCGCGGTGGTTAAAGATTGCACTATATTAGAACGTGTCTAGCGAAGTTTAAAGTTAAAGTATAAAGCGGCTCTAAGTCGCTTTATTTTTATCTTTAGGGTTGTCTTTGGAAGGTTTGTCTTTGGAAATAAAAACGGCGCTGAGTAGCGCCGTTTTTGTGAGAGTTAACTCTAGTTGCTAGCACTTACCATTGGTAAGTTGCAGTTAATGCGATGTTTCGGCGACTGCCATAGGAGCAGGATGTTTCACCACATGAAGCGATAACCTTTTTGTCAGTTAGGTTACGTACGTTCAGTGCAAAGCGCCATTGTGCCAGATCATAGCTTGCCATGGCATCAAACAGGGTGTAACCCTCAACGGTTTTAGGTGCTTTTTCACCAGTACCTTTGTTACTACCCGTGTAACGTGCGCCTAAACCTACAGTGAAGTCGTCAGTAAGTTGATAGTCACTCCAGATATTAAACTGATGCTTTGAAACTGCTTTATCCTGTTTGCCGACTTCGTCAGCAAGTCTTGGATCAAGACCACTCTCAGTGACATCCGCTTTAGGAATATAAGCGTAAGAAGCGGTTAAGTTCATTTTTTCAGTTGGTTGTACAAAGGTATCAAACTCTAAACCGCGCACAACGACGGCACCCGTTTGTTTGTAGCCAGCAGGTTCGGTTGTCCATACCCACTGAGTGAAGTCACTACGTTCAATCTCAAATACCGCTGCACTATAGCTTGAAGTTGAGTCCTTTGGTTGATAGCGCACACCGGTTTCGTATTGTTTACCTGTTTCAGGTGAGAAAGGGCGAGCGGTAGCAGGGTCAACATTGGTTGTCGGTGCAAAAGATTCGGAGTAGCTAAAATAAGGGGCTAAGCCGTTATCAGCTAAATAAACAACCCCTGCGCGAGCACTAAATTCTCTGTCTGTACGCACTGATGTCGGGTCTACTTGGCCTTCTAGCGTCTCATTTTTTAGCTTTGCTTCATCCCAACGACCAGCCAAAGAAATGATGATCTTCTCATTAATTTTGATTTGGTCTTGGATATAAATACCAAACTGCTCTAGCTTGGAAATACCCTTGATGTTAGGTTCAGGCTGGATCACACTTGAGCCGTAAGTCGGGTTAAATATATCAAGATCAGCTAACACACCGCCGTAGCGCGCTCTCACTTCAATCTCTGTATCTTGATAATCGGCACCAATAAGTAATGTATGTTCTACGTTGCCGTGTGAAAACTGACCGATCAAATGCGTGTCGATAGTTGCGCCGCTGACTTCCTCTTTACTTGATAGTGGAGTACGGGCTAAGTAACGGAAGTTTTCAGGGTCATTTGGGTTATCAGCATTTTTTTGCGCCCATTTACCCCAAATGATGCCATAGTCAACGTCAAATTCCGCATAGCGCGCGTGTTGCTTGATTTGCCAGCTGTCATTGAAATGATACTCGCCTTTATAACCTACTACCCACTGCTCTTGGTTGTAGCGGTTGAAATCAGGCTCACCAATCAATGTTGAAAACGGGATTTGGCCGTTAGGGTTAGGTAAAATAGTACCTGTTGTTGGGTAGGCGTGCCAAGCAGCGCCAGACTCAATGTCGTAATACTGTGAGTAAAAGGTGATTTTCCCTTGGCTACTTGGTTGCCAAGTCATTGATAGGGCTAAGTAGTCGCGATCGTTTTCTAGTGGATCGGTGCTCAAATCAGACTTTTTGGTTAAGCCTGTCACGCGATATAAATACTCGCTATCGTCGTCAATTGGACCTGACATATCAACGGCTAGTTGTTTGAGGCTGTTATTGCCAAGTTTGATCTGCAGCTCATTTTGCGAAAATGGCGTTGGCATTTTACTAACTAGGTTAACGACGCCACCTGGACCATTTTGACCATATAATACTGAAGAGGGACCTTTAAGAATTTCTATACGCTCCATACCGTAGCTTTCGGTCTGCCATAAACCCCAGTTACCACTGTTACGGATCTGTAGACCATCTTGGTAGAAACCAGGTGCATAAGCATCAAAGCCACGAATGTATAACCAATCGTATTGTGGTAAGTCACCCCAAGGTGCGGTATTTACACCTGCGGTATATGATAATGCTTCTGTTACACGCGTTGCGCCGATGGCTTCAATTTTGTCTGCGGTGACAACATTGATGGTTTGTGGCACCTCAATTATTGCAACATCGATTTTTGAGCCAGTTGCACTGCGGCGTGCATTGTAACCTTCAACCGGACCTGTTGCCGTTTCTTGGTCGGCATCAGCATTGACGGTAACCGCTTTTAGTTTGCTTGGCGAGTTACCTTCAGCATGTGCAGTTGATACCAGTGTTAAACCTAAAATGGCGGCAGCAATGGGTGATAGGGTTAACAATGGGGTTGAGCGTTGTTGTTTCACAAAGACTCCTTATTATTTTTGAGAAGCAGATTTATTTATGAGGTGATTGAGCAGAGCTTTTCTCAATCACCCGTTTTAGTTCGAGGCTAGTCCACTAGCGCCGTGTTATCAGTAACTTGAGGCGTTGATGTTTGTTTTAGTTGTTTAAGTACCTCGCCAATTTCTTGGCTACGGACTGCCAAAATTGATAACAAGGTATCGCTCAGTCCATGGGAACTTTCGCATGCGCCTTGCAAGAAAATATTCGGTTTAAAGTCTTCCGTGCTTTGAATGCGGTAGTCGCGTCCTACGGTAAAGTCACCTAAGTATTTCGATAAAGGCGCCAATAGCGTTTTGTGCTGATCACGTACATAGCCTGTTGCCAACACCACCGCATCGTAGCTACACACTTTAGTGTCGCCAGTTTTGCGGTTTGTGAGGGTTAGATGAATACCGTTTTCGTCCGCGTCAACCGCTGCGACTTCTGTGCTAGAAAGGAAGCGATGGCGATAGTGGCTGCGTACTTTTTGTTCGTAAAATACGCCGTAAATTTGTTCGATAAGGGGTAAGTCAGGACAAGCGTAATTGGTCTGGCGGTATTCTTTTAAGAAGGCTTCGCGTTCGATATCGGATTTGGAGAACACCTTATCAGTATATTCTGCATTGAAGATTTCATTTACAAATGGACTGTCGTCCGATGGCTTAATAGAGTTTGCACGAATAACAAAATCGACTTGGCTATCATCTGCGCGGCCGTGTAAATCCATAAATATTTCGGCGGCACTTTGGCCTGCGCCAATGACGGCAATTTTCTTAGCTGTGTTATTTGCTTCAATAGCAACTTTGTAATCATTACTGTGGAATACGCGGGTGTCGCCCGCCAGCTTTCTAAATTGTTTTGGTATATATCCACCACCACCAATGCTGACGACTAGGTTATCTGTTTCAACTACTTTTTCACTGCCATCAACACCTCTGGAATGCACTTGTAGCGCAACAACTTGTTCGTTTTCTAAAATCGGTTGGACATCAAATACTGTTTCGCCATAGCTGGTTTGATCTTTAAAATGCGAAGCCGCCCATGCTAAGTAGTCGTTAAACTCATGTCGGCTTGGGAAAAATGTTTGAAGGTTGATAAAGTCTGCTAAGCGATTTTTTTGGTGTAAATAGTTAATAAACGTAAATTCACTTTTAGGATTACGAATAGTGACAAGGTCTTTCAAAAAGGAAATTTGCATGTGCGTGTTTTCGAGCATCATATTTTTATGCCATGAAAACTCTGGCTGACGTTCCATAAACAAGGCATGGTTAGCCCAATCTGTTAGACCTTGTTCGCGAAGTGCGATTGCTAGTGCAATATTAGAAGGTCCGAAGCCAATACCTACTAATGAAAAGCGAGATGTGTTGTTCATACTTAATCCTCACAGTTACGGTTAGCTACTGCTATTGTCCTAGGGCCTGCTGAGCGTCAAGACCGACAGGGCACTATTAATACCAATTAGTCTTAATACTTGCTCAATTTGAAGGAGCAAATCTGACGCTAACCGCGTTAAAAATTTCTCATTTAGAACAACTAAATAGCAAAATTTTCGCCTTGTTATCGACAAGATTTTCTCGCCTCAAAATAGATCACTTAATTAAGCGAATTGGTATGACTATCAGAAGCTCAACTAAAATTATGTTTTGGATTAGACGAGTGAGAATTTAATTTATTTAAATATTTATGAAATTAATTCGTATTTAAACTGTCTAACGAGATCCTTCGTCGTTTAGTGCCTAATCTCTGCCCGTTGCACTGTGTTAAAAAAGCTAAGTTCTGTCTATTTATCAATCTTCATAGCGCTATAACAAGGCGACACCCCGCTTAGCGCTATCTTGCTTTTATTACTCGGTTTGTGTCACAAAGTTCAGCGAGTTAACGCCCGATTGCTGTGCCAGTGCCATAACCTCGACTATTTTTTCATAGGGAACTTTGGCAGCCCCTTGTAATTGGATCGGAGGCTGCGGTGATTGTGCGGCAACTTCCACTAAACGTTGTTGAAGTTGCGCGAGCGTAATGGCTTGTTGTTGCCATTGAATATCACCATTTGCTTGTACTATCAAAGAGACGCTGTCGGGCAATATCTCTGCGCTGGCTTCTTGCAAGGCTGCTTTGGGCAGCTCTACTTCAATGGACTGAGTGATCACAGGCATGGTGATAATAAAAATGATCAGCAATACCAGCATCACATCCACAAGTGGTGTCATGTTTATTTCAGCCATGACCTCTTCGTCATCTTCAAACCCTTGGCCAAACGCCATTATTTACCTCCGACCGATTTAAATACTGGGCGCTTAGCGTTTGCATTTGGTGCAGAGCCCATCAGTAAGAATGCGTGTAATTCGTGAGCAAAGTGGTTCAGGCGGTTTACAACGCGTTTGTTTCCCCGAGTGAGTGCGTTGTAACCCAGTACTGCGGGGATAGCGACGGCAAGGCCAAAAGCGGTCATAATTAATGCTTCACCCACAGGACCTGCTACTTTGTCGATACTTGCTTGGCCACTAACGCCAATGCTTATCAGGGCATGGTAAATTCCCCATACCGTGCCAAACAAGCCGATAAAAGGAGCGGTGGCACCAATGGAAGCGAGTATCGCTAAGTTACTCTGTAGTTCCGATTTACTTTCGTCAATAGAAGTTCGTAAGCTGGCAGTTAACCATTCCGCGATAGGTAAATTACCATGCAAATCTTCTTTGTGTTGCTCATGATGCGCCTTGGCATGCATGCCTTCGTTGACCAGTGAACTAAAGGGCGTCGCTTGGCCCGTTGGAGTTTCGAGCAATAAAATACCTGACTGCACATCTTGTGCGTGCCAAAACTGCTTGGAGCCAACAAGTGGCTGTTTTAATTTATAAAGCTTAATGCCTTTGATTAATATGACGCACCAAGTTGCGATTGACATAAACAGCAAACTAAACGCTACTGCTTTAATGACGATATCGCTTTGTGCCCACATGGCGGCGATTCCGTATGGGTTCTCCATGACTGTTCCTTATTTAATTTAATGCAAAATTGACAGGCTGTAGGTACCAATAACCGATCGCTTGTCCGTCTTGAGTTGCCGGTTGGTATTGCCAGTGTTTTACAGTTGCTTTTGCAGACTGATCTAGGCGACCGTGGCCACTCGACTCATGTATTTCTATCTCAGAGACGCTGCCGTCCGCTTCAATATAAATTTTTAATAAGACTGTCCCTTGTTCTTTAAATTTACGGGATAATCTTGGGTAAATAGGTGTCGGGTTGTTTAATGCATTAGCGTCGCTCATGTGCGGTAATACAAGTCCTGGCGGTAAACTCGGATCCTGAGAGGTGGTGGCCACCTCAGCTGTGTTACTAACATCTTTTTGTTCTGGTTGGACTGCGGAGCTGACTGGGGCTGGCTCTACAACAGGCTCAGGCTCTACAACAGGTTCAGGCTCCACAACAGGCTCAGGCTCTACAACAGGATCAGGCTCTACAACAGGCTCAGGCTCTACAACAGGCTCTGGCTCTACAACAGGCTCAGGCTCTACAACAGGCTCAGGTTCTACAATAGGCTCAGGTTCTACAATAGGCTCAGGTTCTACAATAGGCTCAGGTTCTACAATAGGTTCAGGCTGTTGAACTGTCGTTACCTCTGTTTGGGATGGTAAGTTGATAAACTTGCCCTTAATGCTAGAGTGCTGAGAAGATATTTCCATTGGCTCCGGTATTGAGGTAGTTGTCCACGCAAAAGCAATGCCTCCGATATGAATAGCAATAACAAGGAAACATGAACTTAAGGACGCGACGTCTGGGGTTTGCTGTCGCAAAGCTTTTGTGTGTGAGGTAGGCACAACTACGTACATCCGTTACTAATTTAAATGCAAATCGTTATTACTTTATTTTGTTTGTTACAAAAATACAAGAACGATCCCTCTAATTGATGGATATTTTGTTTATGAATGATTCATCTACTGCAATAAGGTGTATACCTAAAAATAGTAATATAACGCTGTAGCAATTGTTACGATTGCAACCTTGGAAGAGAAACTATTGCAACAGCTCCTTTTTTATCGTTTCTATTTTGAATTTGTAAATCACCTAAATGGTTGAAAAGTATTTGCCGGCTAAACACTAGACCTATACCGCTGCCAGACACTTTGGTAGAAAAAAACGGAATAAAGAGGTTATCAGTATTACTAATGCCGACACCCTCATCAATTATCTTTATACTGCAATATTTGTCGCTTTGTTCAAACTCAATGGTAATCTCTCCTGTTGTTGTACTCATGGCTTCTTGAGCGTTTTTTAAAAGATTCACAAAGACTTGTTCTAATTGGTGTGGATCAGCATATAGCTGGCATTTCGTTGGATTTAGTAGTGATATTTTGCTATCGGGAAATAGTAAAATACATTTTTCGATAAGTTCACAGATGTCGAGCGGTTGCTTATTAGGTTGAGGTAGCTTACTAATTTTCTGAAAGTTGCTAATAAATTTGTAGAGCGAAGTTGAGCGATTATGGATCACCGTAAGACCCTGCTCAAGAGCCGGTGTAGCACTTTCTAGTTTCTGAAGCTGTTTCAGTAACGTGGCACTAATAGAAGAGATCGGAGCTAAACTATTGTTAACTTCATGACTGAGTACTCGATGTAAGCGTTGCCAACTCTCTCGCTCTTTATCTATTAGTAACCATTGTACGTCGCTGATAAAAAATAGATAGTTGAGCTGCTGATGATGAATGTATTTTACTACCGCAATTCGATAGGTTTTACTAACAGCACCATCTTTAATGGTAAAGCTTTGTGGCTGTCTTGTAACTTGTTCTACAGGGATTGTAGTGCAGCTTAAGTTTGCGCCTTGTTGTGACGATTGAAGGCCTAGTAGCTCATTAGCTGCGGGGTTTGCAAAGGTTATGTCGTAGTTAACATCCGTGGCAATTATTCCTACATCAATGTGAGTGATCACTTTTTCCAGTAAAAGTTGGCTTTCTTTTATGGCAACATTTTGTTGTGCTAGTCTTTGTGAAAGTGTATTGAGGAGCTGTTTTATTTCTAGCATCTCATCATCTTCAGCACGGATGGCTGACCGTATGTTGTAGTCTTCGTCCACCAGTGCTTCTAGTAATACAGCAATGTTTCTAGTTTGGTTGTAATAGCTCGCTTTTATGTGGTTAGTTAAAAACAGGCAGGCTGGAAGTAGAAATAGCCCTGTCAACGCTATGATATATTTAGATACCGATAGTAAGCTTAATAAATAACAAAAGGCTAAACTCAATACTATGAGCATTCCAGTTGTGGTTTTAAGTGTGGTAGACAAGGTCAAAGCTGCTATGTTTTAAAGGTTGTACTTTTCAATTCTACGATAGTAGCCGCTTCGGCTAAGGCCTAATGATGCTGCTGTCTTTTTCACATTTCCTGCATAATGTTCAAGTCTTTCGATGATGGCTTGTCGTTCGAGTTCATCCAAAGTCAGATTTAATGGTACCGCTGCGGTAACCGCAGCGTTTGCTGTTGTAGCTGCAGGCTCAGTAACTAAGTGCAAATGATGTGCATCTATGACACCGTTTTGACACATAAATACTGCCCGTTCAATACAATGGTTAAGTTCTCGAATATTGCCTGGCCATGAATGTGCTTTAAGTTTCTCCATGGCGCAATTCGTAAGCCTTATTGGTGCGAAGCTATACTCAGCGATGAGCTTATCTAACATATGATCTACTAAAAGAGGAATATCTTCCAAACGCTCCCTAAGTGACGGTACACGAAGTTCGATAGTGTTTAGACGATAAAATAGATCTTGGCGAAATGTTCCTTCCATTATCGCTCTGACTAAATCCATATTAGTGGCGCTAATGACTCTGACGTCAGCGTGATATACCTGTGTGCTCCCAACAGGTGTATACATTTTCTCTTCAATCACGCTAAGTATTTTAGCTTGTTGAGAAAGGGGAGTGTTCCCTATTTCATCTAAAAATAATGTGCCACATTGAGCCTGTTTGACAAGACCTTCTCGACTAGTAATTGCTCCTGTAAACGCTCCTTTTTTATGGCCAAAAAATTCACTTTCAAACACACCATCAGCGATAGCTCCCATATTTACGGAGATAAAAGGCTGCTGACTTCGTTGTGAGTCATTATGTATATAGCGAGCGAGTAGCGTTTTTCCTGTGCCGTTTTCACCGGTAAGTAAAATGCTCGATTGGCTTTCTCGTAATCGATCTATTTCTGCAATTAATTTCTGCATCGCAGGTGAGTCTGCGATTAGAGTGCAGTGATTATTACTGAGTTGCGTACGTAACTGATTGTTTTCGGCACTTAGTTTTTTGCTTAACCTTTGGCTATCGCTTAAGGCTAATTGGGTTTTAATGCTGTTTGCGAGGTGTTCGTTCTGCCAAGGTTTTTGGATAAAATCATTAGCACCTTGTTGGAGAGCCGTTATTGCTAACTCTACAGTAGCCCATCCGGTCATGACTATTACGGGGATGTCCCATTTGGCTCGAATATTAGCTAATAACTCTAGACCTTCCATACCTGAGGTGCTGTCTAAGTGATAATTAAGGTCCATGAGTATTAGATCGAAGTGCTTTGTTTCCAGTGCATTAAGTAGCTCTGTTGGGGTAGTAGCACTGAATACCTGATAGTCAAACTCAGCAAGCAGTAGTTGTACAGAGGTGATGATGTCTGGATTATCATCTGCTACAAGAATCGATTCACTCATCGTGATTTCCTAATTAACAGGCAGCAATTCGTAGAGCATATCTTGCCATTTTTGTCATTTTACTACTCCTCTGGTGGTGACAATGCAACCCGTAAGACTATCTATATCATATATTTGCTTAGCTGAAGCGGCGTTATTAGTATCTAACGCCTGCTATATTAAAACGGTAATTTGATATTACAACAACAACTGCTTCACAAACATTACGCTTGCTGCTTCGAGGTATCATGTGTATCAAGGAAAAAATCTTTATCTATATGATTTACATTATAAAAATTTAATCTTTACTCATGATCTTTGCTAGGATAAATAATAGCAATAACTCCATCTTGCTGAATTACTTGTGTTTTTTCAAGTCAATTTTTACCTTCTCTATATTACTAATGTCGCTTATTGGCTTACTTTATCGAGTGCACGGCGAATATCTCGCTTTGTTGAACTGTCATTGCTAAGTGTTAGCGCTTGTTGATAAGCACTTTTAGCTTTATTGTTGTCCTTTACTGCTCGACTTAGTTCACCTAACAGCATTAAGTATTCTATGTGCTGCTCATCTTCTACTTGTTCTTTGCTTATTAAGTGCTCCATGGCATCAACTGCTAATTGCTTATCCCCGTGTTCCTGTAATGCTAAATAAGCGGCAGACACACAAGTATCTCGCCAAGTAGGTAACAACCCAGTGGCTACATTATTAATTTGGCACCCTTTAGCGAACAGATTCTGTGCTTGTTCTTTGGCCGAAAAAGTCCAAAGCAAATTAGCGGCTCGGTTTACTAAGGCAATATCATGAGGGTAGTGTTGATTCACAAAATCTACAGTTTGTAACGCGAGGCTTTCATTTTGAGTGTTTTGAAGGTAATCCATGAGAGCCAAATAATAATAATGCTTATCCATGTCTTTCAGTCGTTCGACGATAGCTTTCGATGCTTTCTTTTCTGAGTCCCAAAAGCCGCTTTCAATAGCTAAAGCTTTTGCAGCAGCAACTAAATATTTAGGATTGTTTGGTGCTAACTCAGCAGCTCTAATTGAATGCTTATTAGATTTTTCCACTAGACCAAGTTTATTAAAGAGGTTCGATTGCTCCTTAATTTGATACCATAATTCGCCAGCTACAAAATGCACTTCGGCATTTTCTGGATGCCGCTTGATCAAGGCATTTAGCATCGCTTCTTTATCGTCGCTATCTTGTGCTACTGCAACGGATACAGCCATTATTTCCGAGTTAAGATCTTTGTTTTTTTGTGCCGCTAATGCTTCAGCGACTTGCTCATATTGTCGATTGTAAAATGCCGATTCAAGCGAAGTGGTTTGTGGGGCGGGTTGTTGTGCTTGCGACGTCGCGCAGAGCATAACAAGTGCTGTAAAGCCGACGCGTATGACAGTAGTTGTAAACATTTCCTTCTCCTTAGGGTCTGATTTTAGGACCTAGCTGACAAAGATCGTCAGCTAGGAGGTTTGCTACATCAGTCTTCACAGCGCAGTGTTTCACTCGGCTCTAATTGAATTGAGCGGCGCGCAGGAAGGTAAATGGCGCTTAACACAGCCGTGCTTGTTATTACAATTACAACCACGGCGCTAATCGCGTAGAGATAGATATCTAACGCGATGATCTGCCAAGTGGCAAAGCTGAGTATGGCTGACAAAACTAAACCAATACTTAGACCCTTTAACATCGGTCTTGCTCCGAGTTTAACGAGCCAGCGGATGATGTTTTGATCGTTTGCACCTAATGCCCTGCGGATCCCAATTTCATGTTGGCGTTGGGTAACTGAATTGGCCGTGAGGCCATAAATACCTGTCACTCCCAATGCCAAGGCAAATAAGCCGCATTTCAAAAATAGCTGGGTTGCAGAGTGAGTGAGATCCCTTAGCATTACGAGTAATTCTTCCATACTTTTAAGTGCACTGATACGTACTTCTGAGTCTATTGCGTATAGCGTTTCATAAATCACTGAGCGAGCTTGTTGCTCTGAACCAATAAACTTGTATTCTATATTGATATTACCGCTATCTAGTTGACTTATTGGACGATAAATTGTCATTAGATTTTTAGGATCGCTAACTGGAGTGCCTTCAACACGATCTGAAACTACGCCGACAATTGTTGCCCAAGTACTAGCTGTTTCTACTTCGTCACTTATTTTAAGTTGTTTACCTATGGCCGATCCTTCAGGCCAATAAGTCTGTGCTAAAGTTTTACTGATCATTGCTGCAGGCATGGTGTTCCCTTGGTCCCTTGAATCTATATAGCGGCCTGTGAGTAGCTGGACACCTGTGAATTGAATGTTGCCTGATACACTTCTAATCACAGCTTGTGGTTTATCTTGCTCCAGCTGGTATTTTATACCTTGTTGCATGAAGGTATTTTTACCAAAGCTAGTAGTGACAACTGCATCAGACACACTTGACTGTTGCTGTAGCCTAGATGCGATATTTTGGTAGAGTGCATTGCGGCGAGGGTGGGAGTCGTAACGTTCTGCTGGCAGAGAAACTTGGGCAGACAAGATGTTTTTGGTGTTTAAGCCAATATCTAAATTGATCAGCTGATTGGCAAAAAAACTAGAGACAATACCTAGGTACATTAATACCGTAACAACAGTAATTTCGGTAGTGAGTAGCATTCTAGTAACTTTGTTTCCTTTGCTGCTAGCCGCGCCTCTGGTACCACCTCGCAAAATGGCGTTGAAGTCGCCACCTGTTACATGTAGCGCAGGTAATACACCCGTCATGATAATAGCGACAAAAATGAAGATGATAGTGGCAAAGATAGTATTCAGGTCAAGTCCCCAGTGCCACCAATAGGCCAATCCGTCAGCTAGATTCATGTTAATCCAAAACTGATTAACTTGTTGCAGTGCCCAGCCTGATAAAAGTAAAGCAATAACGCCACCAGCTACGCAGATAATAATACTTTCCCACATCATTTGGACGATAAGCCGTTTCTGCGGCGCACCAAGGGCGACTCGGATAGATATCTCTTTGGTTCTTGCATTCATGCGGGCTAACAGTAAATTCCCCACATTAATTGCTGCTAGCAGAAAAATAAATCCGGTGACTATGTTTAGAATGGTGAAAACGATAATACCATCAGCACCATTGGTTTGCGCGGCTTGAAAAGTCGTGATGTAAATGTCATCGATTGCAGTATCACTATTTTGACGACGCATCTCATAAGTGTTTTTGGCGATGCGAGATAGTGCGTCATTGGCAACGTTTTGTGCTATATCGGGTTTTATCCGAGCGTATACATCTACATAAACTTGATCCCTATTTTGAGTCGTAAACAAGGGCTCAGGAATCGGCAGCCATAATTTTGAAGCAACAGGGAAACCATATCCCTGAGGCATAACGCCAACGACTCGGGTATTTTTACCATTGATTTTAATTGTGGAGTCAAGAATATCCGGCGTGCCGAAGAACTTACTTTGCCAAAGGTCATAGCCTATCACGGCAACTTTTTCTGACCGAGGGGAGCTGTCATCAGGTCTAAAAGCTCGACCCATTAGCGGTTGGACGCGGGAGAATTGGAACAAGTTCCATTCACTAAAAGTAGCATTGTGAGACTGAGCTTGACCATTAATATCCAACAGCACTGAAGTTGAATAATACATGCCATATTCACTTAGCGTTGATATTTGTGGCCGAATGGCAGCAAAGTCAACGGCATCAAACATACGGTCATAGCCCTGTTCTGTCGCTTGTAGTTTCACTATCGACTCGCCTTCGGGTAATGGTAAATCAGAAAAGACGAAGGTATGCAAAAAAGAGTAGCTGAATATACTGACCGCAAGACCACCTGCCAATACGATGGTTGTCAAAATAGTAAAAAGCGGAGACTTTGCCAAAAGTCGAAAAGCGTATTTTATATCTAATAAATAATTCATAGTGCACACCTTAAGCGGCAGAGTTTTTTGCGCTTACGACTTGATCCGCAACGATTTTACCATCAAACATCTCAACTTGGCGGTTGGCTTGTCCAGCTGAGCGCGGGTCATGTGTCACCATAACAATCGTCGTACCTTCATTGTGTAACTTTTTTAGTAATTCTAAAACCGCATCAGTGTTTTTAGAATCAAGGTTACCAGTTGGTTCATCAGCTAAAATTAAAGCTGGCTTTCCTGCAATCGCTCGGGCAATGGCAACACGTTGCTGCTGGCCCCCTGATAGCTGACTTGGGAAATGCTTACGGCGATGTTGCATATCAACCTTTTCTAGTGCGAAGTCAATAAGATGACTAATTTGTTTTTGGTCGATGTTGTTTCGATAACTTAGTGGTAGAGCAATATTTTCCTCAACAGTCATATCGCTAATTAAATTAAAAGACTGAAATACAAATCCAATATGTTCATTACGGATGGCGGCTCGCTCATCTCGACTGATTTGGCTGACATCATGCCCACTTAGTACGTATTTACCTGCTGACGGCACATCAAGTAAGCCAATGAGCGATAGCAGTGTCGATTTACCACAACCAGAAGGGCCTGTAATTGCAATATAATCGCCAGAGTTAATAGTGAGACTGATCTGGCTTAATGCATAAGTTTCAACATCTTCCGTTGAGAATTTTTTCTCGATATTGTCCAGTTGAATAATTGTTTTATTTGTCATAAGGCTTCCCTAATTGAGGATAATTTCCGCATGCTGCTCCCAAGCAGATTGGTCTGAAATGATAATTCTGTCACCTGCTTTGAGCCCAGACAGTATTTCAACGGTGTTTGTTGATACTTGGCCAAACTCAACTTTAACGCGCTGGGCTGTTTTTGAATTGTTATCTACACGATAGACATATGCTTGTGTATTTTCTGAGGCAAATACTGGGCGTTTAACAAATAGAGTGTCCTTTTTATCTGCGATCGCAATAGTCCCTTCGACACTTAAGTCCGGTCGAGCCTCAGGTGGAAGTTCTCCTAGCAAATTGACTTCCACTTTAACTGTTCCTTCAACAACATTGGGATCGATCCGTTCAACAACTCCATTAACTGTCGAAGTCCTTGTGTCTATTTTTACTTTTTGTCCTTGTTGAATATTTTGTACTTGAAGCTCTTGTACTTTTAACTCGGCCTGAAAGTCATTTAAGCGGGCTATCTTGGCTACGCCATCGCCACTAGTCAATTGTTGCCCGAGTTCCAGCTCCATCTCTTGTACAACACCATCGGAGGTCGCCACTATATCTAATGCGTCGACTTGACCTTGAACTTGTTGTAACGTCTTTCGCATTTTATTTAAGCGCGCTTTAGCACCAGCAATATGAGCTTCGAGATTCTCTTCCATTTTTTTATATTGCTGAGCTTGTAAGTTTTGACGCAGCTCAATGTTTTTCATGGTCAATTTAGTTTTCGAGTGGTCAAGTGCTGAAATAGTTGAGTTACCAGCTTTTATAAGGGCTTCTTGGGCATCCAGTACCAGTTTGGTGGATTCAAACTCGGCATCGGTCTCCAGTAGCGTTGTTTTGAGTTGGAATAATTGCGATTCTAATGCCACGCGTTCAGCCTTTTTCTCGGCAATCAATGCCTCGAGCTCCCATGTGGTTTCTTCCTTTTTTTGTATTAACTGGGGGTTTTGCAAAGAAACTAAAATGTCACCACGCTTTACGCTATCTCCAGGTTTAACCCACAGTTGTTTAACTCTGCCGTTAATATCAGTAGAAATCCAATGGATCTCTTTAGGGACTAATGCACCATAGCCTCTCACGTTAATAGTGAATTGGCCTTGCTGAACGTTAGCAAAAAGTAAACTACGATTATTGGCTATATAAGAAGCGTTGGAGTATCCGCTATTAAAGAATAAATAAAACACAATAATGACCATTGCACTGGCTGTGATAATTAACCACATTTTTTTGCTGACGTTTTTCTTACTCTTTTTATTAATAGTTATATCCATGAACTCTACCGTATATCTTCTGATGTAAGCTTGGTTAGCAGATTTAATACCAACTTCTACTTTTGTTTTATTTGTCAATTGGAATCAATTGGTTATGTATTTTTAAAAGACTTTACTTACAGCAGGTAAAAGTCCCACTTTCGATACATTTGCAATTTTTTGTTCCGGAATTGATATATCTCGCGATTAACATCTTGGGTTACATGTTTTATGAAGTAGACCACTACTGGCAAGACCACATACCCTCTAGCTGTTTTTCCTTTACTTATAAAGCTGATGTTAAAACAGATGAAAAATTAGCCATTAGTTTGTTTTGTTTCACGAATGGTTGCAAGTGTTATTTTTTTGTTTTCTTAGTTGATTTTGTGTTTTCTAAAGGTTAAGTTTGATTGTGGTTATATTTTACCCTAGTCAGCGACTTAGCCAATTTCAACAGATTAAGTCTCGCTCATTCATGAACACGATTTCGTTTTAACAGCCCGAGTGACTGGAGGCAGTCGTCACTGGGAGTTCAGGGGATCTTAGGGGTTGTTGGGTTTAGCAGTACAGGTGCTAGAAATAAATTATAATAAAAAAGGATTAGTTCGCTCGTGTTTAAGAGTTACCCATTGATTTCAAGAGTAATTTTAGTGGTCTTACTACCTTTACTCGTTATTCTGATATACGGAGTTAACCATCTTCAGGCAAGCCTCCCGCCACTCAAAGGGCAGCTAAAGGCTCCATGGTTGAGCGCTAATGTAAAAGTTTATCGTGACCAAAATGGCGTTGTTTATCTCGACGGTAGTGATGATCAAGATATTTTCTTTGCAACAGGGGTTGTCCATGCTCAAGATAGAATGTGGCAGCTTGAACTTCAAAAACGCATGGCTCAAGGACGCTTGAGCGAAGTACTCGGTCGAGATGCTCTAGGAAGTGATATTTGGATACGAAGCCTTGGAATTTATGGCGCTGCAGAGCAAGCTTGGCAAAACCTCTCTCCTGAAGCTAAAAAGTCAGTTACAGCGTATGTTGCTGGGATTAACTATTGGATTGCGCAACAGACTGTTTATCCAGCTGAGTTTACTTTACTAGATATAAAACCACAGCAATGGCAAGAAATAGATACTATTGCTTGGGTTAAAATGTTTGCGCTAAATTTGGCTGGCAATATGAATGATGAGATTCGAAACTATATTGCCGCTCAGTCTTTGCCAGAAAAGCAGCTTACTCAGTTATTTGGTGGCATCACCAGTAAGTTTAGTATTGCTCAATACTCCGAATTTAATCAACAATCTACTTTAGTCGCACTTGAAAATGTGATGCGACGTAACTCGCAGTTACAAAAACAATTTAACTTTGGTGGTCAATATGTTGGTAGTAATGCGTGGGTTATAAGTGGCAAGCATAGCAAAGATAATATGCCTATTCTGGCAAATGATCCGCACTTAGGACTGCAAATCCCCTCATATTGGTATGCACTTTCGCAACAAGGTGAGCATCTATCAGCTAAAGGAATGGGCTTGGTTGGTACCCCGTTGATTATCTTTGGTCAAAACGATCATATCAGCTGGGGGGGGACTAATATGATGGCTGATGTGCAAGACCTATATTTCGAAACTTTAAACATTAACCAAAAAGGCTTATATGAGTCAGGGAGTTCATGGCAACCACTTGGTGAACGAATTGAGATCATAGAGGTTAGAGCTGACACTCCAGAATTACTGAATAAACGTATAAAGCCAGTAAAAATCAATGTTCGAACTACTGAGCGTGGTCCCTTGATCAGTGATATCAAGCAGTCAATGATGCACCCTGTTTCCCTAAGGTGGACGGGATTAGACCCTGATGATACGTCTTATGAGGCTTTTTTTAAGCTTAACTATGCCAACAATTGGTCATCATTTGAAAATGCCCTCAGCTTTTTAGTCGCGCCAGCACTGAATATGCTTTATGCCGATACCGAAGGGAATATTGGTTACGCTGGAGCAGGACGCATACCTATAAGGGCTGTTGGTGAGGGGGTAATCCCATTGCCTGCTGGTCGGGTTAATACCGATTGGGCTGGTTATATTCCGTATCAACAAATGCCTAAGCTATATAACCCGGAAAGTGGCATTATCGTGTCAGCCAATGATGGTTTGTTATTTGATTCTTATCCATATTTTATCAGTCATGCATTTGCCCCTAGCTATCGCAGTCAGCGGATTAGCGATTTAATAAAAAATCCAGAAAGGCTGCTCACAGCAAAGGACATGATGAGCATACAAGGGGACACATTAGATCTTGAAGTGAAAAAATTGCTGCCGCTGGCGCAGCAAATTCAACCGCAGAATGAGCATCAACGTCAAGCGCTAGAGCTGCTGAAAAGTTGGTCCGGCAATATGTCAGCGGATAGTCAGGCGCCAAGCATTTTTATTGTGTGGCAGCGTGAGATAAGAAAGTTGCTATTAAAGGACGAGCTGGCTGGCTTTTGGAATCAGCAAGGGCAGCTAGATATTTTGCAGGACATTGCATCTACTTTACCGCTGACGACTGTTGTTGAGTTGCTGCAGCATCCGCAATGGTGTGTGGATAGTGCAGCAAACTCCTCTAGTGATAATTGTCAACAACTTATAAATAAAGCGTTTAAAAAAGCCTTGCAGGTGTTATCAAATCAACTAGGTGAAGACATTGCTGGATGGAATTGGGGAGAATTGCAACATACTGAATATGCTCATACTCCCTTTAGTCATATAAGAGTATTGGATGGCTTATTTGAGCGCAGGGCTCCTGCTGGCGGCTCAATACACTCGGTCAATGTTGCAGCCTCATATTACGACAAATCACAAGGGTTTGTGCAAAACTTTGGTGCCGGTATGAGGCAAATTATAGTGATGGGCGATCCTGAGCAGCACTTCTACATGAACTCAACTGGGCAGTCTGGCAACCCGATCAGTGAACATTACGATGACATGGTTATGAAGTTTAGTCGAGTAGAGTTCGAAAGGTTTGATGCAGAACCATCGCAGCTTGCTTACGTTGAATTGATTGCGGGTGATTAGGCACGTCATGGAAATGAAAAACGACGCTATTTTCTTGGCATTAGTCTAACTAAGGATAACTATGAAGCTGTTTGATGTATTTACAAAAAAGGCGCCTAACAAGGTATTTTGTGCCATCTTTCTCGGAGCGCTGGCGGGCATCGCTTATTCACTTCTTATTCCATTGGTCCTAAAAGCGCTTCAGCCGTCGTTGGGAGGGTTGGCAACAGAGTCAGATCAATTAGAACTCTTTGGTTGGCAGGTAAGCAGTGCCAAATTTGCAATTGCGTTTGCTATTTTATGTGCCCTTATTTTTGTAACACGTTCACTTTCACAAGTATTACTGACTCGTGTTGCGCTTGAGGTCACGACGCAGATGCGTAAGGACATGTACGATCGCATCCGTAAAGCACCAATAGTGGCGTTGGAAAAAGTAGGTTCAGCTAAATTGATTGCAGCGCTAACGACTGATGTTCAGAGGATCGTGATGGGAGCGAGAGTGTTACCTGATTTATTAACAAATGGTGTAACGCTACTGGGCATGATGATCTTTCTCTACTATCTCAATAGAGATGTTTTTCTGTTTGTCGCTTACTGCATTGTATTTGGTGTGGTGACTTATCAATTACCCATGTATGTGAGCCGAGTATATATAACAAAGTCCCGCAAGCACGTTGATAATTTACAAGAAGGTATCCGCGGTATTATTAATGGTGCGAAGGAGCTCAAACTAAACAGAGCCAAAAGTGACGATTACTTTGATTATGCATTGCATCAGCAAGAAAGCCATATCCTAGCCTCCGATAAAATAGCGCAAAGTGTACTGCGAGTTGCTGTGAATTACGGTGATATTTTGAGTTTTATGGTGATTGGAATGATCAGCTTTGTCTTTGTCAATTATCACCAAATATCTTCATCTGAGTTGATTGGTGTAGTGATGGTGTTGTTGTATATCGCAGGTCCAGTATCGGTGATTTTGAACGCTATTCCCCAGATTGCGATTGCTAAAGTCTCAGTTAGGAAAGTTAACACCCTGCTAGAAACATTACCCGAAGAGCAATTTATCGAGAAAATTTCTCCACTTCCAGAATGGCAAAGTATTCGTTTTGATGACGTAAGTTTTCGATATTTGAGTGTTGATGATAAACCCGGATTTAAAGTAGGACCGTTGAGTTTCGAAATTAGCAAAGGTGAGGTTGTTTTTATTGTCGGAGGGAATGGTTCTGGGAAATCCACGCTAAGTAAATTGATGACACTGCATTATCAAGCAACAGAAGGCGATATTTACTTTGGTGACACAAAAGTAACAATGGAAAGCCTAGCTAGTTGCCGTGAAGAAGTTGCAGCCATTTACTCTGATTATCACTTATTTAAGCGTCTTTTTGGTTTGAAAGTGGATCCGGAAAGAATTACTCAATTGCTTCGTGCATTGGATCTTAATGAAAAAGTGAAGGTTGTAGATAACGCATTTTCAACGACTTCGTTATCGGATGGGCAGAGAAAGAGATTAGCACTTTTGGTTAGTGTCCTTGAAGATAAAAGCTTATACCTTTTTGATGAATGGGCAGCCGATCAAGACCCCGAGTTTAAAGAAATATTTTATACGGAAATTCTTCCGCAATTAAAGTCAGCAAATAAAGCCGTAGTAGTTATAAGCCACGATGACAGGTACTTCAAAATCGCTGATAAGGTGATCCGAATGGAGCAAGGTCAGCTATCAATCTTGCAACCAATCGCTACCGACTCCTCTCCCACAACAGAACTTAAACAACTAAGTGGCCAGTTGAACGCGATAATCCAATGAGCTAGGAAGATGATGATGGATGGACAAAAGCAAGGCTCAACCTGCTACTTAGCGTTGAGTTTAACGCAGCGCGACATTTACTTGGACCAACAACAGTATCTTGAGCACCCACTATATAATGTTGGTGGCTATATTAAGTTGGGAGCGATTGACGAAAGTCGGATTAAAGCAGCTCATGAAAAGCTAGTCATAAATCATGAAATATTTGGAATGAGAGTGCGCCAGAGTGAAAGCGGCATATCTCAGTATTTTAGTGACTCTAGACTTACTAATTTAGAAGTACTCGACTTTTCGGCTTACTCAACTCCTCTTGAGCATGCCACAGTTTGGCTGCAGCAGCGTTTTGCAGAAGCGTTTCAGCTTGAAGAGCAGCCGTTATACGATGCCTATTTGGTCAAGCTTTCCGTGAATGAATACTGGTATGTAGCGATTGCTCATCATGTCATGATGGACGGTTGGGGATTTGCAAACTGGGCTGATTTATTGAGCCAGTATTATCGTGGTCAAGACCCACAACATCAATCAAAGATGGGGCTCTGGGCTGAAATTGTCGCAGACGACGAAAATTATGTAGCAAGTTTAAAGTATCAAAGAGATAGAGAATTTTGGCTTGAACAGGGAATAACGCCTCAAGCACGAGTTTTTAACCGTACTCATAAAGAAAGCTGGCGTCAACAACATACACCGAGTAACCGAATACAACTTGATATTCCTACGCAGTTACACAAAAGCATGGTTGCTCGAGCTAAAGCATGGGGAGTGAGTGTTGCTCAATTGGTATTAGCTGGAGTAAGCATCTATTTTTCCAAAGCTTACCAATTAACGGAATTGAACATAGGGTTATCTTTTCATAACCGTAACGGTGCTAAACAAAAGCGGATGCTGGGGGCTTTTACCAGTATCAGTCCAACAACACTTAATTGCGCAGGTGAGAAGTCGTTGCTGGAGTTAGTCAAAGATATCGCAAATCGGCAGAAAAAGTGCTTTCGACATCAGCGTTTTCCCTTCGGGCACTTGGTCAATGCATTGGGTAGTTCAGGCAAAGAAAATCAACTATTTGATATTGCCTTTAACTATTTAAAATTGGATAGCTCCCTGAATTTTGAAAATGGTACCGAGTCTCTTGAGTATGTATCACATCTACATGAAATAACTCCAGTTACGGTGACTTATTGGGAGTATGGTGAGGAACTATCACCAGCGTTAATGCTTGATCATAACCTTGCTTATTTCAATGAAATTGAAGGCATTCAGTTGTTAGAAAGGCTAATGGTCGTGATGCAAGAGATCACCTTACAAAGTGCTGAAACTCCAGTTTCTGATATTGAGATTCTCTCAGCTGAAGATCAGCAAAGGTTCGCGCTGCTAAAAAATACACCGATTGACGAGTTAGATACCGAGCAAGCCTTACTACATCAGCAAATCGCTTTGCATAGCAACAACCTTGCTGCGCGGACGGCTGTGATTGCAGCAGATCAAACGATTAGCTACGCCGAACTTGAGCGTCGTGCAGATGCAATGGCCCAACACTTGTTAATGTTAGGTGTGAAAAGACAAGACCGAGTGTTAGTTTACCAGCAACGCAGTATAGCACTTATTGTCAATATACTGGCGATTATGAAGGTGGCAGCTGTCTATGTACCATGTGATATGGCCCTTCCTCTAGCGCGTCTTCAAGTTATGGTTGCTGATGCCGACCCAGTGTTGTGCTTATCCGACAATGCAGGGCTTGCTAACTTAAAAAATCAAAATAACCAAAGCCTTGGTTGCACCGTCATCAACAGCGATGATCTGACGCTTGAACAATACGAATATCAGCAAGTCTCTATCCCTACTAAGTCAGACGATTTAGCTTATCTCATGTATACCTCAGGCTCCACCGGCAAACCAAAAGGGGTGATGGTTGAATATCGCCAGCTAGCAGCATTTATCCTGCCATTACAGCACAAATATTCCATGACTGCGGGTAAGCGAGTATTACAATTTGCTTCATTGAGCTTTGATACAGCAATAGAAGAAATCTTTGTCGCCTTGGTACATGGTGGAACTTTAGTGTTACGTAGTGAAACCTGCTTGGGAAGTGCTGATGCTTTTTGGCAATTTTGTCAAAAGTACGAAATTAACTTGCTTAGTTTACCGACCGCGTTTTGGCATCGACTTGCAGTCGAGCTTGATGGTCAGATACCGAGTTGTATTGAGCTTATTATTTTAGGTGGTGAAGCGTTAGCGGTAGATAAAGTCAGAAAATGGCTAAATGAAACGAATACTACAGCTCGGCTAATCAATTCCTATGGGCCCACTGAAACAACGGTTTCAGCCTGTTGTTTTGAGATTGAGAAAAATGGAGATATCCAAGATAGGGTACCAATAGGTCGTGCAGATCCCAACACTCAACTGTACATTCTAGACTCAAAGCAACGTCCGCTTCCATTTGGAGTACCTGGAGAAATATACATTGGAGGAAGTAAAGTTACTCGCGGATACTGGCAACGTCCGGATCTAACGGCACGAACGTTTTTCGCAGATCCTTGGCAAAATCAACCCGACGCAAGAATGTATAAATCCGGAGATATAGGTCGTTTTAGAAGTGATGGGAACATTGAATATTTAGGGCGTAATAATAAGCAAGTTAAAATCCGTGGTCACCGAGTTGAACTTGGAGAAATTGAAAATCATATCAAACAGATAAGTGGTGTCGACTCGGTTATCGTCGTACTCGATTCCTCAGCCTCTGAAGCTCAGCTTAATGCCTATGTTAAAGCTGTGGATAACAAAACCGAAGAATTATTGGCGCAGATTAAACGCGCATTAGCATTGGAACTACCCAGCTATATGATACCAAGTGGTTTTATGTTGCTGGAACAGTGGCCGATTTCAGCAAATGGCAAAATAGATCTGAAAGCGCTCCCACAAATCGCCTTGTGTGATGGTGTTAACTCAAAGATGAGCCTGAGCGAAATGGAGTTGCGTGTGGCTTCGATATGGTCAGAGCTGTTAAACGTTTCTATTGCCAAGTTAGCGCCAGAAAGCGACTTTTTTGCTTTGGGTGGGCATTCCTTGCTGGCGGTCAGCATGCTCTCGGGATTAAAGCGCGAGTTTAAAGTTGATATTAACTTGGCGACTTTATTCAGAGCTTCAACGATTGCCGCTTTAACTGAGCAGCTAAATGCTGCGAGCCAAGCGACTGAAAACCTCACAACAATATTGCCTCAACCTTCTGCTGAGCGTTACCCCCTGTCAATGGCCCAGTTAAGGCTGTGGTCACTGGATCAGCTACAAGGTGGTAGTTGTGAATACAACATGCTAGCTGCTTTTGAGTTTTCTGAACATATCGATATTCATAGCTTGAATAAAGCCTTGATTGCTTTGGCGACGCAGCATGAGATCCTACGTACTAACCTAGTTCAAGATGGCTCCTCTGTAGTTCAAGTTATTTCTGCTCCCCGAGATGACTACATAAGAGTGATTGATTACTCCCAGCTTACAGCGCGAGATTATCAATTAGCTCGACAAAGGTATATTCAAGAACAACAGGAATATAATTTTGAACTCGGCCGTGACACACTTTTTAACGTGGATGTATTGCTGCAAAGTGGTGTTGGTGATGACAAAGTAAAGTCAGGCACTTTAGTGATAAATTTACATCACATTATCGCTGACGGTTGGTCAGTGGAGATTTTTTGTCAAGCACTTGCAACTGCATACCAGTTAGCATTGCAGAAAAAAGAAGTAAAACTACCAGAGCTGCCAATTCAATATAAAGATTACGCATTGTGGCAACGAGATAGAGAAAATAGCGACGAATTGGCTCAGCAATATAATTATTGGCAAAGTCAGCTTGCCCACTTGCCAACAACTGCATATCTAAACGTTTCCAAACGAGCAGAGCAACGAGGTCAGCAAGGTCAATATTCTAGTCGTATTTCTGACGCTTTAAAGCGACCTTTGGAAGCGCAATTAAAAGATAATCAAATGACCCCATTTATGCTAGTTCATGGGGTTCTGGCTTTGTTATTAGCACGTCATAGCAATAGTACAGACATTGTTGTGGGTACGGCGGCTGCAAATCGTCTTACCATAGAAACTCAAGGTCTAATAGGTTTCTTTGTCAATATCTTGGTGTTGAGAACTCAGGTAGAGGATACGTTACTTACCGATTTCTTCGCCCAAATAAAAGATGTTAACAGGCAAGCGCAAGCCAACCAAGAGGCCTCTTACGAGGAACTGGTGAGACGTTTAGCTCCAGAGCAAGGGCGTAATTTATTTCAAATAATGCTGACGCAACAACAAGATTTTGAGCAGGGGATTGCTCCTGAGCAGCTGTTCTTATCTGGAACAAACTTATCCTTACTTCAGCTACATCAAAGTAAAGCAAAGTTTGATCTGCACTTAGAGTTTAGCTTTGATCACAAAACGCTATGTCTTAATTGGTATTACGATCAGAACTGTTTTGACCATGCCTTAATTGAGAGCTTAGATCAACACTTTTGGCAGCTTTTGAGAAGCCTGCTAAGCAACCATGAGGGCAGTACTGCTCAGCTTGAAATGTTAACTCAGTCCGAGCAAGACTATTTAATCCATACTTTAAACCAAGCCCAAATCCCTTACCCAATAAATCAATCAGTATCACAACGCTTTGAATCCATTGCGCTGAAATATGCGGATAAAGTGGCTGTCATTGCAAAGAATAAAAAATATAGTTATGAAGAGTTAAACCACCTAGCAAATCAGTTCGCTCACACTCTAGTTGAAAAGTATAACGTTACATCAGGAATGCTAGTTGGCTTACATGTATCTCGTAGCGTAGAAATGCTAGTTTCGATGTTGGCAATACTGAAAGTTGGAGGCGCCTATGTACCTCTTGATAGTAATCAACCACAACAGCGACTTGAGAATATTGTAACTGATGCTCAGTTGTCGCTTGTGATAACTGAACCAAGTCTTAGCAGTACACTCACATTTTTCCAAGGTACTAAGCTGCTACTCTGTGATGGTTATTTGGAAAGATTGATTGATACCGCTAAGCTGCTGAGCAAGCCCGCAATATCTGTTCCTCCAGAGCAAGTAGCTTATGTTATTTACACATCTGGGTCGACAGGTAAGCCAAAAGGTGTTTTAACCTCACAGCAAGGGATTTTACGCTTAGTTTGTGACGCCGAGTATTTTCCTCTTAATTCAATGACACAGGTATTGCACTGTGCAAACATTGCTTTTGACGCAGCAACATTCGAAATTTGGGGACCGCTACTTAACGGTGGAACCAGCGTTGTTTACCCTGAAAAATTTGTCACTCCTGAGCAAATAAATCAACAGTTAGCGCTTTGGCAGATCAATACGTTGTGGTTGACCGCTGGTTTGTTCAGCCAATGGGCTCAGTCTCTTCCCGAACATCACGCTCTTGAGAATGTTATCGCGGGTGGTGATGTGTTAGATGTTGCTGCTGTAAAGTTATGTCAACAGAAGTTGCCTGAAGTTCAGCTCTGGAATGGTTATGGCCCAACAGAAAATACGACATTTACAACATGTCATTTGATTAATGAAGTAGCTCCTACCTCAATTCCTATCGGCAAGGCTTTACCTGGAGATCATGTCTATATTTTGCAGGGGGATAGACTCGCTCCTTTTGGTGCGGAAGGAGAACTATGTGTTGGTGGGCATGGACTTGCGCTCGGATACTTAAATCAGGATGAGATGACTCGTGAACGGTTTGTGGAGAATCCATTTTATTCTGAGGGTAGCACTCTTCCACGAATGATCTACCGCACGGGCGATTATGTTCGCTATATTAGCCCAGGCGTAATGGCATTTATTGGGCGTGTAGATCAGCAAGTTAAAATTCGTGGATTCCGCGTAGAGCTGGATGAAGTCCGAAGTTGTCTTAACCAATTCAACGGTGTAGCGAGTAGTTTGGTGGTGTTACAGCAAGGCGCTATTGATAAACAGCTTGTTGCATATGTTCAGCCCATCAACGACACCGATAAACAATTAGTAGAGTTACTTCGGGTACACTTGCAGCAACAATTGCCCAGTTATATGGTGCCTGAAGCTATCGTTATTGTTGCTGATTGGCCTTTAACTCAAAATGGCAAGATAGATCGTGAGCGATTACCAAAGCCAAAACCACAGATACAGACTACACAACCGCCAATAACACCTACAGAAATTGCGTTAGCTGAATTATGGGCTGATAAGCTAGGTATTGTGTGTGAAGCTGTTGGCCGAGATAGCAGCTTTTTCGGTTTGGGTGGGCACTCACTTTCTTTGATAAAAATGGCAACAGCCGTTGCTACCTACTTTAATATTGACTTCTCTGCAGCTCAAGCATATCAATTCAGCACGCTTAGCTCGTTAGCCCAGTTTATTGATAGCGCAGCCCTTGGTGTTAATAAAGCCATAATAATTGAGCCCAGAGATAGTTCAGAGCCGGCGGCTTTGTCATATGCGCAACAGCGTTTGTGGTTTATTGAACAGATGCAACCTGGCAGTGCGCATTATGTGATGAGTTCAACATTACAGTTGCGAGGAGTAATAGCAGCTGACTATATAGAGCAGGCATTACAAGGCATTATTGCACGGCATGATATATTGCGAAGCCGTTTTATAAGCCATGAAGGTGAGCCTCGGCAAGTCGTGGAAAGTGAGGTCAGGTTTGTCTTACAGCATTACGATTTAACATCACTAGCGCCTGCAACACAGCAGCATAAGATACGGGCACTACAAGCAGAAGAAGGACAGCGAGGTTTTGACCTAACAGCAGGGCAATTATTTAGAGCGAGTTTGGTCAGGCAAAGTGCAACGGAAGCGGTGCTGATGATCAGTCTTCATCACATCATCGCAGATGGTTGGTCGGTAGAGATATTGCGTCGAGAGTTTGCGGCACTTTATCAAGGGTTGCAAAGAGGGGAGGCTGCGGTACTTCCTCCTTTAGCTATTCAGTATAGTGATTATGCTGATTGGCAGCAGCAACAGGGTAAAGAAGTACTACAACCCAGTGTCGATTACTGGTTGGAACAATTAACTGACTTACCCCAGCGCCATGACTTACCTTGTGACGGAGCACGCCCGACAAGTCAATCCTTTGCCTGCAAACAGGTTGGCACTGTGCTTTTGGCACAACAGGCAGAGCAGCTCAAAACCTTTGCACAGCAGCAAGAAATGACGCTATTTATGCTGTTACATGGCGCCTTGGGAATGCTATTGAGCCGCCACAGTAACAATCGCGATATCGTTATCGGTAGCCCAGTGGCCAATCGTTTATCATCCCAAGTAGAGCCATTAATTGGATGCTTTATTAATAATGTTGTTCTGCGGCTAGATTGTCATGGGGAGCAGTCGGTAGCTGATTTTTGTCAGCAAATCCGAGCCGTAAATCAGGATGCACAAGCACATCAGGCTGTGCCTTTTGAGAAGTTGGTTGAGCAATTGCAAACTGAGCGTAGTCAAGCGCACGCGCCGTTGTTCCAAATCATGTTGAATTTACACAGCCAACGTCAGGCGAGTTTGGATCTTGCTGACATCACTATAACTGAGTGCCAGCCAGAAGCACTCTTTAGTGAATATGATTTAACCTTTAATGCCTTTTGGCAAGACTCCGAACTGGTTATTAATCTTGTTTATAACCAACAACTCTTTAGTGAGTCACGTGCGAATACCTTGTTGGTGCACTTAGCGCGATTGCTCATGGCTTTAGTCCACGCCCCTGTGGAGCAAAATATTGGCCTGTTGTCATTATTAACAGAGCACGAGCAAGCTGATCTTATCCGGCAAGGACAAGGACCTTGTAGTCACATTCCACAGCAGACGGTAATAACCCTGCTACAGCAGGCGGGTCAATGCCACCCAAATGCAATAGCGGTACGCTGCCTTGAGCAACAGCTTGACTATAAGCAATTGTTTGAACATGCGAAACATATTGCACAAGGGCTTCGGCAGGTTGGTGTGAAACGAGGTCAACGGGTGGGGGTTTGTTTACCACGCACCATCATGTTATTGCCCACTTTACTTGGGGTGTGGCAAGTTGGCGCAGCCTATGTTCCATTAGACCCAGAGTATCCGAATGCACGCTTAACGCACATGATTAACGATAGCGGAGCATGCCTTGTAATTAGTGAGTCTTCGGTCTGTGAACAACTGCCAAGCACAGTGCCATACTATGATGTTGAACAGCTACTTAGCTGTGCAGGGTCGTTAGAGTGGGAAGCGGAGCGTCTTGAAAGTGGAGCATGCGCTTATGTTATTTATACGTCAGGCTCCACAGGCCAACCTAAAGGAGTGATGGTAAGCCATCATAATGCCGTGAATTTTTTAACGGCAATGGCAGAGTTATTGAGTGCGAGTTCAGATACTAAGTTACTTGCGGTGACTCCCATTAGCTTTGATATTCATGTACTAGAGTTGTTTCTACCTTTGTTAGTTGGGGGGACGGTATACTTAGCGGATAATGCGATGCGGCGGGACCCGGGAGCGTTGATTTCACGCTTACACCGAGGTGATATCAATATGATGCAGGCAACCCCCGCAAGCTGGAAAATGTTACTGGCGGAAGGGCGCTGGCAGCCCATATCAGGTTTAACAATTTTATGTGGCGGGGAAGCTCTTGATAATCACCTCAGTAAAGCATTGCAGGCGCAAGGTGAGGTTTTATGGAACTTATATGGGCCGACGGAAACGACAGTTTGGTCAGCAGCCAGTAAAGTAACTTCCGAGCAAGTGACAGTTGGTCGGGCAATTGCAAACACTCAACTTTATGTGCTGAGTGATAGTTATCAACTACAACCGCATGGCTGTACTGGAGAATTATATATAGGTGGAGAGGGAGTCAGCTTAGGTTATCTCGGCCAAGAGGCGTTAACTGCGACTCGCTTTATTACAGGAATTGCCCCAGACGGCACAGCACGACCATTATATCGGACGGGAGACTTGGCCAGATTGACGGTGTCAGGTGAGTTTGAAGTGATTGGTCGGGCCGATCACCAGGTTAAAGTGCGTGGTCACCGCATTGAATTAGGGGAAATAGAGCAGCAATTATTAGCGCTACCAAGTGTTAGAGAAGCGGTGGTGCTGGTAGTGGGCGAAGAGGAGCAGAGCCGTTTAGTTGCCTATATTGTCAGTGACAAAGAAGACAGTCATGGTGACATACAGCAGCAATTGGCGACTGTCTTACCGGAATACATGGTACCAAAACAGGTTGTGACATTACCGCGTTTACCATTGACGCCAAACGGTAAAGTGGACCGCAGTGCGCTACCTAGTCCACATCAGCAAGCAACGAAACGAATAACTGCGACAAGTCAAACAGAGCGACGATTGGTACAAATATGTGCTGAATTGTTGGGGATAGAAGCGGGGGATATTGGTTTAGAACAACACTTTTTTGCGCTAGGTGGGCATTCCTTATTAAGTGTAAAGCTACAAGCTGAGATCCGCTCAACGTTTGCAGTAGAGCTAGGTTTAGGCGACATATTTGCTCAGCCAGACTTAGTTAGCCTAGCGGCAACAATAGACGCAGCGGAACACTCACAACAAACATTGATCACAAAACGAAGCAGTTCAGAGCCGGCGGTTTTGTCATATGCACAACAGCGTTTGTGGTTTATTGAACAGATGCAACCTGGCAGTGCGCATTATGTGATGAGTTCAACATTACAGTTGCGAGGAGTAATAGCAGCTGACTATATAGAGCAGGCATTACAAGGCATTATTG
>NZ_JAKKCW010000012.1:0-13807 GCF_021728455.1 Pseudoalteromonas sp. L23 | reverse complement strand
CACGGCATGATATATTGCGAAGCCGTTTCATCAGCCATGAAGGTGAGCCTAGGCAAGTCGTGGAAAGTGAGGTCAGGTTTGTCTTACAGTATTACGATTTAACATCACTAGCGCCTGCAACACAGCAGCATAAGATACAGACACTACAAGCAGAAGAAGGACAGCGAGGTTTTGACCTAACAGCAGGGCAATTATTTAGAGCGAGTTTGGTCAGGCAAAGTGCAACGGAAGCGGTGCTGATGATCAGTCTTCACCACATCATCGCAGATGGTTGGTCGGTAGAGATATTGCATCGAGAGTTTGCGGCACTTTATCAAGGATTGCAAAGAGGGGAGGCCGCGGTACTTCCTCCTTTAGCAATTCAGTATAGTGATTATGCTGATTGGCAGCTGGCAAGTCAGCAGCAACAAAAGCTCAAGTCACAGCTAGACTACTGGGTTACTGAGTTAGCCGAGCGTGGTGAAGATTTAAAACTGCCTAGTGACACCGGGACAATAGAAAAACTTAGGGGTAGTACCAGCAAAGTCAGTTTTTCTTTATTGCCTTCTTTTAGCTCTGAATTAGAACTGATAGCAAAAGATCAAAAGATAACACTCAATATGCTGTTAAGTTCAGCATGGGCTATTTTGCTAGCTAAGCTTACCGGCAGCTCGTCATTACAGATAGGACTCCCTGTTGCTGGGAGGCAGCATGCGGCTTGCTTTGATCTAATTGGACTGTTCGTCAATACCGTTGTCTTGAAAGTTGAATTACAGTCGGAGATGACTATTATCGAGTTGTTTTCTCATGTGAGTGAGAAAAGCACTTCTGCTTTTGCCAATCAAGATGCTCCGTTGGAGCAAATAATTGAGCGTTTGAACCCGCCAAGAAGTTCATATCAGCATCCCGTATTCCAAACATTGTTAGCACTTCACAATAAGTATGAGGCTGCGCAGATACCTGCTCTCGAAATGAATGAACTGATACGGACGAATGGTCATTCAGAATTTGATTTAGTGCTAACTGCAGAGCAAACAGAACATGGCTTAGATTGCCATATAGAGTTTCTAAATGAGCTTTACCACTCTAGTGATGTTGCCAAATGGAGCGAGTATTTCTTAAATATCTTAAAGGCTTTTGTAACGCAACCTAATGCAACCATTGCCGAGTTATCACTTATGTCTAATGATGATAAGAGGCGTTTACTTGGTCGGCCTCAAAGCGTATTGCAAGCTACTCCAACTTTGTTGATGCCTCAGCGGTTATCGAATAATGCTGTTCGGTTCCCCGATAATATTGCCATAGTAGATAATGGCAAGGAGTATACTTATGCTTGGTTAGAATCCCACTCAAATCAGCTCGCAAATTATCTCTTACAAGAGGGAATTACAACAGAAGATCGAGTAGCAATCTGCCTGCCAAGATCGGCAATGTTTATGGTCGCTATTTTCGCGGTTATGAAAGCTGGTGCGACATATGTGCCGCTGGATAGAGCGCAGCCAAAAGCTAGGTCTCTTTATGTTTTGGCCGATAGTAAACCAAAGCTTTTGTTATTACCTGAGGGTGATGACCATGAGAGTTACAAACAAGCAGAATCCGATTATGTGATACAGAATTTAAGTGAAGATCACGCAATATTCCAAGATCATGAACCGAATGCGCCCCAAATCTGCATCGCCCCACAGCAACTGGTGTACCTAATATATACATCAGGATCCACCGGTAACCCTAAAGGCGTGATGGTGGAGCACCAAAATTTAGCTGCTTTTGTCGAAGGCTTTATAGACCGCTACCGACTCGACTCGACTAAACGCATACTGCAATTTAGTGCTGTAAATTTTGATATGTCCATTGAGGAGATATTTGGCAGCTTAATGACAGGTGGGACGTTGGTACTACGAGACGATACCTGGCTATCGAGTACGGCAACATTTTGGGCGCTTTGTGAACAGCAACGTATCAATCTAATCACTTTGCCAACGGCATTTTTCCATCAACTTATGCAGGCGCCTACTATGTCATTACCTAATATGCTGGAAACAGTCATTATTGGTGGTGAAGGGTTACAGGCTGGCTGTGTTGAGCGCTGGTTTGCACATCAAGGGAAGCTTCCAAAGTTAGTTAACTCTTATGGTCCAACTGAAACCACCGTCACTGTTTCGCACTTAGAGATAAAGCCTGATGGCTATTATGGTGAAATTTTGGCTATTGGCAAAGCGGATGCGAATAACCGTATTTATATACTCGATAATCAGCAACAACTACAGCTTCCTGGTGTAAAAGGAGAGATTTATATTGGTGGAAATCAAGTCAGCCGAGGCTATTGGAACAAAGATGAGTTAACGGCAAAGGTATTTTTTGCAGATTTGCTGGAGCAAGATCTTGGTTCAAGAATGTATCGCACTGGAGATATTGCTCGATATCGTAATGACGGAAACATTGAGTTTTTAGGTCGCAGAGACGCTCAAGTCAAATATAAAGGTTACCGTGTTGAGTTGCCTGAAGTGGAGCAAAACTTAGCTCAGCATGAGCGGTTGGATAGCGCGGTAGTGCTGCTTAATACCACTAAACAGCATCAGCACCTTGACGCTTGGTTGGTTAGTCACAGTTGCCAAGATCATAGTGACCTTATCAGTGATGTGAAGGGGTGGCTCAAGCATAGGTTGCCTCATTATATGCAGCCTAGTCGGTGGGCTGTGCTCAACGTATTGCCGTTAACAAATAATGGCAAAATTGACAAAGCTAATTTACCCACCCCCATTGCGCATAGTGATAGTCGCTATATGGCGCCGAGCAATGAACTAGAAGAGAAGCTTGTGGATATATTGCAACTGACTTTGGGGTTACAAACTTCCCCAGGAGTGCATGATAGCTTCTTCGAGCTTGGAGGTAGTTCTATTTCACTGGTCGCGTTTAAAAATGCGATAGAAAACGGTTTCGGTGTACAGCTGGAACTGCTGTTTTTATTCACGTATCCAACCGTAGCTGAGATTGCATTAGCTGTTGAACTGGCTAACAAAAACACTGGCGCAAATACCGAGGCTGAGCTTGCGGAAGATATGGAATCTGGAGAATTTTAATGGTTCAAAAAATAATAAAAAAAGCGCTAGCTGCAGGGATCGAACTTTATCTTGAAGAGCAAAAGCTAAAATTTACGGCGCCAAAAGGAGCGTTGACCTCTGAGCTAAAGAATGAAATTTCTGCACACAAAGACGATATTATCCAGTATCTACAACATAGTATCCAACGTCCTAAAGTTAGTGCTATCACTCCTCGTCCTGACAGTAAGTATCTACCTTTGTCTTTGGCGCAGGCGAGATTGTGGTTTATACACCAGCTTGGTGGTGGCGAGAGTAGCGAATATAATATTTTTGCAGCATTCGAGTTAGAAGGTGAGTTGCGAGTTGATAAGGTTAGTCAGGCTTTGGCTGAAATAATCAACCGTCACGAAGTGCTCCGGTGTGGTTACGTTGAGCAGCAAAATCAAACGCTGCAGTTTTTACATCAAGACTTTGAGATACCTCTGTTTCAAGAAGACTATAGCCTGCTTTCTGCCGCAGAATATGAGACTAAACTACAACAGTTGATAACTAAAGAGTCACGTTACTCATTCGACTTGAGTGCTGAATTAGTATTGCGGGTAACGCTTGTTAAACGTCATGCCAAACAGCATTGCTTACTTTTCGCTGTTCACCATATTGCAGCAGACGGCTGGTCAGTGGAAGTGCTGTCATCAGAATTTGTGACCAGTTATCACCAGTTAGCGACTGGCCAGTCAGTGCAGTTAACTGCTTTACCAATACAGTATGCTGACTATGCCTATTGGCAAAAGCAACATTTAGATCAGCCAGTACTTGAACAGAAATTAGAGTTTTGGCATGACTATTTAGCCGAAGCTCCAGAGGTACATAGCCTACCACTCGATAGACCACGCCCTAAACAGCAAAATTTTACATCTAAACAAATGCAAGTTCCTTTGAGCAAGAAACTGAGCGAGCAGTTAGTCAAGCTGGCAAAAAGCCACAATGTGACGCTCTTTACCTTATTGCAGTCTGCATTTGCTTTTGTTTTAGGCCGATTTAGTGGTAGTGATGATATTGTGATGGCGACACCTGTGGCGGGAAGAGAACGAGAGGAAGTTCAGTCCTTGATCGGCTGCTTTCTCAATACAATAGTGCTGCGTTCGGAGATCCCTGAAGATGGTGATTTTTGGCAATTTTTAGCTAAAAATAAAAGCCGAGTACAGCAGGCTTTTGGTCATCAAGAGGTACCTTTTGACCAAGTCGTAGAGGCTGTGCAGCCTTCCCGCAATTTAGCCTACAACCCTTTAGCCCAAATCAAGTTTGTACTACAAAATTATCAACAATCTCAATTTGAATTGACGGACTTGATTGTTCGCGCTTTACCGTTGCGAGAGGGAGCTGTGCGTTATGACTTGGACCTTAGCATATTTGAAGAGCAAGGAAGCCTAATCCTTGACTGGAATTATAAAAGTGAATTATTCGACCAAGTGACAGTGGAGCGGTTATCAACAGCTATGGTGCAATTGCTAACTGCGTTGCCTGAACACCAATCTAATCAATCATTACCTTCGTTGTTGAGTGAAGAAACAAGACAATCGCTCCTATCAATGGGAACAGGTGAGCAGCAAGTTACTGATACAGAACTTCCCATTGTACAGCAGATATTAATTCAGGCTCAGAGTGCACCGGAACGAATCGCAGCTCGAGCAGGTGATACGACACTAAGTTATGGCGAATTAATTGCCAAAGCGAAAAATTTAGCTGGCTGCTTATCAGAACAAGAAATAGGTCATGGTGATCATGTTGCGCTATTACTGCCTAAAAGTGTGGAGCTATTAGTCGCCCTTATCGGAGTACAGCTGGCGGGAGCCGTATATATCCCATTAGATAAATCGAGTGGTAAGACAAGGTTGGAATATGTATTAAAAGATGTTGATGCCGAACTATTGATAACCCAAAGTGCACTTCTCGAAACAGTATCTAGCGAAGGGTATGATGTAATGTTGATGGATGACTGCTTAACGCCAGACTGGCTAAGTGAGTTTACACCATCTTCGCTACCGCCAACTCAGTTAAGTGATAGTGCTTATCTAATTTATACATCAGGCTCTACTGGTCAACCCAAGGGAGTTGAAATTACTCAGTTGGGATTACAGCAGTATTGCGCCTTTGCCAGTGATTTTTATTACCAAGACCATCTCGTGGGCTCTCTACTCGTTACTGAGCCGGCATTTGACATCAGTGTACCTAGTCTTTACTTACCCTTATTACATGGGGGATGTGTGACATTATTGCCACAAGATGATGTGATTTTTGCTTTGCTGAACGAATTACAGCAACTTGAGCTTGAAGGGGTATTATTGCGATTAACTCCTAGCCATTGTCAGGCCTTACTCGATGCGCTCAAGGGCCAAGTGATCACTGCCCCTTGTGTATTGGTGATAGGTGGTGAGGCCCTATCGCAAAGAGTAGCTTTAGCATTAGGTGATACGTTTCCTAACAGTTTGTTATATAACCATTACGGTCCAACAGAGACTGTCGTGGGCTGCTGCATACATGCATTCAATGATTTACCATTGTCAGGAAACGGCACTGTACCGATAGGTCTGCCAATGACCAATACTCAGTTGCTGGTATTAAACGAACAACAGCAACTTCAAGTGCCCGGAGGCATCGGCGAATTGTGGATTGCAGGTACCGGTGTGGCGAAGGGATATTGGCAACGGCCAGAGTTAACCTCTAGGTGTTTTGTTGTAGATGTTTTAAAGAGCGGCTCGTCCGAACGTTACTACAAAACAGGGGATTTAGTTCGCTGGAATAGTCAAGGGCGGTTGGAGTTCATTGGTCGTAATGATCAACAAGTTAAAATTCGTGGGCATCGAGTTGAACTTGGCGAGATTGAAACGCTTTTGGAGGGCTGTGATGGTGTTCAACGATTAATCGCACACGTTAATAGAAACCAAGAAAATGAGTATCTTGTGTGTTATTTCGTGCCTCAACATGAAGATGTTGAGGCCGTGCGCAACCAGCTAGAAGGTCTTGCCGCTGCTAGGCTACCTGTGTACATGAGACCGCATTGCTATATTGCGCTTGATGACTTTCCGCTAAGTCGTAATGGCAAAGTTAACCGACGGGCATTACCTGATCCCAAAACGTTGCAACAAACTTCACGACTTGCTCCGGAGAGCTTGGTTGAGATGCAGTTGCTGGATATTTGCACGCAGCTGTTATCACGAACAGATATTGCGCCTAACAGTGACTTTTTTGCAATGGGGGGGCATTCACTGTTAGCGGTTAGGTTGATCAACCATGTGAGTACACAGCTGGGTAAGAAACTACAGTTAAAAGATATTTTTAATCACCCAATTATTCGTGACTTGGCTAAGTTTATACAGAAAAGTGAAGATCTAGCGCTTGAACCAATTAAGCGACTGGAGACGGATATGGTTAAACCGCTTTCTGTAGCGCAGCAGCGGTTGTGGTTACTGTCGCAGATTGAAAGCAACCAGGCTCAGTATAATATGCCATTTGCGTTGGATATCTGCGGCCAGTTTGATGTCGATATTGCTGAGTATGCCTTGACTCAGTTACTAGAGCGTCATCAGGCATTACTTATGAATTTTGTCACAATAGATGCTCAACCACAGCTACAGTTAACGCAAGAAGCTTTTCAACTAGTATTACTAGATGTGACTGGAAAGTCTATCGCTGAGCAGCAGTATCAACTTGAGACTGTGCGATTAGAAAATGCAACCATACCATTCGATCTAAGTCGAGATTGTCTGTTGCGCGGGACTTATGTCAAGCGAGGTGAGCAGCACGGCACGTTACTCCTCACTACACATCACATCGCGACAGATGCTTGGTCGATGAATATTCTATTACGCGACTTTATTACTATTTATAAACAAAAGCTGGGTGTTGACACTGAAGCGCTTCCTGTGATCGATATTCAATACAGTGATTATGCCGCGTGGCACCATGAACAACTTGCATCGAATGAGCATAAAGCGCACCTAGATTATTGGCTTACACAGCTTGCAGATATTGATGCTGTCCATCAGTTACCCATTTATCAAGCGAGAAGTAATCAGCAAACGTTTGCTGGAAACAATCTGCAATGGCTATTGAATCAGAAACAGTTGAATGGTTTAAAGCAACTTGCGGGCAAACACAATGCGACGCTTTTTATGGTATTGCATGGTTTATTGGGTCTGTTAATTTGCCGTCATACTCAGCATTCGCAAGTGGTTATTGGAACCCCGGTTGCAAATCGTAGTCACCCGCAGTTGGATAACGTTGTGGGCTTTTTTATAAATAACCTAGTGTTAAAAGTGGAGTGCTCTCTTAAGCAGAGTTTTGGGACGTTCTTAGAACAAGTAAAGCAAGTTAACCTAGAGGCATTGTCCCGCCAAGCTACGCCATTTGAACAACTGGTCGAAATGCTAGCTCCTGAACGCAGTTTGAATTATTCCCCGTTGTTTCAAATCATGTTGATTCTGGACAATACGGCGAACGAAGCGTTACCTCTTGGCGATTTGCCGTTTTCCATGACACCACAGTTACATTCAGAATCGGTAGCTAAGTATGAATTGACTTGGCATGCACGTGAACAATCAGAGGGTCTGCAGCTTACAGTCGAATACCGTACTGAGTTGTTTCATCAGCAATATATCGAGCAGATGATGGCGCAATTTGCACAATTGGTTGATGGCGTCATCGATTCTGAACAACAAGCTTGTTATCACTACAACTTGTTACCAGAATCTCAACGTGACTATTTGTTGCAACAGCTAAATTGTACCTCGCAAGCGTTTGATAGTGAGGGGTTACTGCAACATGCCATCGAATACCAAAGTGTTACGCAGCCCGATAAAGTAGCTGTCTGTTTTAACAATGAAAACTTAACGTTTGCACAGTTAAATGCGCAATCTGAATGTGTTGCTAAACAGTTGTATCAAAGAGGGATCCGGCCTGGAGATTTAGTTGGGATTTGTCAACCGCGCTCTTTATCTATGCTGATTAATATGTTGGCTATTTTAAAAGTTGGTGGTGCTTATTTGCCTTTAGATCCCAGCTACCCACCACAGCGGCTGAATTATATTGTTCAAGATAGCGAATTAAAGCACTTAATTTTGACGCAATCGTTACAACCATTATTCAGTAACAATGTATCAGCTGCACTTCACTTGGTTGAATACCTAGACTTACAGGCGTCGACAAACCCCGTTTCTTATACTAATCAACTCACCTCAGATAGCTTGGCATATGTGATCTATACGAGTGGCTCCACGGGCAAGCCAAAGGGCGTCAAAGTGAGCCACAGAAACGTACTTAACTTTTTTACCGCGATGAGCACATCGCTACCAAGCAACTCGTCAGATATAACCTGGTTAGCTAGCACGAGCATTAGCTTTGATATTTCTGTGCTCGAGCTATTCTGGAGCTTAGCCTCTGGAGCCAAGGTAATCATCCAGCCAGAGCGACCACAGAGTATCGCAAGTGAAAAGCTCGCACAGGTGCATTTATGCAAATCAGATATGGCATTACTCGATGCAAAAGAGTTATCTGTTGCGAAGTTTTCAAGCTATGTTGGTGATCGAGTTTCTTGCTTACATTCTGATACTGAAAACCTCGGCTTAAACTGTCGAGCCACAGAGCAAGAATATGAGCAGGCGGCGCGAAGCGGAGCTGGACTTTCGGTGCTATATCAAGGAAGCGAGCTTTCAGAACTAGCAACAAAAGTTGCGGCATTTAACACTATTCAGCAAGCGGCTAGCAGCAGAGTACTCTATCTGCCCGTTAGCGAATGCAATGAACAAACGGGAGCGCTTTGCACGCTTGAAGATAGTGATATGGCTCTGGCGCAATTAGCTCTCTTTGGCAAGATGGGCTTTAATGCAGTTGTAGTTATTTACACGTCTCAACAACATGCCTCCATCACACCGCAGCAGTTATCTTGTGTAGCAACAATTCAAGAACGCTTTATACAGCACGATTGTCAAACGAATATGTTGGCACAACGTTTTGAGAACGATTGGGATCCTGCTCAGTTAATCCTTCAACACCAAGTTTCACACTTTCAAGCGACGCCTAGCTATATACGTGAATTACTACACAGTGACTCGGGTCGAGATGCATTACAGCAGCTGGAATTGCTACTGGTTGGTGGAGAGGCTCTGAATGATGACCTTGCTCAGCAACTTTGTGCGCTTCTGCCTGAGCGAGTGTTTAATATGTACGGGCCAACGGAATGTACGGTGTGGTCTTGTGCGGCTAAAGTGAAGCCACAAGCTGTCACGATAGGTGCCCCTGTCGCGAACACTCAAGTTTACGTTGTGGATGAATTTCAACAGCTAATGCCACATGGTGCTGTGGGTGAACTATTAATTGCTGGTGAAGGAGTGACACCAGGCTATTTAAATCGTCCGGAGCTAACGCAGCAACGATTTGTGGAAGTGTCCTTTTTAACGACACCTATTAGGGCATACAAAACCGGCGATTTGGTTCGTTGGCAGGACACGGGTGAGCTCATCTATGTTGGCCGTAACGACGATCAGGTCAAAATAAAAGGACATCGTATTGAACTTGGAGAAGTTGAACGACTAATTCGCGAGTTCGCGGGTTGTCAGCAAGTGGCGGTGGTTAAACAATGTCGCAGTCAAACCGAATTATTGGTCGCATTTGTTGTGTGTTCATCTACATGCCAAGATAAACAGCAGAGCGTATCACAGTGGCGCCATATACTCGCTATGCGTGCCCCAAGTTATCTTATCCCTGACCGTATAGAGTGTGTCTCTGCTTTACCTCTAACTCCAAATGGCAAAGTGGATAAGTCAGCGCTAGCTAACTTGAATGTGGTTACAGATATTGATTTTGTACCAGCTGAGTCGGAGAGTGAACACAGTGTGATGGAGAGTTGGCAACAAATACTCGGGCTTAACTCTGATATTTCAGTTCATGACAGCTTTTTTAATATTGGTGGTCACTCATTATTAAGTTTACGGTTAGTAAATGAATTAAACGCTAAATTCAATTCCACTTTGTCGCTTCGAGATATTTTTGAACATAATACTATCGCGGCGTTGAGTCGGTTGATTGATGAAAAGCAAACAAGTCAGCAGCACGTTATTCCGAGACGTAAAAAATCACAACAGTCATTGCCATTATCATTACAACAGCGCCGTTTATGGTTTATCGATCAGCTTCACGATGGTAAAAGTACGCACTACAACATGCATTTGCTTTTCCAAGTTGGCAAACAGTTTAACCTTGCGCTGGCTACTCAAGTTATGAATGAGTTGATAGAGCGTCACCAAGCATTACGCACGATTTACCGTACTCAGGAAGAAGAAATAACGCAAGTCGTGGTCTCACGACCTAAGTTTACTATTACCGAGCTAAATGAACAGCAGCTATGCGCCCAAAGCGCAGTCGACGAGCGACTAAAAGCATTAGCGCAACTCCCCTTCGAACTTGCTACATCCATTCCGATCAGAGCAACTTATGTTACGACAGGGCTAAGTTGTTACTTGCTAATTTGTGTCCACCATATTGCGACAGATGCTTGGTCTATGGAGGTCCTTGCTCAAGAGTTTTATTCGCTGTATCAGGCTTATCAGCAGGGGAAAGCGCATCAACTAGTTGCACCCACAGTCGATTACGCTGATTATGCATTATGGCAGCACAGTGAAGCTCAGCAGCAGCGGTTAGCGCGACAAAATCAATATTGGTTAGAGCAGCTAAGTGATATGCCCATGCTAAGTTCATTGCCACTGAATAAGCCCCGTGGGAAGTTTGCTGCACATAAAAGCCAAACCATGACTATAGAGGTCGAGGGTGAATTATTCGAATTAATGAAAAAAGCAACATCAGCGACTAATACGACAGCATTTATGTACTTACACGCTGTTTTGAGCATCGTACTATGCCGCTATAACAATAGTGATGATTATGCTATTGCAACGCCAGTGGCTAATCGACCACACAAAGATTTTGACAGCGTGGTTGGTTTATTTGTTAACACCTTGGTGCTGCGTACTCATTATCAATCTGAGTGCTGCTTTAGTGATTATCTACAACAAGTAAAAAGTACTGATGTTGCCGCCTTAGACAATCAAGAGACGCCCTTTGAGTGGCTAGTTGAGCAGCTTACGACACAGCGCACTACGAGTTATAACCCCTTGGTGCAGGTTCTGTTTACGTATCAAAAGGCGCTAGTCTCAGATGAAAGCACCTTTACCGAACACCTTAAGCCCATCGAGTTTAGTGATCAGCAAAGTAAGTTTGAATTTTCATTGCGTGTTATAGAGCACGAGCGAAAGCTGTTATTACAGTTTGATTATGATACGAGTCTATTTGAAGCGGTAGCGATACAAAACGTTGTGAATAGCGTAAAGCACGTACTGGCTCAAACGCTGACCAACCCTGAAGTCGCACTTGGGCAATTACAGTTAACTACGAAACAAAGTGAGCGTTCGCAGCAGTGTGGTGTTGTTAACCTTAAAGGTCGCGATACATCCTTATTAGCATTATTTTATCAGCAAGTAGCAGCTCACCCTAAGGCTATCGCTACGCGCTATAATGAGCAGGAGTTCAGTTATGAAGTGTTGGCCCAAAAAGTAGAGCAGCTGGCCAACTACTTGCGTCAACAACAAGTCGGGGAAAGTAGCCGAATTGGCTTATACCTTGATCGTGGTCCTGAAATATTGGTCGCAATTCTCGCTGCTTTGAAAATTAATGCTTGTTTTGTTCCGATTGATTTGTCAAACCGAGGGGAGCGTCTCAATAGCATAGTTAACGATGCAAAGCTTGATATGGCACTCATTTCACAAGCCTATTGGGCGCGCTGGCAAAGTCAACCATGCCAGGTGACGGATCTAACACTTAGCGATTGGTTGTTTCACGAGTATAGTAGTCTGCCAAGCAGTTCAGTTTACCAAGCTCAAACCCCCGCTTATGTTATTTATACGTCAGGTTCAACAGGTAAACCTAAAGGGGTTGAGGTTTCGCATCGGGCATTGCTTGATTACTGCCAGTTTGCTTTGCAGAATTATTATGACGTTGAGTTAGTAGGCTCGTTCTTGGTGACGTCTTACGGCTTTGATATTAGTTTGCCTGCATTACTTCTACCATTATTGTGCGGTGGTACGGTCGACCTAAGTGGTCACCATGATGAGGTTTTAACCGAGCTTGCCAAGCGACTTGCGCGACCAAGTACTCAGCCTTTGTTGTTGCGATTAACACCTATGCATGCCAGAGCGTTAATGTTCATTATGGGTGATGAGGTATGTCAAAGTCAGCATGTCTTTGTGATTGGCGGTGAGTTGTTTCCGGTATCGCTTTTCGCCCAATTAACTCATACCTTTCCAAATGCCACCATATACAATCATTATGGACCAAGCGAAGCCGTTGTGGGTTGTTGTATCGCGCGGCTAAATGATTTTGAGCTAGGACAGGCTGATTCGCTCCCTATTGGCTACGCTATGGAAAATACCCAGCTATATGTATTAGACAAAGCAATGCAGATAGTACCAACTGGTGTTGTAGGTGAATTGCACATTGGAGGGCGCTGTCTCGCGAATGGCTATCTTAACCAACCGGGGTTGACTACTCAGCGTTTTGTTCACAACCCATTTCAGCCTGGAGAGCGATTATACCGTACCGGTGATCTTGTTCGGCAACAGTATGACGGCAGCTTATACTATGTGGGTCGCATTGATGATCAAGTGAAACTACATGGTTTTCGTATCGAATTGGGAGAAGTAAACCAGCAGTTGCTTATGCTACCTCAGGTTAAGGCAGGTGTTACCGTAATGGCAGGAGAGGAAGAGCATAGGCGCTTAGTCTCATATGTTGTGCTTAACCAGTCCAATATAGACCCAGATATCACTTTGTCACAGATATTGCTGACGCTACAACAAAACCTTCCTAGTTACCTTTGCCCTGCGCAATTGATTGACTTGCCTGAGCTACCATTGAGTGCAAACGGTAAAATTAATGTCAAAGCGCTACCCGAGGCACCCATGCAGGACTCAAAAGAGTTTGTTGCGGCCAATACCGATCTTGAATTGCAATTGGTAGCTATCTGGCAACAGGTACTTCGACTTGAGCAACCACCGAGTATAGATTGTAACTTTTTCGCAGCTGGAGGTAACTCTCTGCTTGTCATGTCATTAAGCGCTGCTCTACAGAAGCAGTTTGCGTGCGTAACACAAATGAACCAATTATTTCAATATCAGACTATCCGCCAACAAGCAGAGTTGATTGAGCAACTATTCGCATTACAAGCAGTCGATGCAGAGAATGACGAATTTGAAGATGAGGGAGTATTATAATGGTGCTAGAAATTCTAAAGAAAGCGCGCCTACAAGGTGTCACATTATTTCTCGACGAGCAGGGACAGCTGCGTTTTAAAAAGAAGTCAGGCAAGTTAAGTGCTGAGTTAAAAGCTGAATTAACAGCAAACAAACAAGAATTAATAGCGCTACTCCGTGCCCAGCAAGAGAAATTGGTTGCTATTACCAGTATAGATCGCAGTGGTGCGATCCCAGCGTCATTTTCACAACAACGGCTGTGGTTAATCGATAAGCTAGAAGGCAGTCAACATTATAATGTTGCAGCAGCACTGGCCTGTGATGGGGTACTGGATATTGCAGCCATAGAAGCCAGTCTAACCCAAATAGTTGCCCGCCACGAGGCGTTAAGAACCTGTTTCGAAGCCCACGATGGAGTGTGTATGCAGCGGGTAATGCCAGCCCGAGCGGTGACGGTAGAAGTGGTGAATTTGGTTGATTGTGGTGAAG